>CAKUYZ010000003.1 GCA_934717675.1 uncultured Bacteroidales bacterium
CGTCAACGTCTGACTCGGTTCCGCTCTCCACGGAGGCCATGCTTTGGTTGTCCACCTTGCAAATGGTGTTGCCGATGTAGAAATAACCCTCCTTGTTGGCCACCGCGGCCAGCATTAGCGGGATGTCTGTGTCAATCGTGCTGTCCGCCGAGACGCTGAAGATGTCTGTTCTCCCCATGGCCTCCCCTAGCCGTAGCTCGAAGTTGTCCGTCACCTCATCGGTGTACGTCAGCAGCGAGCTGAACCCTTGGCTTGTCTCCCAAGCTTTTCGTTCGTCCGGGTCCATATTGGCCAGCTCCACTCCAATGCGGAAGTAGTCATCGGATGTGGCGAAGTGCAGGGTGCCTTGTTCTGCGGTTAGTCCTTGGGCGGTTGCGAAGGTGGCTTTGTCGCTTGGTGTGAGATTCTCATCGCCGCAAGCGATGGTTGTGACTGCCAATGGTAATGCCCAGAGCGTCACTCTTTTCAGTGTCATTAAATTAAGAATTTTGTGTTGATTAATCTTTGATGGGCGGAACTTATAAAATGTGCTGCGTCGCGGTGGGTGCGGTGCAAGCTGTTGTTCGTTATAAGTGCAGCTCAATTGTTGGCGCAAATTTATAATATTCTGAATGAATACGCAAATGAGTGATGGGTGGCTTGAATTAAGTCCGGCGCTGAGGGCCGCATCCATACATGATAGTCCTTGTCAGTATCCCCAATCTTCGTGTCTTCACGTCTCTTCTCTTGGTAAAAGTTCAGAAAATCTTGTAGCCAATCTTGCTGGTCACCTGCCTGACGCGGAATGAGCTCATGCTGCGTTGGCTATCCTCCCAAAAATCAGCTAGGTCGCGTCGCACCGCTATGCCCGCGATGAACCGCTTGAACTCCAAGTTGAGGCCGAAAAGGAACGTTGGCGTCACTTTGTGATAGGTGAATAGTGCGACGTACGGATCACTTTTGTCTCCGCGTCCATACCTGTCCCACGTGTAGTTGATGCCCTTATGTGCTAGGAATGATGCTCCAAGCCCCACGTATGGCCTCACGACATTTCGCAAGGTTCTGTACTCAAGTTTTAGCGGGACTGTCACAAAGTCAAAAGAGTGCTTGTGCAGCGGCATCTTATGCTCCACTCCATGCACGTCTCGGTAGCCGCGCAGCGCGCCATATGTGCGGATGTGGTCATACAATGCGCCAGAATAAAGCCCAGGCCATACTTAAACTCGTAGCCGGCATTGATATCTGCTCCCCAAGAAAATGAACCACGGTAGGACATAGGAATCCAGGGACGTGCTATAGAGTTTTGCATAAACCTCAGGTTGCTGCGTCCCATTCGCACGCCACCGTCAAGTCGCCACTGGGCGTTCGCCAAAGAGGAAAACAGAGAAATGACAACGATGAAAATGTTTTTTCTAAAAGATGCTAGCGAAAATACCGCAAAGGTAATCTTCGTATGTGTCATTAAAACAGAAATTTTTATGTTGGTTTAACTTTAGTGTGAGTGACTTGCAAACTATTTGCCTTGCGGTGGGTGCGGTGCTAGCAATTGTTCGTTATAGGTGACCCTCAATTTGTCTTTGCAAAGGTATGATATTTCGAAAGAATCCCATTCGCCATCGGCTGACGGCGCGGCTATATTCAACCAAACACGA
The DNA here is from genome assembly GCA_934717675.1 of uncultured Bacteroidales bacterium. Classification (GTDB taxonomy): domain Bacteria; phylum Bacteroidota; class Bacteroidia; order Bacteroidales; family Marinilabiliaceae; genus W3P20-009. The sequence continues at coordinate 1,632 of CAKUYZ010000003.1, forward strand.
ACCTCCTCCATGCAAACCTGCGCCATTCCTCAACAAACATCTAGGTCGTCCGGGCGAGCAAAACAATGCGCCCGCGCACACACAAGGCGCGGGCGCGAAAAGGCTTTTTCTGTTCGCTGTGACTATGCCTATTTGTTTATGCTGATGCCGGCTATGATGTGTCCTGGCATCCTCCCGTAGCGCGATGTCACGCTCACGGAGGGCGTGGTGCTTTCCGTCACCCAGCCGCGGCCATCAAGGTGGCCAATGTTCATTCCGCTGATTTTGAAGGTCAGGGACTTCCACTTGTATGAGGCCGTGACGTCCGTGTCGCGGTCTACCACGGTGTAGCCGGAGTTTGTGCCTTTGTTCCACTTGCCTGTGACGGTGGCCGAGAATTTGTTTCGGGAATATGTGATGGCGGCTTTAGCACCGTAGTTTTTGCCGTAGTTCTCTACGTCTAGCCGCTCTATTTGTGTGCGAGCCCACGAGTAGTTTCCGCTCACTTCCGCATTGACGGGGATGGAGTGGAAGCGCGTCTGTAGGCCTAGTGTCCCCCGGGCGTCCCGATCTTTCATGTCTTGCGCCTCGCCGCCGCGAGATGTCCGCGTGTTGGTGCCGCCCGTTTCTGCTGAGGCCTTGACGTAGAGTGGAATCCCGCCGACTCCTTTGTTCAGGTAGGCTCTCACGCTCGCTGTCTCGCTCCGTCCGCCCTCGCGGTTCTGCTGGGTGCAGATGTAGCCGTCTGTGGCGTAGTCTTTCATCACGGCCCCGGTCTCTTTGCCATATGAGACTGTGGCGTAGACCACTGTGCGTGAGAATTGGCTGAAGAGGCTATACGTCAGGTCGGCCTTGAGCTGTCGTGAGCCCTCTTTGCCCGCTGCCGATGGCAGCCTCAGCGCGTCGTAGGCCGTCAGCAGCGTCATTCGCGAGATGTCGTCTAGGTTTCGAGGGGCATATCTGTAGCTGACGTTGGCCACCAGTTTGCTGGCTTTGCTGAATGCCCACCCCATGCGAGCGGAGGGTTCCACCGCCCATTTCCACCATTCGCACAGCCTGCCGGTGTCGGCTTTTTGCCCATAAGCCACCACCTGCGCGCCTGCGTCGAATGTCCACAGCCCCTTGGCTTTCGTCAATCCAGCATATGCGCTCAGGGTGTTGTCGGTCAGTTTCTCTTTGCCCTGTCCTGCGTCGGATTCGGCTCTCCACTGCCCGGTGCTTACCGTCGCCTGCCCTTTTATTCCCACTCCGAGGCCCATTGGCACAATGATGCCGGCGTGGCAGCTTGCTCGAAGCTCCTTTGTCTCGCGCTTTTGGCCAAAGCCCGCGTCCGTGCGCAGTGCGTCTGGCAACCGCCTGTCTGTGGCGGCGCGCGTCCGGCTGTCGGAATGGCGCGCCGTGAGGCTCAGGCCGTAATATGCCATCCGTCCGTCGCGTAGCGTGCTGACCGTCAGCGTTTGGCTAGCTCCTGCCGAGCGAAGCCACGTGTCGTCATCGTGGTTTGTTGTGATGCCGTCAGTCTCGCTCTCGTTGTGGACAGATGTCTTGTCGCTCCGTGTCCACATCAGTTTTGTCGTGGCTCGCAGGCTCAGTCGTCCGCCGCGGTCCAGTTTTTGGTTCAGGAGGGCTGTGGCCAGTCGTCCTTCCTTGTCGTTGTTTGTTGCGTTCGCGCGCCGCAGCGGCCCGTTTCCCGTGACATATTCCACCGAGCTCTCGCTCAGTCCCTTGGCGGCCGTGGCGTGGCCTATTGCGCTCACGTTCAGTGTGTAGCCGCTTCGGCCCGTTATGGTGGCGTTGGCCGAGGCCACTCCCGCCGTCCTCCTGTGCTCGTCTTCGCCCTTGGCCAGTATGGAATACTCTTCGTCGCTGATTGTCAGAGCCTCTCCTTTCTGCGCCGCTTCGCTTAGGCTGCTCATGCCTCCGGAGGCGTTTATGTAGTCCATGATGGAGAATACGGCCTCGCCCGTGTTGTTGACGTTGAATGTGGCGGAGCCGCTTTGGGCGGAGCCGAATGAGAATGCCGAGCTGCGGAGGTCGAACTTGTTCTTGGCGCCGCCCATGGCCTGGGCGTAGAAGGCGGTCTTGCGCGTGCCGTCAGTCTTTATGTTCATGGCCGTCTTGCGCCGCGAGCTGAAGGCGTCGGCCACGTTGCCGTCAGAGTAATTCTCTATCAATTCAACGCTTTCGGCAAAGTCGGCAGGCAGTGTCTTGGTCGCGCTGCCGCCCGACAGGGCGTCTTTGCCGTCCACCATAAACTTCTCCACTTTCTGTCCCTTGAACGTCATGCTCCCGTCTTCTTGCACGGCCATGCCCGGCAGTTTCTTTATCACGTCCGTCATGTTTTGCTCGCTGCCGTTGCGGAAGACGGATGTCGTGAACGTCACGGTGTCGGTGCCCACTTTTGCCCCGTAGGCCGATGCTTTCACGGTCACGTCGGCTATCGTCTTGCTGTCTTCGCGCATCCTTATGCGCAAAAACGTCTCTTTGCCCCACGCCTGGCGGTGGGTCTGGTAACCCACGCTGCGCACTGTGACCCACCATTTTGCGTCCGTGTCTTTTATCTTCACCTTGAAGCTTCCGTCTTGTCCGCTCACAGCGAAGCTGCCTACGCTTTTCCCAAGGCTGTCGGCCGACGTGGCTATGGTCGCGAACGGCAGGGGCTCGCCTCGCTCGTCGGTCACGGCCCCGCGCAGCTCAAAGGCGTTCTGAGCCGAGGCCCCGAGCCCCAGTGCGAGGCTCAGGGCCAATATGATTGTGCGTTTGGTCATGCTGATTCCTTATAGTTCAATCACTTGTATCCCGCCACCCTCTTTGGCCCCTATGCTGGCCATGAATCGTCTCTCCGCCTTTTTATATTCTTCTGCCGTCACCGTGTCTTTCTCTCTAGGCTGTTTTATGGGGATGTCTGGCCGCGTGGCCTCAATCTGCGTGGCCTCATAGTCCGCCCCCGGAGTGCTCAGTTTCAATATTAGACCTGGCGCGCCGTTCGTCCCCATCGGGCCCACGGGGGCCGCTATCTCCGGGCAGAACCATGCCACGGTTTGCGCGGTGTCCGGCCCCGCCGTGGCACGATAACATTGCTTGCCGAGTATGGTCTTGCTTTTCTCCGTGTATATGTCCCAGTCAATGTCCAGCATAGTACCTTTCACAACGAACTCTTTGTCCATCAAGCTCTTCGTCTCTAGTGTTTCCCGCGTGCGTAAGTTCATATAGTGCCTTGCCTGCCTTGCCACGTCCACTCCTGCGGTGTCCGTCTTCTCGCCTCTGCAAAAAGTAACGTCAGTGCCGTTGTAATAGAGTGAGAATGTCTCCTTGTAGTTTTGAAAATAGTCCATCGTTGCTTGCCTTGTGGCAATGTCCTCAATCTGGTCCAGCATCTTGGGCATCTTTAGAGTGTTGACGTATTGCACGTCGAGAGCCACGGGCTGCGCGGTGGCGGCTATGGCCGACATGGTTGCAAGCAGGCTGGTGAAGATTGTCTTTGAGTGTGTCATAGAGTGCGGGTGTTAAAAATAAAAAGAGCGTGGCGAGACCTGAATATGCTCGCCACTGCTCTTGGTGGTTGATGAGCCTATCTCCTGCCGGGGACGATAATTATAACTACGTCGTCAGGGACTTCGATCACCACATCTCCGTTGCCACCCTTGACGATGACCACGGTCTCGCACTTTGCGGCATCGGTGACTGAAGTGCTGCTGGTGGCTGCGATGTTGAGGCCAAGCCCGTTGTGGTTGCTTGCTGCTGCCTTCGCTGTGTCAGGCAAGAATGCTGCGACCAAGGCCAATGCAGCTACTAGCAGAATCTTCATCATTGTAATGAATCTTTAAAGTTAAACATTTAGATTCCTCTATATGTGCCAGCTGAACACGATGCAAATGTATAATGGAGTTTTTGTTTCGCCAATACCGCAATGCGGTATTTTTAAATCGTCTAAAATAACAAATCGGGTTTCGTTTTGTGATAATGCACACAGGAAGACCTTGGCCATATGGTATTTAACCCATCATTAGGTATTTTGTGCGGTGGTATTGCAGTTTTGCCGTTCAAATTTTGCAGGCTTCCTTCCCGTAGGCCACTCACAAATGCCCCAATTTGCACCTGCCGCAGTAGAAGTAACCCCGCATTTCCATATCTTTGCAACATTCTGACAGAAATATCGGTTCGTTGTGATAGCAAAGCGCATTATCCCCTGCCTAGACATCCGTGACGGGCAGACCGTCAAGGGTGTTAACTTTGTCAATATCAAGAATGTGGGCGACCCTGTGGAACTCGGTGCGGAATATGCGCGCCAGGGTGCCGATGAGCTTGTCTTCTTGGATATTACGGCTAGTCATGAGGGTCGCAAGACTTTCGCGGGCCTTGTGGAGCGAATTGCGAGGCACATCAGCATTCCGTTCACCGTCGGTGGCGGCATCAGTGAACTGAGCGACGCCGACACTCTGCTGGCCGCCGGGGCCGACAAGGTCAGCGTCAACTCCGCCGCCGTGCGAAACCCGCAACTCATAAGCGATTTGGCGCACAACTTTGGCAGTCAGTTCGTCACTTGCGCCATAGACGCCCGTCAGGAGGCCGATGGCGAGTGGGTCGTCACGGTCAACGGCGGCCGCGTGGCCACCGAGAAACGGCTCTTCTCGTGGGCTCATGAGGCTCAGGAGAGAGGGGCGGGCGAGATCCTTTTCACCAGCATGAATCATGACGGCTGCAAGTCAGGCTTCGCATGCGAGGCCTTGGCCAGGCTCAGCGAGAGCCTCTCAATCCCTGTCATAGCCTCGGGTGGGGCCGGCACAATGGAGCATTTCCGCGACGTCTTCACCAAGGGAAAGGCCGACGCGGGCCTCGCCGCCAGCATCTTCCACTTCCACGAGATAGGAATACCCGAACTGAAAGCCTATCTCAATGGCTGCGGAATACCCGTAAGGCTAAAATAGTTTAAGGACAATAAACGCATTTACCCATAACACCAATGGATTTCTCAAAAGACTCGGCGGGCCTCGTCCCGGCAATCATACAAGACGCCACCACGGGCAAGGTTCTCATGCTCGGCTACATGAACCAGGAGGCCCTGGACAAGACCAAGGCCGACGGCGTGGTCACCTTCTTCAGCCGCAGCCGGCAGAAGCTATGGACTAAGGGCGAGACCAGCGGAAACTTCCTCCACGTGGTCTCCATTGCCGAAGATTGCGACCACGACACCCTGCTCATCAAGGTGCACCCCGACGGCCCCGTGTGCCACACCGGCACAGATACCTGTTGGGGCGAGGTCAATGAGGCTGACGACGTCATGTTCCTCAAGGAGTTGCAAGACTTCATAGATCGCCGCCACCAAGAGATGCCCGACGGCAGCTACACCACCACGCTCTTCCGCAAAGGAACCAACAAGATTGCCAAAAAACTGGGCGAGGAGGCTGTGGAGTGCGTCATTGGGGCCACGGCGGGAGATGATGAGAACTTCATCTACGAGAGCGCCGATGTGCTCTACCACCTCATTGTCTTGCTCACACACAAGGGCTTCCGCATTGAAGACGTGGCCCGTGAGCTCAAGGCGCGTCATCACTAGGGGGCTATGACCGACGAGCAGATCGAGGCCATCATTGCCAAATATTACGACCGTGGCTCGCGCCTGTGGGACATCCTGCTCACCCACAGCCGCCGCGTGGCCGGCCTGGCCGTGGCCGTGGCCGAAGGGCATCCTGAGCTGGGGGCTGATGTGGCCTTTGTCCGCGAGGCTGCCCTGCTACACGATGTGGGCATTGTCCGCACCTGCGCGCCAGACATAGATTGCCACGGCGAGCTGCCCTACATATGCCACGGCATCATGGGTCGCCAAATGATGGACGAGGAGGGACTTCCGCATCATGCGCTTGTCTGTGAGCGACATACAGGATCCGGCCTGACTCGCGAATACATTGAGCGAAACAACCTCCCGCTGCCGCGCCGCGACATGGTTCCCGTCTCTGTCGAGGAGAAGATTGTCTGCTACGCCGATAAGTTCTATAGCAAGACAAATCACCTGACGGAGATGAAATCGTTTGACAGGGCCTTGCGCTCCGTCAGCAAATATGGCGATGATTCGGCGCGCCGCTTTTTGGAGATGGATGCCTTGCTGCGCATCCCGCAAATTGAGTGATCATGAAAGCAACAGATACATTCCGCACACCCCCGTATTGCCACAACTGCGCGCAGGCCGTGGCCTACAAGTATTGCGGGCTTATGGGGCTAGACGCGGAGCAGGCTTTGGCGCGCTTCGCGGCGTGCGGCACGGGCAGGGCTCCCGGTGGCGTGTGTGGCGCGCTCTATGCCGCCATGCAGGCGCGGCCGGACAGCGCGGGGCGCATCCTTGAGCTCTTCAAGGAGCGGACGGGTGGTTTCGTCACCTGCGCCGACATCAAGAGGCTCGGGCGCGTGCCTTGCCCCGAGTGCGTCTCCGCCGCCGATGACATTTTGGCAAGCTTGGCCAATGAAGGTGAATAAGACGCTCAAGACGATTCTTAAAGTCTGCGTCTCGGCCGCGGCTTTGGCTTTCGTCTTCTCCAAGATAGACTTCTCTGGCACTTGGTCCACCATTTGCAACATGCGGGCGTGGTGGCTTCTCGTGGCCGTGGCGGTCTATGCCGCCTCGCAGGCCGTAAGTTCCGAGAGGGTCAGGAAGATGCTCTCGGCCGTGCCGGTGCGGATTGGCTGGGCTGTGAATATGAGGCTCTACTGGCTGGGCATGTTCTATAACTTTTTCTTGCCCGGTGGGGTGGGTGGAGACGGTTACAAGGTCTATTGGATTCACCGCCGCTATGGCACCCGCGTCAAGCCCGTGGTCATGGCCCTGCTGGGCGACCGGCTCAGCGGCCTCGCCGCCATCTGCGTCTACACTGTGGCCTATGCCGCTTTCCGTCCCGGCCTAGCCGAGAGCGTGGGCCTCCAAGGCATCGGCGGGCTGCAGCTGTGGCTCTTGGCTCTCATCCCCGTCGGGGTGTGGGCCTATTGGCTTTTCTTCCGCCTCGTGCAGAGGAGTCTGTCGGGCGCGTCGCTCGTGGCTCTGGCCGTCTCGCTGCTCGTGCAGGGCCTCCAGATGCTCACGGCCGCGGCCATCTTGGAGGGCCTTGGCGCCGAGGGGTCGTTGGGAGACTATCTGTTCCTCTTCCTGCTCAGCAGCATAGCCTCGGCCGTGCCTGTCACCATTGGTGGAGTCGGGGCGCGAGAGGTGGCTTTTATGATAGGCTCGCGCTACTTGGGTGTCGAGCCCAACTGCGCCATCTCGCTCAGCTTGCTCTTCTATGCCGTGTCGTTGGCCTGCTCGCTGCCGGGTGTCTCATTCTCCATCCACTCCGAGCGGATAGACGGCAGCCCGATGCCGCAGCCCGACCAGTCCGTGGAGCTGACCGACGTCATTGAGGCGGCGGGAGACAAATGAAAAAACACGCATTAGCTCATCTGAATGACAGATATGGAAACTTCTAGCCTCGGCAAGGTGCATTTCATAGCCATCGGGGGCGCCGTGATGCACAATTTGGCCATAGCCCTCCAGTCCAAGGGCTATGCCGTCTCCGGCTCCGACGACGAGTTCTTCGAGCCGTCTCGCGGCCGCTTGGCCGCGCATGGTCTCCTGCCCGCCGAGGCGGGGTGGCACCCGGAGCGGATTACGCCAGACCTCCAGGCCATAATCTTGGGCATGCACGCCACGGAAGACAATCCCGAACTTGTCAGGGCGCGCCAGCTGGGGCTCAAGATATACTCTTTCCCAGACTATCTGTATGAGCAGACGGCCCGCGAGAAGCGCATAGTGGTTGGCGGCAGCCATGGCAAGACCACCACCACAGCCATGATTATGCACGTGCTACGCCATGTGGGCATGGAGTTCGACTATATGGTCGGCGCGCAGGTTGAGGGCTTTGATACTATGGTGGGTCTCTCCCATACGGCCAAAGTGGCTGTGTTCGAGGGCGATGAGTATCTCACGTCGCCACTAGACCGCACATCTAAATTTCTCCATTACCACCCCGATGTGGCCGTCATCACGGGCATTGCGTGGGATCATGTCAACGTCTTCCCCACCTTCGAGGGCTATGTTGACCAGTTCCGCAAGTTCGCGCACTCCATCATGCCGGGCGGAAGCCTCATCTATTGCCATACTGACGAACGTCTCGCGTCCATTGCGGCCGAGGCCTACCCGCAGGGCGTAACGGTGTTGCCCTACGACGGGTTCAAGTGGCGCGTGGGTGACGACGACGCCATCTGGGCCTCCATTTGCGGTCAAGACGTCAGGGTGGGGGTCTTTGGCGACCATAATATGCAAAACATGAACGCCGCCCTCCTTGCCTGCCGCGAGGTGGGTGTGACCGACGCGCAGTTCGCCGAGGCCATAGCCTCTTTTGACGGTGCCGCCAGGCGGCTCCAGGAGTTGTGCCGCGCGGCCGACGGTTCTGTGGCCTATCTTGACTTTGCCCACTCGCCGTCTAAGCTCCGCGCCACCATCAATGCCGTCCGTGGCCGATACCCGGGCCGACGCATTGTGGCCTGCATGGAGCTGCATACGTTCAGCAGCCTCACGCGCGACTTCTTGCCCCAATATGCGGGCACGATGGACGCCGCCGACGAGGCCATTGTCTATTTCAATCCTGAAGTCATAGCCCACAAGCGTTTGGCGCAGTTCTCGCCCGCCGATGTCGAGGCCGCTTTCGCCCACAAGGGCCTTGTGGTTCTCACGAGGCCCCAAGACGTGGTGGCCAGGCTCGAGGCCTCAGACCTGCGTGGCGCGGTCTTGTTGCTCATGACGTCGGGCAACTTCGGCGGCCTCGACCTCAAGGCTTTGGCCTCGCGCCTGTTGGGCTGCGCTCATTCCGCCAAATAACCTCACTTTTCCAACCGTGAGCGACAAGCCATTCTACACAATATTCAGCCGTCATTTCGACTATCAGTCGTCAGACACCTTTTCCACCCTCGTCTGCGCCCTCGTGGCTGCCGGCGCGCGCGTGGGCGTGTGGGCGGCTCTTTATGACCAGATGCTCTCGGCCAGCTTTCGCGAGGTGGCTCATGTCGAGAGGGTGGCCTCGCTCGATGCCGTGCACGGCTCCGCCGCTCTGCTGAGCGTCGGTGGCGACGGCACGTTCTTGGCCGCGGCCAAGATGGTGATGGGCTCCGGCGTGCCGGTCTTGGGCATCAACCGCGGCAGGCTCGGCTTCCTCTCCGACGTGGCTCCAGGGCAGTTGCAAAAGGCTGTGGCGGACCTCCTTATGGGCAACTATCGAACCACGGACGTGACGGTCATCAACATGTATGCCGATGGCTATCGCGACCCCATAGGCTACGCCATCAACGAATTCGCCATCTCCAAGTGCGACAACTCGTCCATGCTGACGCTGGACACGTATGTAGACGGCGACTACCTCGCCACCTACTGGGCCGACGGCCTCATCGTCTCCACTTCCACGGGCTCCACGGCCTATTCGCTCAGCGTAGGCGGCCCCATCGTGGCCCCCACGTCGCATAATCTCATCGTCACGCCCGTGGCCCCGCACAATCTCTCCATACGCCCCCTCGTGTTGCCAGACGACGTGGTGCTACACATCCTTGTAGACGGGCGGGCGCCAAACGTCATGGCCTCGTTCGACGGCCAGACGCACCTCATGCCCAACGGTGGCAGGCTGCGCATTGCCAAGGCCAGCATCGGGGTCAAGCGAATCCAGTTGGCCAGCTACTCCTTTTTCCGCACCTTGCGCGAGAAGCTCATGTGGGGGGCGGACGCCCGTAACGAGCCAGGCAAGAGGCCGGCCGATCACCTTTCGTAGATTTTTTATAGCCGTCAATTGAAATCTTGCTGACTCGTAAAGACATATTGGCAATATTTGCGGAGTGCGGGCGCCTTGCCGCCGCGCGCCTGTCGCTCTTTGCCGTCGCCGTGGCCGTCTTCACTTCCCAGGCGATGGCGCAAGACAGGCTGGAGCTAGGTCTCATGGCGGGTGGCAGCTACTACTTGGGGGAGATGAACCCTTCGCAGCAGTTCAAAGACACGCGCCCAGCCGCTGGTTTCATTGCGCGCTACATCGTCTCGGACCGCATCGCGCTCAAGGCCGTGGCGGGATATTTCGGCATCGCGGGCAGTTATGACAAGTCCAACCCCGACATCTACTCCTATCCTCACGACCATGCAGGCCCATTTGAGGAAGGGCAGACCGAGGTGCTGAGGCCGGGAGACACGAGTTTCAAAAACGGGCTTCTCGACGTCTCGGTCTATGGTGAGTTCAATTTTTTGAGCTTCGACCATTTCTTCAAAAAAGAGCAGACGCGCTTCTCGCCATATCTGGCTCTGGGTCTCGGTATGACCGCCTACTCCCATTACCTGGGTAAAGACAAAAAACGGCAATTTATATTATCTTTGCCTTTTGGTTTTGGGGTTAAGTATAAACTCAATAAGCTCGTGCGCCTTGGCGTGGAGTGGACGTTCCACAAGACGTTTACCGACCAGTTGGAGTGCATTTACAACTACAGTGAGACGTTCTACCCGTCCGACCCCTACAAGAACAGGGTGCACAAGCCAACGCATAACAATGACTGGTTCGCGTCGGCCTGCGTCTCGCTCACGTTCAGCATGTGGCCGCGCTCACTCGTCTGCAACGATGGCTACAACCCCGGCAGGCGCAGGTAGCGGTGGCGCGTCTTTTCATCTCTTAGACCTACCATAAAAATGACATATAGGGAGCAAATAGACCTCGACAGAGTTCCGCGACACGTGGCCATCATTATGGATGGCAACGGCCGATGGGCCAAAAAGCAAGGCAGCATTCGCCTCGTCGGCCACAAGTTCGGCGTGGGGTCTGTACGCCGCGTCACAGAGGCCGCAGGGGCTGTCGGAGTCAAATTCCTCACCCTCTTCGTCTTCTCCACTGAAAATTGGAATCGTCCCGCCGCCGAGGTCGATGGCCTCATGAAGCTCTTGTCCGCCACCATAGACAGCGAGATTGCCGACCTTATGAAAAACAACGTCCGCCTCATGACAGTGGGCGATGGCAACATCCCGCCAACGCTCCGCAAGAAGTTGGACGACAGCGTGGAGAAAACAAAGTCAAACACCGGTCTCACGCTAGTCTTGGCTCTCAGCTACAGCGGCCGATGGGAGATCACCCAGGCTGCCAAAGCCATTGCCCAGGCTGCGGCAAGTGGCGAGGTGGATCCGAAAAAGGTGGATGACAAGCTCTTCGCCAGCTACCTGCCCACGAGCTTTATGCCGGATCCCGAGCTCATAGTCAGAACCAGCGGTGAGTTCCGCATAAGCAACTTCCTCCTCTGGCAGGCGGCCTATTCTGAATTCTATTTCACCGACACCTTGTGGCCAGACTTCGACGCGGAGCAGCTATACAAGGCCATTGTGGACTACCAGCACCGCGAGCGCCGTTTCGGCAAGACGAGCGAGCAGGTGGAGGCCAAATGAAACCACGACGCTAAGCGACACACACTTCTCTCCTCATCCCACATTCGCAACACAACTATTCAATGTTGAAAAAACTTCTCCTGGCGACATATCTTCTCATCCTCGCGGCCTGCGGGCAGGCTTTGGCGCAGTCTGACACCACGGCAATTGACTCTGCCGACCAAAAGGTGGAGAAAGTGTCTTACTCGGGTGTCGCCCGCAAGTATATCATTGATGACATTGTTGTCTCCGGCATTCAGCACATGGATCAGCAGCTCCTCGTCAATCTCTCCGGCCTGCATAAGGGGCAAGAGGTCGCCATCCCCGGAGACGAGATAACGCAGTCCGTCAAACGATACCTCAACAATGGCCTCTTTTCAGATGTCAAGATGTTCTATAAGGACGCCGCTGAGGGTCACGTCGTCATTGAGATTGCGCTAAAGGAGAGGCCCAGGTTGAGCAAGGTTAACTTCATTGGCCTGAAAAGGAGCGACATAAAAGACGTTCATGACAAAGTGGCCATTATGGAGGAGGCGCAGGTGACGCCTTTCCTCGTCAAGAGGGCCGAAAAATATGTCAAGGACTATTTTGTGGGCAAAGGCTTCTACAATGTCGAAGTCTCCGTGAACCAAAGGGCTGACAGGGAAAAAGATAACCACGTGATTCTTGACATCACGGTGGATAAGAAAGACAAGGTGAAAGTCAGGAAGCTGCGCTTCCATGGCAATAACGTCATGAGCTACAGGAAGCTGAATAAGGCCATGAAGAAGACCAACCAGAAGGGTCTTATGAACTTCTTCCGCACCAAAAAGTTCGTCAAGGAGCTCTATGAGAAAGACCTCGTGGCCTTGATCGACTTCTACAATGAGCATGGTTATCATGACGCCAAGGTGGTCAAGCAGACGGTGGAGCGCAATGACGACAACACAGTGGACATTGACGTCTACATCGAGGAGGGCGACCAATATTTCATTGGAGATGTCTCTTGGGTGGGAAACAGCATATACACTGGAGAGTACCTGAGTCATGTCCTCGGAATGAAACGTGGCGACATCTACGACACCAAGAAACTTGACAAACGACTCTTCCAAGACGATGACGCCGTCCATAACCTCTATATGGACAATGGTTACCTCTTCTCAAACATCACTCCCGTGGAGTCCAAAGTAGAGGGCGACACCATCGATTTGGAGATGAGAGTTGTGGAGGGTTCGCAAGCCACCATCAATGAGGTGATTATCAAGGGCAACGACAAGACCAAGGAGCACGTCATCCGCCGTGAGATTCGCACCAAGCCAGGCCAGCTCTTCAGCAAGTCGGAGCTCATTCGTACCGTGCGTGAGCTTGCGCAACTCGGACATTTCAATCCTGAGACCATCAACCCAGTGCCGCAGCCTAACTATGACAACGGGACGGTTGATATTGTTTACAACCTCGAGGAGAAGAGCAATGACCAGATTGAGCTCTCCGGCGGTTGGGGCGCAGGCATGTTCGTGGGCTCCATTGGCGTCTCTTTCAACAACTTCTCTCTCCAAAACATATTCAACAAAGAGGCCTATTCTCCGCTCCCAACGGGCGATGGCCAAAAACTCTCGCTCAAGGCTCAGGCCAACGGCAAATATTTCAAGTCTCTCTCTTTCTCGTTCACGGAGCCGTGGCTCGGAGGCAAGAGGCCTAACTCCCTCACCGTCTCCGCGTTCTACTCTTCACAGACGGGCGTCAGCTCAAGCTACTACAACAACTTCTACAACGGCTACTCCAGCGGCTACTCCAATGAGCAGCAGGTTGTCCCGAGCAAGAGCAGCCTTCAGCAATATAGGAAAGTGTCCGGTTTCTCGGTCGGCTTCGGCAAGAGGCTCACATGGCCCGATGACTGGTTTGTGCTCTATCTCGACGTCTCATACCAGCACTACCGCCTCCGCAACTGGCAATACTTCCTTATGCAAAACGGCCAGAGCCACAACCTGGCTTTCGGCGTGACGCTCTCCCGAAACTCAATAGACAACCCCATCTACACCCGTTCGGGTTCCAACTTCTCCATCGGCGTCAAGTTCACGCCGCCCTATTCCGCTTTCTCCAGCCACGACTGGCGAAACGAGGATAACCAGAAGGTTCTCTACAATTTCATTGAGTATCACAAGTGGAGCCTCAAGGGTCAGGTGTTCAAGCCTCTCACGCCAAACCGCAAGCTCATCCTCATGGGCAAGTTCGAGATGGGCTTCTTGGGCTACTACAACAGATACCGCAAGTCGCCTTTCGAGAAATACGTCATGGGTGGCGACGGCATGAGCGGATATAGCACCTATGGTGAGGAGACCATCGGCCTGCGTGGCTACGAGAACTCATCCCTCACCCCCCGCGCGTCCTCGTCCTACTCCTACGATGGCAACATCTACAACAAGTATACCATGGAGTTGCGCTACCCCATAACCCTCCAGCCGCAGGCCACCGTCTTCGTCTTGGCCTTCGCCGAGGCGGGCAACTGCTGGAGCAAGTTTGAGGACTATAGCCCATTCGACCTCAAGAGGTCGGCCGGCTTCGGCGTCAGAATCTTCTTGCCCATCTTCGGCTTGCTCGGCATGGACTGGGGCTACGGCTTCGACGAGGTCGCGGGTTACAACGGCGCCGGCGGAAGCCAGTTCCACTTCGTCATGGGACAGTCATTCTAGCCCTTGGCACACTTATTGCTGCGCAACGTCGGAACACATTGTTTAACAATAAAAATCTTAGCAACAATGCGCAAGATATTACTCTCAATCGTACTGATGGCCGCGGCCATCGTCGTGGCTCAGGCTCAGAAAGTTGTCTTTGTCGATACCGACTACATCCTCAAGAACATCCCGGCCTATGAGACCGCCAATGAGCAGCTCAACAAGCTCTCAAAAAAATATGAAGACGACGTCAAGGCCAAGATGCAAGAGGTGGAAAAACTCTATGACACCTATCGCAACGAGAGCGTTTTCCTCTCAAACGACATGAAAGTGTCAAAGGAAAACGAGATTGTCCAGAAAGAGCAGGCGGCCAAGAAGCTCCAGCAGCAATATTTCGGACAAAACGGCGAGCTCTTCAAGCAACGCGAGATTCTCGTCAAACCCATTCAAGATCAGATCTTCAACGCCATATCCTCATTGGCGCAGGAGAAGAACTATTCCGCCGTGTGGGACAAGGCGTCCTCCGCGGGTCTCCTTTTCGCGGACAAGAGCTTGGACGTGTCCGATGCCGTCTTGGCAAAGCTTGGCTACGGCAAATAGGAGAGGCGAATACACTCACGTCATTTTTCCAACCAAAACTCTATTATGCTTAGTAAACTGATTGTCGCTGCCGTGGCGGCCCTCGCGCTCTGCCTCACAGCCGAGGCCCAGAAGCCGAAGTTCGGCCATTTCGACAGCGGCGCGCTCATTGAGTCGCTCCCCGAGGCACAGGCCATGAAGAAGACCATGGAGGCCGAGTCCGCCAAATGCGAGGCGCAACTGACGGCCCTGCAAGAAGACTTCAGCAAGCAAGTGTCTGCCTATCAGGCGACGCAAAAGAACATGACATCGGAAGAGCAGGCCGCCAAGGAAGAGGAGCTGCAAGACATGCAGCAGCGAATCATAACCTATCGGCAGACGGCAATGCAAGACCTCCAAAAAAAGCAGCAGGAGCTCATTACGCCCATCTCGCAAAAGGTTCTCAACGCCGTGCAGCAGGTCGGAGCCAACAACGGCTTCCTCTACATCTTTGAGGCAAAGGCGGGGCTCGTGCTGAGCATCGGCTCGCAAAGCGTTGACGTGACCGACCTCGTCAAGAAGCAACTCGGAATAAAATAAAAATCACCCATACACACTCCCCACACGTAACAACCTCTTCAAATGAAACTTGTTAAGACCATCCTGACCGCGGCCGTCATTGCCGTCGCTTCCGTCTGCGTTGAGGCGCAAGACCTAAAGTTCGCCCACATAAACTCGCAAAAGTTCCTAGCCGAGCTGCCTGAGTTCGCGCAGGCGCAGCAGCAATTGCAAGATGAGGCCAAGAAGCTGGAGGACCAGATGACGGTGATGCAAAATGAGCTTCAGCAGAAATTTCAGGAGTATGCCAACAAACGCGACTCCCTGCCAGAACTCATCCGCGCCACCAAAGAGAAAGAGCTTCAAGACACTCAGGCGCGCATCCAGAGCTTCCAGCAGCTGGCGCAGCAGAGCCTTTCGCAGAAAGAGCAGCAGCTCATGGCTCCCATCTTGGACAAATATCAGAAGGCACTAGACGAGGTGGGGAAAGAGAACAAGTTCATCTATATCTTCGACACGACCTCGCAGGTGATCCTTTACACCTCGGAGCAGAGCATTGACGCCGCTCCCCTCGTAAAGGTCAAGATGACCGGCAAGTAAGCCGTCCACGGCATTTTTCATAACAAACCATCCGAGACGGGAGGCAAGGCGCGTCAGCTTGTGCGACGCGCCTGGCCCCCGCCTCGCGACATATAAGAGCCATTCTTTCCCAACCAAAAGAGAACATTATGGAGACAGAAACCTATTGGAGAGTGTTCAACGAGGCCATTAACGACTACCACAAGGCCGACAACGTGGACGCCCCGCTCCACAACCCATATCCCGCCAACGCCATTGAGCACCTCATGTATCGCAAAAACTGGATCGACACAGTGCAATGGCATCTTGAGGACATAATCCGCGACCCGCAGATTGACCCTGTCAAAGCTCTCTCCATAAAGAGGCGCATCGACGCCTCCAACCAAGAGCGCACCGACATGGTGGAGTATATCGACTCCTACTTCCTTGATAAGTATAAAGACGTGAAAGTCAACCCCGGGGCCCGCATCAACACAGAGAGTCCGGCGTGGGCCATTGACCGTCTCTCAATACTCGCCCTCAAGATTTACCATATGGGCGTTGAGGCCGCTCGCACCGACGCCGACAAGGCTCACAAAGAGGCTTGCGGTAAGAAACTGGCAGTCCTCAATGAGCAGCATGACGACTTGTCCTTGGCCATACAGCAGCTCTTGGCGGACATTGAGGCAGGAGAGAAATACATGAAGGTATACAAGCAGATGAAGATGTATAACGACCCGTCTCTCAACCCCATCCTCTACGCCAACAAGAAATGAGCCGCCGCATCCTCGTCATGCGCCTCACGGCGATGGGAGACGTGGCCATGACCGCGCCCATTGTGGCCTCTGTTTGCCAGGCCAACCCCGATGCCGATGTCGATTTCCTCTCCACCCCGTTCTTTGAGCCTTTTTTTGAGAGGCTGCCCAACTTCCACTTCGTGGGAACGGACATCCGCAAGCAGAGGCACGGTTTCGCGTCGCTTTTGCGTCTTTTCCGAGACTTGAGGAGCGGCAAGGCGCAAGGGCGAGACGAGGCCTGCAAATATGACTTGGTCATAGACCTGCATGATGTGTTGCGCACCAAAGTCTTGAGGTCGCTCTTTCGCTTGGCTGGAGCTAAAGTCTTCACCATAGACAAGGGCAGGGCCGAGAAGCGCAGGCTTGTGAGTGGCAAAGAGCATAAGCAGCTGAGTCCCATGACGCTGAGGTATGCCGACGTCTTCAAAAGAGCCGGTCTGGTGGTGCCCGATGGGCTGCGCCTGAGGCCCAAAGAGGCGTTGCCTGGCTGCTGCAACGGATTGGTAAAAGGGGCGGACGTGTGGATTGGCGTGTCACCATTCGCTCAGCACGCGGGCAAGATGTACCCGTTGGAACGTATGTCCCGTGTGCTAGATTTGCTCTTGGCGAGACCTGGGGTCAGAGTATTCCTTTTTGGTGGCGGAGCCGCCGAAAAGGCTAAGGCGGAGGCTTTGGCTGCAGGCCGCGATGGTTGCAGTGTCATGATTGGGCGTATGAAGTTGGCCGAGGAGATGGCTTTGATGTCTAACCTAGATGTCATGCTCTCCATGGACTCGTCCGCCATGCACGTCTGCTCGCTCTATGGCGTCAGAGTGGTCTCCATATGGGGCGCGACTCACCCGTTCGCCGGTTTCTTGGGCAATGGCCAGAGAATGAGCGACTGTGTGCAATGCGCCAGCTTGAGTTGCCGCCCTTGCTCCGTCTTCGGCAACAAACCTTGCCGTTTGGGAGACTATCGTTGCTTCGACATTGAGCCGGAAGTCGTGGTGGACAGAGTTTTGAACCCTGCGGCTGACAAAATGTCATAAACAGAACGTTTGGCAAGGCTTTTGCCCCGCCATTCCCCATAAACCATTAAACAGATTAGAGACTTATGATGCTTTGGGTCATTTTTGGAGCTTTCGCCATCTTGAGCTGGGTTGTCAGCAGCAGGCTCAAGAGCAAGTTCAAGAAATATAGCCAGATTCCTCTGCCGCTGTCGGGCGCCGAGATTGCCGCGAGGATGCTTCGAGACAACGGCGTGAACGACGTGACGATACGCCCCGTTGACGGCACTTTGACCGATTTCTATAACCCGGCGGACAAGACCGTCAACCTCAGCTCCGATGTCTACGCCTCCCGCACCGTGGCCGCCGCCGCTGTGGCCGCTCACGAGACGGGTCATGCCTTGCAGCACGCGCAGGGCTATAAGGCCATGGCGCTCCGCACCGCACTGGTGCCGCTCCAAAACGTGTCTGCCACCATCCTCAACGTCATCTTCATTGGCATGTTCGCCTTTGCGTTCATCATGCCAAACCTTATGCCTTACACCCTAGCCCTGAAGATCATCATCGGGTGCTATGCCGTCTTCACTCTCTTCTCTTTCGTCACGCTCGGCGTGG
Organism: uncultured Bacteroidales bacterium; assembly: GCA_934717675.1. Lineage (GTDB taxonomy): Bacteria > Bacteroidota > Bacteroidia > Bacteroidales > Marinilabiliaceae > W3P20-009. The sequence continues at coordinate 19,732 of CAKUYZ010000003.1, forward strand.
AGATCGACGCAAGCCGCAGGGCCGTCAACTGGCTCACGGAGAGTGGCATAGTGGCTGCTGGCGAGACCCGGGACGGGGCCGTGGACGCTCTCAAATGGGCAGCCTATACCTACCTTGTGGCCGCGCTCTCTTCGCTCGCCACGCTCCTCTACTACGTCCTCCAGCTGGTTGGCTCTGACAGGGACTAGCCCCGCACAAAACTCAAATTTTTGATTCGAAAGAAAAAATGTTGTAACTTTGCATTGCCTGAAGAAATGAGACGGGCAGTGTGGGCAAAGCCTTGAAGCTTCGCTCGCCTGCTGGCCAAAGCAAAGAAACACAAATAAATAACCATATAGAAGGTGAGGATCCTGAGATTCTGGTTTCAGGATTCTCTTCTTTTATACGTTTCACTAACGAAATACAAATTAAGGAGGAGACAACTATGTCATCTATCAACTACGTCACAGAAGCCGGCCTCAAGAAGATGAAAGACGAGCTGGCAGAGCTCGAGAGTGTTGAACGCCCAAAGGTCATCGCGGCCATCTCTGAGGCGCGTGACAAGGGCGACCTGTCAGAGAACGCCGAATACGACGCAGCCAAAGAGGCACAGGCCCACCTTGAGTCCAGGATCATGAAACTCAAGTCCACCATAGCCAACAGCCGCGTCATCGACGTCAGCAAGCTAGACAACTCGTCTGTGCAGCTGCTCAGCCGCGTCACCATCCTCAACACCAAGACCAAGGCCAAGATGACCTACACCATTGTGCCCGAGACTGAGGGATCGGATCTCAAGGCTGGCAAAATATCGCTCACCACGCCCATTGCCAAGGGTCTCTTGGGCAAGAAGGTGGGAGACAAGGCGGAAATCAAGGTTCCTGCTGGCCTCATGACATTTGAGGTGCTGGACATAGCCCTCTCGGTCGAGTAATGCATATTGTTAACCACTAAAGACAGCCGAGCCATGTCTACAATATTCACCAAGATAATTAATGGCGAGATTCCGTCATACAAGGTGGCGGAAGACGAGGAGAATTATGCGTTCTTGGACATCAACCCGCTCGCCAATGGCCACACGCTGTGCGTCCCTAAGGTCGAGACGGATTACATCTTCGACCTCACTCCTGAGCGTATGGCAAGCCTCGCGCTCTTCGCGCAAAAAGTGGCCAAGGCCCAGAAAGCCGCTCTCGGCTGCAAGAGGGTGGGGGTGGCGGTGCTGGGCTTTGACGTGCCTCACGCCCACATCCACCTGGTGCCGATGGACAGCGAGGCCACGCTCAACTTCAAGAATGAGCGCGTCCACCTCACCGAGAAAGAATTCGCCGAGACGGCTCAATTAATAGCCTCAAAGCTAGAGAAATAGCGGAGCGGCCTGACAGGCTTCTTCCCACATGGGCCCCGCATCTGACCGATGCGGGGCCTTTTTATCTACCCGAAAAAAATTCTACCTTTGCCCAAAGCCCACATCTGGAGGGCCTCCAACAACAGCGGAAGAACGACAACAACTAATGAGCGAGCAAGAAGAAAAAGACATCAAGGCCGCGGCGGCTGAGTATGGCGAAGACAGCATCAAGACACTGGAGTGGCAGGAGCATATCCGCCGCCGCCCAGGCATGTATATTGGCAAACTGGGAGACGGCACCTACGCCGACGACGGCATATACGTGCTCATCAAAGAGGTGATTGACAACTCAATAGATGAGTTTATGATGGGCTTCGGCAAGAGGATTGACGTTCTTCTCGCAGCCGACGGGTCGGTGAGCGTGCGTGACTTTGGCCGCGGCATCCCCTTGGGCTCGGTGGTGGACGTGGCCTCTAAGATGAACACTGGCGGAAAGTATGACAGTGCCGTCTTCCAAAAGTCCATAGGCCTCAACGGCGTGGGCATCAAGGCCGTCAATGCGCTATCCACGCGTTTCATCGTCTCCGCTTTCCGCGACGGGCAGGCCAAGGTGGTGGAGTTCTCGCGCGGCAAGGTGGTGAAGGAGCATGATGTGGTGCCGACGCAAGAGAAAAACGGCACCAAGGTGGAGTTCTCCCCCGACCCCGAGATTTTCGAGAATTTCGCGTTCCGGGACGAGTTCATCGTCCAGATGCTAAAAAACTACTCCTACCTCAACAAGGGCCTGACGCTCACCTTCAACGGAGAGAAATTTCAAAGCCAGAACGGAGTGGTTGACCTGCTCCTGGACAATATGACCGAGGAGGCCCTCTACCCCATCATCCACCTTGAGAAAGATGACCTGGAGATAGCCTTCACCCACTGCGACCACTATGGCGAGGAATACTACACATTCGTCAACGGACAGCACACCACTCAGGGCGGCACGCATCTGCTGGCCTTTAAAGAGGCCATTGTAAAGACCTTGCGAGACTATTATGGCAAGAACTACGATGTGGCCGACATCCGCTCCGGCCTCACCGCCGTCGTCTCCATCCGAATCCAGGAACCGGTCTTCGAGAGCCAGACCAAGACGAAGTTGGGAAGCAAGGACATGAGCCCCGATGGCGGGGTCTCCATCCGCAACTACGTGGGCGACTTTCTCTCCGAGCATCTCGACAACTACTTGCGCCGAAACCTCGACACGGCGGAGATAATAAACCGAAAGATTGTTGACAGCGAGAAGGAGCGCAAGGCCATCTCCGGAATCCAAAAAGAGGCCCGCGAGAAAGCCAAGAAGGCCAACCTCCATAACCGAAAGCTCCGCGACTGCACCATCCACCTGACCGATGCCGGCAACGCCCGGCGCGAGGAGACGTCTATCTTCATCACCGAGGGCGACTCGGCCTCCGGCTCCATAACCAAGAGCCGCGACGCCCACACGCAGGCCGTCTTCAGCCTCCGCGGCAAGCCACTCAACACGTTCGGGCTGAGGAGAGACACCATCTACAAGAACGAGGAGTTTTTCCTCCTCCAGAGCGCCCTCAACATTGAAGACGGCATAGACGGCCTCCGGTACAACAAAGTCATCATTGCCACCGATGCCGATGTTGACGGAATGCACATCCGACTGCTCATGATAACGTTCTTCCTCCAGTTCTTCCCAGAGGTCATCAAGAACGGGCACCTGTTCATACTTCAGACGCCGCTCTTCCGAGTGCGAAACAAGAAGAAGACCCTCTACTGCTATTCCGAGGAGGAGCGAGACAAGGCGGCTAAGCAGCTGGGCGCGCAGAGGGAGATAACCAGGTTTAAGGGTCTCGGGGAGATCAACTGGCAAGAGTTCAAGGAGTTCATCGGCCCCAGCATGAGGCTGGACACTGTCATGCTCAAAAGCTCCGACGCGGTTCACGACCTGCTGGAGTTCTATATGGGCAAAAACACGTCCAGCAGGCAAAACTTCATCATTGACAATCTCGTCATCGAGGAAGACTTGGTAGACAAAGACTTGCACATCTTGCAAGAGGAAGAGGCTGAGTAACATCGCCCTGCGCAGGGCAGGGCGAGAGAGGCAATCACCAACAACAAACATATCTCATGAGCGACGACACAAAAGACGACGACATCATACAAGACCAAGACCCGCAGGCCGACGACGCGGGCCAAGACGGCGCACTCCCCGCTGACGACGGCGGCAACGCCCCGGCTTGGGACTCCGAGGCCGTCAAGAAGAGCCACCTCCACGGCATGTACAGGTCGTGGTTTCTCGACTACGCCTCCTACGTAATCTTGGAGCGCGCCGTGCCGCACATCGATGACGGCCTGAAGCCCGTGCAACGGCGCATCTTGCACACCATGAGCCGGCTGGAGGATGGCAGGTTCAACAAAGTGGCCAACATTGTGGGCGCCACCATGTCTTTCCACCCTCACGGCGACGCATCCATAGGCGACGCCTTGGTGCAGTTGGGGCAGAAGGAGCTGCTCATTGACACGCAGGGCAACTGGGGCAACATCATAACGGGAGACGGGGCCGCCGCCCCGCGATACATCGAGGCGCGCCTCACCAAGTTTGCCCAGGATGTGGTCTTCAACCCCAAGACCACCGTGTGGAAAGAGAGCTACGATGGCCGCAACGAGGAACCCGTGACCCTGCCCGTGAAGTTCCCGCTCCTGCTCGCGCAGGGAGTGGAGGGCATCGCCGTGGGGCTGGCCTCCAAGATATTGCCACACAACTTCAACGAGCTCATCGACGCTTCCGTGGCATATCTTGAGGGCAAGCCATTCACGCTCTATCCCGACTTCCCCACTGGTGGCAGCATAGACGTCTCGCGATACAATGACGGCCTCCGGGGCGGGGTGGTCCGCATACGCTCCAAAATTGAGAAACGAGACGCCCGAACTCTGGCCATAACCGAGATACCGTATTCCAAGACCACATCGTCTGTCATAGAGTCCATCCTGAAGGTCAATGACAAGAAGATAAAAGTCAAGAAGATAGATGACAACACGGCAGACAATGCCGAGATCATCATCCACCTGCCTGCCGGCGCCTCGCCAGACAAGACCATCGACGCCCTCTACGCCTTCACGGATTGTGAGCTGTCCATCTCGCCAAACGCCTGCGTCATCATAGACCGCAAGCCGCACTTCCTTGGCGTGTCAGACATCTTGCGCCACAGCACCGAGCGCACGCGGGACCTGCTGGCCCAGGAGTTGCGAATCAAGCTAGACGAGCTGGCGCAGCAGTGGCACATCCTCTCGCTAGACAAGATATTCATTGAGGAGCGGATCTATAAGGACAAGGAGTTTGAAGACGCCGCCTCGACCGACGAGGCCGTGGCCCACATTGACGCCCGCCTCAAAGCCTATTTCGCCACGAACAGCGTCAAGCTGATGCGCGACGTGACCACCGATGACATCCTCCACCTTCTTGAGATCAAGATGGCCCGCATCCTCAAGTTCAACACCGAGGCGGCCGAGCAGAGGCTCAAGGCTCTGGCCGAGGAGATGGACAAGACGAGGGATGACCTGGAGCACATTGTGGACTACACGATAGCATATTTCCGCCGCCTCAAAAAACAATATGGCGCGGGCCACCCCCGCCTCACCGAGATACGCTCGTTTGACAACATTGAGGCCGCCAAGGTGGTGGAGCGCAACAAGAAGCTCTACATCAACCGCGAAGACGGATTCATGGGCTATGGACTCAAGAAAGGCGACTACGTGGCCGACTGCTCCGACCTCGACGACGTCATCATTTTCTACACTGACGGGCGCTACGTGGTCAAGAAGATTGACGAGAAAGTGGACGTGGGCACTGGCGTCATGCACGTGGCCATATTCAAGAAAAACGACACGCGCACCGTCTACAACGCCGTGTATACCGATGGCGAGACGGGCATCACCTTCGCCAAGCGATTCAACGTCACGGGCATAACCCGCGACCGCGAGTATGACCTCACCAGCGGGGCCAAGGGGACCAAGTTGCGATATTTCAGCGCCAACGCCAATGGCGAGGCCGAGGTGGTCAAGGTGTTGCTGAGGCCCAGAGCCAAGTTGCGAAATGTAGTGCTAGACTTCGACTTCGCCTCGTTGGCCATCAAGGGCAGGGCATCAAAGGGAAACGTGGTCACGAAAAACGAGGTGCACAAGGTGGTGCTGAAACGCAGGGGTGAGAGCACGCTCGGCGGACGGCAGATATGGTTTGAGCCAGAGACCCTGCGCCTCAATCCTGACGGGCGCGGCGAGCTGCTGGGTGAGTTTGGCCCAGAAGACAAGATTCTCGTAATAACCAAGGGCGGCGACGCCATCACCACGGGCACGGGCTTTGAGCAACATTTTGATGACAACATTGAGCGCATCGAGAAGTTCGACCCCCACAAGGTCTGGACGGCCATATACGTTGACGGAGAGACGGGGCAGCACTACATCAAGAGGTTTAAACTGACGCCCACGGCCAAGCCCCTCAACTTCATAGGCGAGAACGCCAAGAGCCGCCTCGTGGCCCTCTCTGACGAGGATCATCCGCTCTTCTCCGTCACCTATGGCGGCGCGGACAAGTGGCGGCCTGCCGAGAGGATTGACGCCGCGGAGTTCATTGGCGAGAAAGGGGTCAAGGCCAAGGGCAAGCGCCTGGCCATATATGAGGTGGGCAAGGTGAAAGAGCTTGAGCCTCTCATCCCGACAGTCAGAACAGCCCCCGCGGCGGACGACGCGGAAGACGGCCCCGACGATGCAGACACCGACGCTGACGATACGGAACAGCCGTCATTGTTCTAAACGGAAACAGAGTTACGAAGCGCACGTGGACCTTGCGGGCCGCGTGCGCTTCCGCATTTTTGCCACGTGCCCAAATTTGCCTCGCTCTAGCCGTTTCTCTTTGCGTTTTTTGTATGGTTTTTATAGCTTTGCAAGCGATTTTGTAAACAATACTATTCAGAGCAAAACTAGGATATGGCAACAACTGCAGATTTCCGCAATGGCATGTGCATTGAGTACAACGGCCAGCTGTACATCATCGTCAAGTTCCTCCACGTCAAGCCTGGCAAGGGCCCGGCTTTCGTCCGCACCACACTGAAGAACCTCAAGACAGGCAAGGTGATTGACAACACGTTCAACTCCGGTGTCAAGATCACCGAGGCTCGCGTGGAGCATCGCCAATACCAGTTCACATATAAGGACAACCTCGGCTACCACCTTATGAACTCCGAGACCTACGAGGAGATCGTCTTGTCCGAGGATCAGATTCCTAACGCCGACCTGATGAAGGAGGGCGAGAGCATCGAGGTGGTCGTTCACGCAGAGACCGAGACCGTCCTCACGGCCGAGCTGCCCCCCTTCATGACTTTCGAGGTCACCTATACCGAGCCTGGCGTCCGTGGAGACACGTCGTCCACCACCTCCCTCAAGCCCGCCACCATCGAGACTGGCGCCACCATTATGGTGCCCCTCTTCGTCAATCAGGGCGACAAGATTAAGGTGGACACCCGCGACCGCTCATACGTAGAGCGCGTCAAGTAAGGGGTCTCGTCTCCTCTCCTGCGCGGCCTGGCGGCAGGCGGCGGCAACACACGCGGAGCCGCGGGCTAGCACCAGCCCGCGGCTCTTTCTCTTTTTTCACGCCCACCTCACACTCGTTTAAGTAAGCGGCTAGGCCGCAAGGCTAAAATAACGGCAACCTATGGCATCAGACAGAAATGTGGTCCGCCTCTATAAGGAGAAGCTCAACCTCCTGCTAGATGTGGCCCAGACGGTCAATGAAGACAGCAGCGTCGAGGAGCTTATGGCCGAGTTTGAGTCCCTGCTCCGAGACGAGCTGGGCGTGGGGAGAATACTTGTCTTCACCAAGGACGACGGCCGCTGGCGGTGCATCCTCCAGAGCAACGTCTCTGACAGTCAGCGAGACTCCATTGACATTGGCCGAGACATGAGCGGCGTGGAGGGCATTGAGAATCTGGCCATGAAGGAAATCCCCTCCCTTGAGGGTTTCGACGCCATCATCCCGCTGCGCCACAAGTATAAGGTAATGGGATATGTGGTGGTGGGAGACAGCGAGTTGGGGGACGGCATCAGCCCCACGCTGCGCAACCTCAAATTCATCCAGATCCTCTCCAACATCATCATCGTCTTCATCGAGAACAAGAAGATGCAGGCGAAGCTGTTGCGGCAAGAGGGGTTGCGACAAGAGCTCGCCTTGGCCTCCCGAATCCAGACGGGCCTCATCCCGCCCGAGGGTATGCTCCTTCAGACGGGCCACACCCGCGCCATGTCATATTACCACCCGCATGATCAGGTGGGCGGAGACTATTTCGACATCTTGCGCCTCGGCCCAAACACCGTCGGCTTCTGCATTGCGGATGTGAGCGGCAAGGGCGTGGCCGCCGCGCTCCTCATGTCCAACTTCCAGGCCATGGTTCGGGCCCTCTTCACAGCCAAGGTGAGCCTCCGCTCGCTGGTGGAGGATCTCAACCGCCGAGTGTGCCAAAACACAAGCGGCGAGAAGTTCATAACATTCTTCATTGGCCGATACAACTGCCTGACTGGTCGCCTGCACTATGTCAATGCCGGCCACCTGCCGCCCATCGTGAGCAGCCTGGGCGAGGTGAAAGAGCTGATGAGCGGCTCCATAGGGCTGGGCATGCTAGACGAGATGCCGGGTGTTGACGTGGGCTGCGTCAGATTGCGCAAGGGCGACTTGGTCGTGGCCTATACCGATGGGCTTGTGGAGGTTGACGAGGGCGCCACCATGGGAAGCAATCAAGACAAGGTGGTGGAGATAATGAAAAAGTCGATGGGCATTGACCGCACCATGGGCGAGCTGGCCAGCCTCGCAGAGGCCACGAGGGCCGCGGGTAAGTCTTTTGATGACACGTCGGTCTTGGCCATTGAGGTGACGCGGGCCCCATTGCTGCCATTCTGACGCAATGAAAGGCGAATAAATTAACTATTTTTGCGAGCGAGCGCCTTGTGGCGAGATATAAATTTCAGAAAACAGATGTCTATTAAAAAATACATCCCCAACGCGATCACGTCGATGAACCTCTTCTGCGGCGTCTTGGCCGTGACGTGCGCCTTTGAGGGGATGCTTCAGGCTGCCGCCCTCTTCATTATCGGCGGGGCGGTGTTTGACTTCTTTGACGGCTTCGCGGCCCGTGCCTTGGGCGTGAGCGGCCCCATGGGCAAGGAGCTGGACTCTTTGGCTGACAATATATCTTTCGGCCTCGCCCCAGCCGCCATCTATTCGGCCTATATGCGTTGGGCGCTCACGGGCAGCCTCACCACGCCGCTTGCCGACATGGAGGCCCGTCAGGTGGTCATAGTGGCCGCGCCGCTCATCTTGGCAGTGTTCGCGGGCCTCAGGTTGGCCAAGTTCAACATTGACGAGCGTCAGACCGAGAGTTTCCTTGGCCTCACCACCACGGCCACGGGTCTCTTCACGGCCTCGCTTTTCTGGATGATGCCCGGCCACGAGGAGCTCTTTGCCCGCGTGCTGTCTCCCGCCGTGGTGCTGCTGATGGTGGCGGTGTTCTGTGTGTTGCTTGTGAGCGAGATTCCGATGTTCTCCCTCAAAGTGAAGCATTGGACGTGGGCCGGCAATCAGCTCAAGGTCATCTTGCTGGTGGTGGGGCTCGTTAGCATTGTATTTATGGGGCTTGGCGGCATCAGCGTCACCATTCTGCTCTATACCGTCTTTTCCATTGTGCGCAGCTTGGCTGCGTCTGCTATAAAAAAATAGACCTGGCGCGTGGAGGCGCGAGACCAATCATGACAGCGGCGACAAAACGTATATTATGGACTGGCGCGGCCATGGCGGTGGTTACCGTCGTGGCCGTCGTGGCCGTATGGATTGGCCTCAACAAGCAATATAGGGCGCCATCGCCCACGCGTTGCCTCCCGTCCGGCACCACGCTCCTGACCCGTCTGGGCGCAAGGGGCGAGGTGGCGGGGCGCATAGCCTCGTCTCGATATGGCTCTGAGTTGCTGGACGTTGTGGGCGGCGATGTCGTCCTGGGCCTGGCGCAGCGGATGGACTCTCTCTTCTCTACCGATGTCATAGAGTCCCCGGCATTGTCGGGTCGCGACCTCTACGTCTCATTCACCATGCGTCCTGACGGGCGTATGAGCCAGTTTGCGGCCTCCTTCAAGCTGAATAATCGCTTGGAGTGGCACAAGGCTATGAGCGCCCTTCGAGGCCGCGACGGGGTGGAGGTGGTAGATACAGCCGTCTCGGGCCACGGCCTTTTCTTGCTTAGGCAGCGCGGCGAGTCCGCGCCCCTATTTATGGCCGCCGGCGGCGGATGCCTTTTTGCGTCCACCACGCCAGACTTGTTGCTCAGTTTTGGCCAAGACAGCGTCACGCCCATGCGAGACGACGCGTCTTTCTCAACCATTGAGCGCACCGTGGCGGCAGACGCCCCAATCTCTGTCTTCATCAATGGCCGCTCGCTGCGCTCACTCCCCGCGCCCGTCAAGTCTCAGATGCTCAAGGGCGAGCTTGCCAAGGCCATATTGACCATGGGCGGCGGCAGCGACTGGATGGCCATGGATATTGGCCTGCATCCCGATGGCCTCTCGGCCGACGGTTTCGCCGTGGCCCCTAGGCCGTCCGTGGCTATGCTCACGGCCCGCGAGACTACAGACGAACTCAATGTGGCGCGCCGCGTGCCTCGCGGGGTGTGCCGCTTCGAGCGCATTGGCGCGGGGCTTCGCGGGCTCTCTTCGGCCTCGTTTTCAGAGGCTTTGGGGGCAGACAGCGCGGGCTTGGCCTATCGCACCGGCCAGAGCGAGATCTTTCGCCAGACGGGCGTAGATGTTGAGGCTCTTCTCTCACAAGTCTTCTCGGCCGAGATGGCCCTTTGCTCATACCCAGAGCCCGATGCCGACTTCCTTGTCGTGGACACCCGAGGCGGCACAATGGCTCAAGCCACGCTGACGCAGGCCATAACGGCCCTCCACGGTGGCACGCCTCCCATGGTCATTGGCGAGATTGCGCCGGGCGAGGGGGCCGTGCCGGCGGGCGTGGTGGCGCGCAGGGCCGACGCCGAGCAGGTGGCGGAAGTGAGCATCCCCGTCTACGCCGGTTTCACGCAGTCGGACGAGTTGTTTTTCCTCCCCCGTCTCTTCGGCAGGCAAGTGCCGTCGCGCCTCTTCTTCCGATATGAAGACGCCCTCGTCTTGGCCAACAGTATGGACGTGTTGCGCCGCGTGCTTGTGGACTACGTGGTGGGCGCGACTATGGAGGGCTATGCCAACTATTCCGCGCTTCGCTCACACTTTGGCGGCGAGTGCTCACGTTTCGTCTTTGAGCGCCAGTCTGACGACACATCGTTTGGCATAGTTTGCAGCCAACTCACCGTGGCGGGCCGATTGCCCTATGTGAGCGTCTTCGCGCAGACGCCACTGGCTGAGGAGCATCACGCCACGCGCCGCCCAACGTGGCAGACGCGGCTCGACACGTTGCTATGCGGGCCCATATATGGCGTTGAAAACCACTATACTCATCTGACCGAGTGCCTCGCCCAAGACCGTGATCACAAGCTGTGCCTGATTGGCGCGGATGGCATGTTGCTCTGGAAGAGGCCGGTGGATGGGCCCGTGGTGGGCCCTGTGAGCCAGATCGACTTCTATGGCAACGGCAAATTGCAATACCTCTTCTCCACGCCGCAGTCGGTCTACATCATAGACCGACTGGGCAACGATGTAGGCGCGTTCCCCGTGCGCCTGCCTTCGGCCTCGGTGAGCGGGGCCAGCGCGGCCACATATTCTGACGGCAGCCCAATGAGGATTTTTGTCGGTTGCCAGGGGGGTGTTGCCCTTTTCGGCCCCGACGGCAAAGAGGTGGAGGGCTGGAAACCCCAACACCCAGAGGGACAGTTGCAGGGAGTGGCGCGTCACTTGGTGTGCGGCGGCAAAGACTTCATTGTGTACCGAGACCAATACTCTTACTATTTCACCGACCGCCGCGGCTCACGGCGACTGACCACGCAGCCCTTGGCCCCCGGCACCCGCAGCGAGATGGCCGTGGCGAAATCGGGGAAGTATTTTGTCACCACGACCACAGACGGCAGCGTGATAGGCATAGACCCGTCAGATGGCAAACTGTCTCGTTTGGCTCTTGACAGCATAGGCCCGGAAAACATTGCCAGACCCATCGACGCGTCGGCCTACCTTGTGGCCGGTCGGCGCATGGCGGCCGTCATTGACGTGACCGGAGACAGCCCTAAGGTAAGAGCAGAGTGGCGCACTGGGCTCCAGAGCCTCGGCATGGTGGCCGTGGCCGGCGGCTTCATTGCCCTGTATGATGACAAAGCCGAGGAAGTGAGGATATTCTCAATGGCCGATGGCCACGAGATGCCAGCCTCCCCGCTCAAATCTTGCGGCAGCATGGCCCTTGGCGAGGCAAAAGAAGGGTTCGCCGTCTACACCGTGGGGCAGGCGGGAGAGGTGGCTCAGACGCCTGTAAAGTAGGCCTACGCCGCAGTTTCACCACTCGCACACATAACACAACGACAGAGACCATAATGTCACAAAAGAGTGAGCTTATCCTCATAAACCTCCAGGGCCCCGACCGCCCAGGCCAGACGTCTGAGATAACGCGGGTGTTGGCCAACCATAGCGTGGACATATTGGACATTGGCCAAGCCGTGATTCACAACGACTTGAGCCTAGGTATCCTCATCTGCATAACGGACGATTCTGAAGACTCCGCCTCAATTCTCAAAGACCTGCTCTTCGCGGCATATAAGATTGGGCTGAACATCAAGTTCCAGCTCATCCCGCATGCCGATTATGAGGAGTGGGTGAATCAGCAAGGCAAGAGCCGCAACATCATAACGCTCATGGCGCGCAAGCTCGAGGGCCGACACGTGGCCGAGGTCGCGCGCATTGTCAAGGAGCAGGGGCTCAACATTGACAAGATTGCGCGCCTCACGGGTCGCCGCTCGCTTGAAAACGTTGAGGCCAACGGTGTTATGAGCGTGGTTGAGTTCTCCGTCCGAGGAGTGCCGAAAGATGAGAACAAGCTCAAGATGGACTTCATCGAGGTCTCGAAAAATTGCGATGTAGACATAGCTTTCCAGGCCGACAACATATTCCGCCGTAACCGTAGGCTCGTCTGTTTCGATATGGACTCCACGCTCATCCAGACCGAGGTCATCGACGAACTGGCAAGACGCGCCGGCGTCTTCGATCAGGTGGCGGCCATAACGGCCTCGGCCATGAGAGGCGAGATAGATTTCAAGCAGAGTTTTCTGAAACGCATCAGCCTGCTCAAGGGGCTGGACGAGAGCGTGATGAAAGAGATTGCCGAGCATCTGCCGCTCACCGAGGGTGCGGAGAGACTTTTCAAGACGCTCAACAAGAGCGGCTACAAGACGGCCATTCTCTCTGGCGGCTTCTCCTATTTCGGAAACTACCTGAAGCAGAAGCTCGGCATTGACTATGTCTTTGCCAATGAGCTTGAAGTGGTGGACGGCAAACTCACCGGTCGCCATGTGGGCGACATTGTTGATGGGGCCAAGAAAGCCGAGTTGCTCCGTCTGTTGGCCTTTAAGGAAGACATCCATTTGGAGCAATGCATAGCCGTGGGCGATGGCGCAAACGACCTGCCCATGATTCAAGAGGCGGGTCTCGGCATCGCTTTCCACGCCAAGCCCAAAGTAAAGGCCACGGCCCAACACTCCATATCCCAAAACGGCCTTGACACGATACTTTACCTCATTGGCTTCCGCGACCGCGAGATAAACGCCTAGCCACCGGCACAACCTAGGCCTGGAAGTTGCGTATAACTCACCTGTGAGTCGCGCCCGTGAGCGCGAATGTGCCAAGAAAAAGAACGTCACAATGAAAACGACCTACTCCATTTTATCCGCCATCTTGTTGGCCGCGGCCTCGCTGCCCGCGCTAGCGTCCGACACGCAGGTAGATGGTATATATTATGATTTTGACCCGTCGACCCGTACGGCCTCTGTGACCTACAAGGGCAGGTGCCAATGCTCTGGCGACGCCTATTCGGGCCTCGTCAGAGTCCCGGAGACGGTGGCTTTTGAGGGCAAAGTCTATCGTGTCGTGGCCGTTGGCCCGCACGCTTTCTCCTCTAGCAGGAAGTTGGAGGCCGTGGTGCTGCCGCGCAGTGTCGAGACCATTGGCTATAACGCTTTTGTGGGCTGCAATGCGCTGACGAGCGTAGAGGTAAAAGAGCCGTCGGCCTTGCGGCAGATTGACCGTCAGGCTTTCTTGGCCTGCAAGTCCCTCGCGTCTTTCCGCGTCCCGCGCTCTGTGGAAAAGATTGGACGTTACGCTTTTGAGATGTGCGAGTCTCTTGCCAATGTGACCTATGACGAGCCTTCGTCTCTCACCGAGATTGAGGACTACGTTTTTTGCCGCACGGGACTCCGTGGCGTGAGCGTGCCAGCTTCCGTCACCTCCATAAGCGCGGTGGCTTTTTGCCAATGCCCCAACATGAAGGAGTTGGTTTTGCCCCGTGGCGTTAAGGTCATAAGCCCGCAAAACCCTTTTGCCTATAACACCCAGCTCACGTCAGTCAGCGTGGAGAGCGGAAACGTGGCCTATGACTCCCGCGGCGGCTGCAACGCCATCATTGAGACTGGCTCCAACACCCTTGTGGCGGGTTGCAAGACGAGCCAAATCCCCACCTCTGTGACCGTGATAGGCCGCAGCGCATTCAACCACTGCACCGACCTCACAGACGCCGCCCTGCCGGCCTCGATACGTCACATTGGCAAATATGCCTACTTGGGCTGCAAGGGCTTGCGCTCGTTCTACTTCCCGTCTTCAATGGTCAGTATGGCGGACAGCGTCTTCCAACGCGTCACGACCCTAGACTCTGTCGTGGTCATGACGCAACGCCCCTTTGTGATTGACGAGAGCGACTTTATGCCCGAGACCTATGAGCAGGCCACGCTCTATGTCCCTGCCGGTTGCGCGCAAATCTATCGCTCCGCGCCCGTATGGTGTAAGTTTCGCAACATTGTGGAGGCGGACCGATTCGTTGTCGGCGGCCTCTCCTATGGCGTGCGTGAAGACGGCAAAGCCGAGATCCTCCACCCGACGGAGGGCGTGGCCTATGACGAGACCATTGTGGTGCCGGCTCGTGTTGTGAGTGGAACTCGTGAGTTTGAGGTGGACGGTGCGGCGGACGGGGCGTTCCGCACGGCCGACGGCGGCACTGTCAAGGCCATTTGGAGAGCAACGGACGGCAGGCCTGCCAATATCAGCGTCTATGGCACACGCGGCCACATCCGCATTGAAGGCACCGATGCCGAGGCCAAGGTCTTCAACGCCGGCGGCGTGATGATGACCAGCACTCGCTCGCGCTCCATTGCCATTGAGCAAGGCGTGTATGTGGTAAAAGTGAATGGCGCGGCGTTCAAAGTCGTTGTTGACTGACAGTCTGGCGCAAGATATTGTGCGGGGCGCGGAGGCTGGCTTCAATGCCGCCATGCCGCGCCCCGCACGTTGTAAAAATGCGTATCTTTGCACCGTTTTTTAGGCTCAATGGAACAGACATACCCACTTCTTAGCACCATAGACACGCCCGCCGACCTGAAGAGACTCAGTGTCGAGCAGCTGCCGCAGTTGTGTGACGAGTTGAGGCATTTCATCATTGAGCAGATGAGCCACGCGCCTGGGCATTTCGCCGCCTCGCTGGGCGTGGTGGAACTCACCGTGGCCATTCACTACGTCTATGACACGCCATATGACAAACTCGTGTGGGACGTGGGCCACCAGGCCTATGGGCACAAGATTCTCACAGGGCGGCGCGCCGTGTTCCACACCAACCGCAAGCGCGGCGGTATAAGCGGTTTCCCAAACATCTTTGAGAGCGAGTATGACGCTTTCGGCGTGGGGCACTCGTCCACGTCGGTCTCCGCGGCTTTGGGCATGGCCATCGCGGCGAGGCTGAGCGGCGAGAAGCGTCATGTGGTGGCCGTGATCGGAGACGGTGCGCTCACGGGCGGAGAGGCCTTTGAGGCGCTCAACAATATGGCGGCGGCCAGCCCCGACATGCTCGTCATCCTCAATGACAACAACATGGCCATTGACAAGGTGACGGGCGGCATGAGCCAATATTTGTTAGACATCTCCACCTCTAGCCTCTACAACAGGCTGAGGAACAAGATGTCTCAATACCTTGACAGGAAAAACGACTCCGCCACGGGCCACAACAGCTTCATCACCAAGCTAAACAACAGCCTCAAGAACCTCATCAACCACCAGACCAATATGTTCGAGGGGCTGAACATCCGATATTTCGGCCCCACGGACGGGCACGACGTCAAATACCTTGTCTCCATTCTCCGCGACTTGAAGAGAATCAGCGGCCCCAAGATGCTCCACGTCATCACCGTCAAAGGCAAAGGCTTCAAGGCGGCGGAGCAAGACCCCACAAAGTGGCACGCCGTGGGACGCAGTTTTGACATTGAGACGGGCGACCCTCTCACGCCACCGTCGCAAACCCCTCACCCCCCGCGTTTCCAAGACGTTTTTGGCGAGACCATTTTGGAGCTTGCTCGCAAAAACGACAAGATTCTGGGCATCACGCCAGCCATGCCTAGCGGGTGCTCACTCAGCGTCATGATGCGCGAGATGCCTGATCGCTGTTTTGACGTTGGCATTGCCGAGCAGCACGCCGTGACGTTCGCCGCAGGCTTGGCCGTCTCTGGCTATACGCCTTTTTGCAACATATACAGCACTTTTGCCCAAAGGGCGTTTGACCAGGTCATTCACGATGTGGCCCTTCAAAAGCTCCACGTGGTCTTTTGCTTTGACAGGGCTGGCCTCGTGGGGGCCGATGGCGCCACTCACCACGGCGTTTTCGACGTTGCCATGTTGCGCCCCGTGCCGAACCTCACCATCATGTCGCCCATGGACGAGCCGGAGCTTCGCAACATGATGTTCACGGCTCAAGACCCGTCGCTTGGCGCGGTGGTCATCCGTTACCCGCGTGGCGAGGGCTCGACGGTAGATTGGCGTACGCCTATGGAGAGGGTGGAGGTGGGCCGCGGTCGCAAGCTTCGCGATGGTGAAGATGTGGCGCTGCTCACCCTGGGTCCCATAGGCATTGAGGCGCGGCAAGTGGCGGACGGGCTGAAAGCCTATGGCATAAGCGCGGCGCACTATGACCTGCGTTTCGCCAAGCCGCTAGACGAGGCTCTGCTCCGTGAGGCTTTTGACTCGTGCAGGCTCATCGTCACCATGGAAGACGGAGTGCGTGAGGGGGGCGTTGGCACTGGCGTGATGGAGTATGCCATGGACTGCGGCTACGGTGGCAGAGTGTTGCGAATAGGTGTGCCGGACAGATTCATTGCCCACGGGACTGTGGAAGAGCTATATAAAGAGTGCGGGATGGATGCCGACAGCGTAATCTCCGCCATAAGGGAAGCTTTGGACTAAGAACTTGGCGAAGGATATATAAGAAGAGGGCGTGACGGCTTAATTGCGTCTCGCCCTCTTTGCGTTTGTGGCTGCGTGTCGTCGGCCTATTTGCGCAAATCTTCAAGCATACGCTTCATCACCACTTGCGCGGAGACGACACGGTTCGCGGCCTCGGGAATGACAAGGCTGTTGGGGCTGTCAATGACCTCGTCTGTCACAATCATGTTGCGGCGGACGGGCAGGCAGTGCATAAACTTGGCGTTGTCGGTCCAGCTCATATGCTCGGCGTCAACAGTCCAGCTCATGTCTTTTGAGAGGATTTGGCCATAGCTCTCATAAGATGACCAGTTCTTGGCATATATGAAGTCTGCGCCCTCGAAAGCCTTTTTCTGGTCTCGCTCCAGGTGCGCCCCTTGCATGATGTCCGGAGCCAAGTCATAGCCTTCGGGACAGGTGATGACGAAGTCCACGTCGGCGACTTTCATCCACTCGGCAAAGGAGTTCGGCACGGCCTGCGGCAATGCGCGAGGGTGGGGAGCCCAGGAGAGGACCACTTTGGGGCGCGCCTTGGTCTTGTGCTCCTCAATGGTGATGAGGTCGGCAAAGGCCTGGCATGGGTGCCTTGTGGCGCTCTCCAGGCTTATTACGGGGCGGCCGGAGTACTGGATGAACTGGTTGATGATGGTCTCCTGATAGTCGAACTCGCGGCTCTCGAAACGAGCGAATGAGCGGACTCCGATGATGTCGCAGTAGCTGCCAATGACGGGAATGGCCTCGCGCAGGTGCTCGCTCTTGTCTCCGTCCATCACCACGCCCATCTCCGTCTCGAGTTTCCAGCTGTCCTTGTCAATGTTCAGGACAATGGCGTTCATGCCGAGGTTCTGCGCCGCCTTTTGCGAGCTGAGCCTCGTGCGCAGGCTCGAGTTGAAGAAGACTAGGATTATGGTCTTGTTGCGGCCAAGCTCCTGCCATGCGAAAGGGGTCGCCTTGACCTCCTTGGCCTCGCGGAGGGCCTTGTCGAGGTCGCCAATGTCACCGACGGTGAGAAATCTGTTCATGATGGTTGGCTATTATGAGTTTTTTATTTTTCTGTGTTTTACCGTGTCCTCTGTCAGAGCATGGGCACAAGTTGAGACAGTTTGTTGGAGTTAGATCCTTTGATGAGGATGTATTTGCCGCTTAAGGCCCTGACGGCTTGGGCGGCGTCTGGCGTGGCGTTGTAGAAAGCGAAACCTGGATAGTCTTTCTCAAACTTGCAGAACTCAGGGCCTATGAGGATGGCCTGGTCTAGGTTCATTGTCTTGAGTTTCTCCAGCACCTTGACGTGCTGCTCATCCTGTAGCGGGCCTAACTCCCTCATTGCTCCCAAGATCACGCACTTGTGTCCCGTCTCGTGGCTGGCGAAGTTGTCTAGCGCCGCGCCCATGCTCGTGGGGTTGGCGTTGTAGGCGTCCACCACCAGCCTGTTCCGACTGGTCTGGACTATTTGGCTTCGCCCGTTGGTGGGCTCATATTGCCCAATGGCCTCGGTCACGTCACTGTCCGCCACGCCAAAATGATGCCCCACGGTGGCCGCGGCCAAGGCGTTTGGCAGGTTATATTTGCCCAAAAGGTGCGTTGTGACGTGATGCCAATCGCCGCCCGCGCTCCAACGCATATCGAGAGTCTCCGCCGCGCCGTCTTCAACGCATCCTTGCACATAAGGCACCGTGTTGGCATATTCGCCAAGCATTTGCGCCAGGTCTTTGTTATCAGGGTCTATAAAGACGGTGCCGCCCGTGCGGCGCAGATAGTCATAAAGCTCCGCCTTTGTGCGCTTCACGCCCTCGAAGGAGCCAAAGCCCTCAATATGCCCGATGCCCACGTTGGTGACAAGGCCTGCCGTGGGCTGAGATATGGTCACTAGGGCCGCTATCTCGCCAGGGTGGCTCGCGCCCATCTCCACCACGGCCATCTCGGCGTCATCTGGTATGGAGAGGATGGTCAGCGGCACTCCAATGTGGTTGTTGAGGTTGCCTTTCGTGGCCACTGTCTTGAATTTTTTGCTCAAGACGGCCGTTGTCAACTCCTTTGTCGTGGTCTTGCCATTGGTGCCTGTGATGCCTATGACGGGAATTGTCAGGTGTCTGCGCCTCTCTCTGGCCAGTTCTTGAAGAGCTGTCAGAGTGTCGTCCGTAACGTAGGCGCGGGGGTCGTTGGCGAAAGATTTGTCTGTCGTCACCACATAGGCCGCCCCAAGCTCAAGAGCGTGGCCGACCATGGTGTTGGCGTCGAAGTTGGCGCCGCGTAATGCCACGAACAGCGACCCTGGCGCGATGGTGCGCGTGTCTGTTGAGACTCCCGCGCTGTGGCGGAAAGCCTCATATAGTTCTGAGATTGTTTTCATTGTCTGCGTGTCGGGAGGAAAACTCATGGATGCCGAGGCATCCCATAACGCTCATCCCCCGCAACTTTAAAGTTACAGAATATTTTCTGCAAGACTGCCGCCCGATGCCACCTATTGCCGCACCCGTCGGCTGTGAGTTTCCCTGCCATGGACATAGCAAGGCGGCCTCCGAGCCATCATAAGCTCGAAGGCCGCCCTTACCATTAGTGCCGTTATTCTGACAGTGTCGTCGCCTTAGCCGTTGAGGGCCGAGGCTCCGCTCACAATCTCGATAAGCTCGTTCGTGATGGCTGACTGGCGCGCTTTGTTATACTGAAGCTGTAGCTCGTCAAGCAGCGTCGTGGCGTTGTCCGTGGCTTTGTGCATCGACGTCATGCGTGCGCCATGCTCCGAGGCCACCGACTCTTTGACCACGGCCAAGAGTTTTATCCTGATGGCCTGCGGAATCAGGTCGGCCAAGACCTCCTCTTTGCTCGGCTCCACAATGAAGTCTCGCGTGGCCTTGTCATCGGCTTGCGTGTCCATGCACAGCGGCAGCAGTTGCGCCTCGCGCACGTTTTGCACCGCAGTGTTGACAAACCCGTTGTATATCAGCACCACGCGCCCATAATCCTTGGCCTCGAAGCGGCTTCTGATACCATCTGCCACCTCGTAGACCTTGGCGAGGCCGAAATTGTCATAGAAGCCCTCGGCCTCTGTGACGGGCACCATCACGTGGCGCGAGCGCAGACCCTTGGCCACCTGCTTCCCTATGGTCAAGACTTCCACGAGCCCCTTGTCGGCATCTGCCTTGAGGGTGGAGGCGAGCATCACCTCAACCTCCTTGACAATGTTGGAGTTGAAAGCCCCCGCGAGGCCCTTGTCTGAGGCAATGGCCACGAGCAGCGTCTTGCCCCCGGGTGTGGCCTTGCGGAAAGCGGGGTAGTCCAGCTCAACGTTGGAGACTGACGAGCCTAGCGACCCTATGATCTGGCTCAGCTTGGCCTCGAACGGGCGGACTTTGGCCACTTCGTTCTGCGCCTTTTTCAGCTTGGCGGCGGAGACCATCTTCATGGCGCTCGTCACCTGCCTGGTGGACTGGACGGAGTGGATTCTTGTCCGGATGTCTTTAAGATTAGCCATCAGTCTGCCCTCCTGCCGTTATTTAGCGAAGCGTTTGCTCACCTCTGCGGCCGTCTCGCGGAGAATGGCCGTGATGTTGTCATCAATCTTGCCTTGCGACAGCGTGTTGAGCGCGTCTTTGTGGCGAAGCTCCATCTCATCAAGGAACTCCTCCTCAAACTGCCCCACCT
The DNA here is from genome assembly GCA_934717675.1 of uncultured Bacteroidales bacterium. Classification (GTDB taxonomy): domain Bacteria; phylum Bacteroidota; class Bacteroidia; order Bacteroidales; family Marinilabiliaceae; genus W3P20-009. The sequence continues at coordinate 40,166 of CAKUYZ010000003.1, forward strand.
TGTCCATCGGCACGTCGCGGAGCAGTCCGTTGGTGCCGCAGTAGATTATGGCAATCTGCTTCTCTACGGTATATGGCGTGTGGAGCGGCTGTTTTAGGATCTCCACGTTCTTTCGCCCCTTGTCCAGCACAGCCATGGTGGCGGCGTCGAGGTCGGAGCCGAACTTGGAGAAAGCCTCCAGCTCGCGGAACTGAGCCTGGTCTAGTTTCAGCGTGCCCGCCACTTTCTTCATGCTCTTGATCTGCGCCGACCCGCCGACGCGGGACACTGAGATGCCCACGTTGATGGCCGGGCGCACACCGGCGTTGAAGAGGTTGCTCTCAAGGTATATCTGGCCGTCGGTGATGGAGATCACGTTGGTAGGGATATATGCCGCCACGTCACCGGCCTGGGTCTCAATGATAGGCAGCGCCGTGAGCGAGCCGCCACCCTTGACGATGGGCTTGATGTCTTCCGGCAGGTCGTTCATCTTGGCCGCCAACTCGTCGTTCTCCACAATCTTGGCCGCGCGCTCCAGGAGGCGCGAGTGGAGGTAGAACACGTCGCCAGGGTATGCCTCGCGTCCGGGTGGCCTGCGGAGCAGGAGGCTCACCTCGCGGTAAGACACGGCCTGCTTCGAGAGGTCGTCATAGACAATTAGGGCGTGTCGGCCGGAGTCGCGGAAATACTCACCAATGGCCGCGCCGGCCAGGGGAGAGAAGTATTGCATGGCCGGGGTGTCTGCCGCCGTGGCGGAGACCACCGTGGTGTAGGCCATGGCGCCGTTTTTCTCCAGCGTGGCCACAATCTGCGCCACGGTGCTGGCTTTCTGGCCAGTGGCCACGTAGATGCAATATACCGGCTCGCCTGCGTCGTAGAAACTCTTCTGGTTAAGAATGGTGTCTACGGCAATGGAGGTCTTGCCCGTCTGGCGGTCGCCGATGATGAGCTCGCGCTGGCCGCGGCCGATGGGGATCATAGAGTCGATGGCTTTGATGCCGGTCTGGAGCGGCCTCTTGACCGGCTGGCGGAAGAGTACCTGAGGAGCCTTGCGCTCCAGCGGCAACTCGTAGAGCTTGCCGCCGATGGGTCCCTTGCCGTCAATCGGCTCGCCGAGGGTGTTGACCACGCGGCCAACAATCTCGTCTCCGACACGGATGGACGCGATGCGCCCTGTGCGCTTCACTGTGTCGCCCTCCCTGACCTCGTCGGCGTTGTTCATAAGGACAATGCCCACGCTGTCCTGGTCAAGGTTGAGGACCACGCCCATGGCTTTGCCCACCTCGACGAGCTCGTTGCTCTCGACGTTGGACAGGCCGAAAGCCGTGGCGATGCCATCGCCGACGGTCAGGACGGTGCCCACCTCTTCCAGCTTTGAGGAAGAGTCAAACTGCTCCAGCTGCTGCTTGAGCACGCTCGACACTTCCGAGGCTTTTATTTTTTCCATGCGCTGAATGTCGTGTTATAAGAAAAAGAAAATCAAACCGTCAGCTGTCTCTCTACGGCCTTGAGCTTGCTCCGGATGGAGCCGTCTACCTGACAACCGTCCACCTCCAGTATCAGCCCGCCTATGATGGCCGGGTTCACTCGGAATGTGGCGTCTATGGCCTCCACCTCCTTGCCGGAGGCTTTCAGCTTGTCAGAGACCAGCCCCGTGAGGCGTTCTTTCTGCTGCGCCGTGAGTTCCTTGGCGGTCGTCAGCCGCGCCGTGCAGATGTGACGCTCCGTCTTGTAGAGCATCTCGAAGACGAGCAGGATGGAGCTGACGTAGCCTATGCGCTCCTTGTCCACCAAGAAGGTGAGGAACTGGAGCGTCTCAGGCGTCACGCGGCTGGCGAACACAGCCTCTACCAAAGCCTTCTTCTCCGACAGCTTGCGCAGCGGGGAGTCAAAAAACTTCTTGGCCTGTGGCTGCTCGGCCAAAGCCTGCCTTACGACCACCGCGTCGGCATACACTTCGTCTAGCTTGCCGTGGTCGGCGGCGAAGTCGTGTAGCACCGTGGCGTATCGTCTGGCAATCAGTCCTGCGTCCATTGCTGTGGTTTAGTTGAAGTTGCTCTCTTGGAGATATTTCTCAATGAGTTGCTCCTGTCGGTCGTCGGCCTTGAGGTCGCTCTCGATGAGCTTGCCCGCGATTTCGACGGACAGGGTGGCCACCTGGCGCTTCAGGGCGTCAATGGCGTCTGCCTTCTCCCTCCCAATCTGGGCCCGCGCCTGCTCAATGAGCTTGTCGCCCTCGCTCTGCGCGCGTTTGCGCGCCTCGTCGAGCATGGCCTCCACTTTCTCGCGAGCCTCTTTGAGTATGGCGTCGCGCTCGGTGCGGGTCTCGGCTAGCATCTGGGCCTTCTGGGCCTCCACGCGCTCATATTCCTGTCGCGCCTCTTTGGCTTTCTCCAGGGAGGAGGATATCTCGTCCTCGCGCTCCTTGAGCATCCCCAGGAGGGGCTTCCATGCGAATTTGGTGAGCAAGGCCAGGACCACCAGGAACGTCAGGCCCGACCAGATGACCAGTCCGGGCTCTGGGGTTAAAATCCCATCCATAGTGATTCCGTTAAGGTGTTATGGACTAGGCTGTGATGAATGCCATGACGATGGCGAAGAGGCCTGCGCCCTCGACCATACCTGCGGCGATAAGCATGGCGCTCTGGATCTTGCCGGACATCTCTGGCTGACGAGCCATGGCGTCTACCGCGGAGCCACCGACTTTGCCGATGCCGATGCCGATACCAATAACGATCAGTCCAAGACCGACTGCAATCATGTTACCCATAGTAATCTGTTTTTTAGTTGTTGTTTATCCTTTTTGTTGAGGGCGCCGCCTGGGCGCCGTTTGTTTTGGCTGTGTGTGAATTGGAAAAACAGTGGCCGATGGCCTCTAATCGTCGCTGCCGGCGTTGACCGCCAAGCCGATGTAGAGGGCGGAGAGCACAGTGAAAATGTAGGCCTGAAGGGCTCCAAAAATCAGCTCCAATGTGAAGACCAGCATACCCAGCAGCACCGAGACGGGGGCTATGCCCACGGTGTGGAGTATGAATATTAGCGAGAAGAGACTGATGACGATGATGTGCCCGCCTGTGATGTTGGCGAAAAGACGGATGAGGAGGGTGAAGGGCCGTGTGAACATGGTCACGATCTCGAGTGGAACCATGATAAGTTTCATCACGGCCGGAACGCCCGGCACCGTGAAAGTGTGAATCCAGTAGTGCTTGTTTGCAGAGAAGTGGGTCACGAAGAATGTGAAAACCGCCAAGATGCCCGTGAAGGCTATGTTTCCAGACAGGTTGGTGGACCCGGGAAAGAACGGGATCAGACCTATCAGGTTATTGAACCAGATGAAGAAGAAGAGCGTGAGCAGGAACGGGGCGAAACGCATACCCTTCTCTTTGCCAATCTGCTCATCGGCAATGTCTTTGACAAAGGTGATCAGATACTCCACAGCGTTGGCCGCGCCATGAGGCACATTGCCAGACTTCTTGATGGAGCGGGCCGCGCCGCCGAAGACGAGCAGGAGGATCGCGCCCGTCATGATGCCGGAAGCCACGTTGCGCGTGAGGGAGAAGTCGAAGACGTTGTCGCGGCTGCCGTTGGCGCACAGCTTGTCATACGCGTTGAGCGTATACGTCACGCCGTTTTTCTCGACGGAGGCCCCGTTGCTGAATGAGGAGGACGACGTGAAGAGGAAATCGCCCGTGGCCGTGTTGTAGGCCATGACGGGGAGCGGGATGTCTATTGACTTTTTGCCGTTGTCCCAGGCGATCACGTTCCAATGATGCGAGTCGCTAATGTGGTGGCTGATGACTTCCACCACGTTCACGCCCTCAGCCTCTTGCGTCTTGGCTGCCGCCTGCGCCTCGGCTGTGGATTGCGCGGAGACGGACGCCGCCAACATTGACAGGGCGAGCGTGAGAATGGTTGCTATCCTGCTCATAGATGTTTTGTTTCGCTTCGTTTTATCTGTGCGGCCTCGCGCGGTTGAGGTGTCTCGATGCCGGGTGCCGTCACCCGGTACCGCGGCTCGTCGCCGGGGCTGTTTGAATTGTGTTGTCTATTGGTTGGGGCTCGCGCCCCGCCTCATGACCTTGCCGAGAGGGCCAGTCCGGAGGCTATTCTGAATGCCACTAAAGTGGCGCATAATGTCGCTATCTCCACCACGTTCGCCTCGCTTTTGGGCGTGGCGAACAGGACTACGACCACGGCGGCTATGACGAACGTCAACGCCTCGGCCACCACGGTGGACTTCATTTGGCTTTTACCGCCGGGAGACGAAAAACGTTTCATTAAGAAGGTCATTTTTGCGCCTTCAGCGCCCAACAATGCCAAGACCCCCGCCGGGAGAGCCGGGCTGGCCACCCCCCAAGCCGCCAAGGCCACCGGAGCGGCCACTCCTACCGCGGCCACTGCCACGGCCGCCCATTCTTTTGCGAGAAGCGCCATCGGGTTTAAGGTTGGCGTGGCCTCAATGAGCGACTTCGGATGTCAGGCTTTCTTGGCCTCAGGAGCTGGGGCCGCCCCGCCCTTGTCTGCCATGACGCAGTTGCCTATGAACTTGGCCCCTGGCTCAATGCACAGCTTGTTGACGGTCATCTCGCCCTTGAAGTAGGAGGATGCCTTGAGCGTCAGCAGTTCGCTCACCTCCACCTTCCCCTCAAACGAGCCGGAGATTTCGGCACTAGAGCATTTGATGGTGCCTTTGATGCTGCCGCCAGCTCCAAGAACCAGTTTGCCCTGCGACTTGATGTTGCCGTCTATGACTCCGTCAATGCGGAGGTCGCCATTCGTCTCGATGTCGCCAACGAACTTTGTCCCTTTGCCTATGTTGTTTGGCAGGCTATTTTCTGTCTCGAAGTTCTTGCTCATTCCAAATGCCATTATCGAAGATAATTGAAGCCGAACAGGACATTCGCCGTTTCGGCGTAACAAATATACATAAAAACTTGACGAAACAACAGCGGCGGTTATCTACATTTTACAGATTGAAATTTGCTCGCGCCTGTTTTCACACTTGCGCGGGGAAAAGGGAAAGCCCCGCAGCAATGGCTCTGTGTGTCCATTGGCGCGGGGCTGAGTTTTGTCGCCGAGTGTCGCCCTATGGCTCGCGCGTCTGCCCGTCTCCGCGGATGAGCCATTTGTAGGAGGTCAGCTCCCGCAGTCCCATGGGGCCGCGGGCGTGCATCTTTTGCGTGCTTATGCCAATTTCCGCGCCGAGGCCGAACTGCCCGCCGTCAGTAAACGCGGTGCTGGCGTTGACGTAGCAGCACGCGGCGTCGACCTCTTTCAGGAAGCGTTCGGCCGCGGCTTCGTCTTCCGTAATGATGGCCTCGGAGTGTTTCAGACTGTGGTCGTAGATATATTGCAGGGCCTCGTCGAGGCTGTCTACGGTCACCACGGCCAGCTTCAGGGCCAGGAACTCGCGGCCGTAGTCGTCCGGCTCAATGGTTTTGAGCAGCTCTTGCGGGTAACGCCCCTCCAGTGCCTCGAACGCGCGCCTGTCGGCATGGATCTCCACGCCCTTGGCGGCCATGGGCTCGCAGAGCGAGGCCAGGTCGGCCAGCCGCCCGCTGTGGATTATGAGACAGTCTAGGGCGTTGCACACGCTGACGCGGCGCGTCTTGGCGTTGCATATCACCCGACGCCCTTTCTCCAGGTCGCCCGCCTTGTCAAAATATGTGTGCACCACTCCCGCTCCGGTCTCTATGACCGGCACTTTGGCGTTGTCTCGCACTGAGGCTATGAGGCGTTGCGAGCCGCGAGGGATGAGCAGATCGACGTAGCCCACGGCGTTCATGAGGTCGGTGGCGGCGTCATGCCCGTCGGGCAGCAGCTGCACCAGGTCGGGGTCTAGCCCCTGCGCCTCCATCACGCCCCTTATTATGTCCACAAGTGTGGCGTTGCTCTCGTGCGCGTCGGAGCCGCCTTTGAGCACCACGGCGTTGCCGGACCGCAGGCCTATGGAGACCACGTCTACGGTGACGTTGGGCCTGGCCTCGTAGATGACGCCCACCACGCCCATCGGCACTCTGACGCGGCTTATCTTGAGGCCGTTGGCCATGGCGCGCTCCTCAATGACCTCGCCGCACGGGGCGGGCAGGTGGGCCACGTTGCGCGTGTCTGCCGCGATGCCCTCTATGCGTTTGGCGTCTAGCTTGAGGCGGTCGTAGCGATAGTCGGCTGGATCCATCCGCGCCAGGTCTTTGGCGTTGGCTTCTACAATTTTGGCGGAGTTGGCCACGAGGGCGTCCGCCAGGGCCTCCAGCACCCTTGTTGTCTGCTCTGGTGTGACGGAACTCATAGATCGCGAGGCTCGCTTTACGGCCTCGAACTGGCGTTGCGTCTGAGGGTTGGCTGTCATGTCTTTTCTGTCTTTTTATTTATCGGCCGGGTAGACGTAGAGGTAGTCATAGTGGACAAGTGGCTTTTGCCTGGCGGCGAAGGCCTGCCGCTGGGCCGTCTCCTTGTCCATGGCCGCGCGGCCCACGCCCACGGTCTTGCCGTCTGGGCCGCAGATGAGGATTATGTCGTCTTTGCGGAAGTCCCCCTCGAACTCTCTCACGCCGACGGGCAAGAGGCTCGAGACATGGTCCGCGTTCATGAGGGCGTCCACGGCTCCGCTGTTGACCACCACTTTGGCCGTGGCGAAGCCATCGGAGTAGGCTATCCATTTTTTTATGGCCGGGCTGTGCTCGCCGGCCTCGAAGTGGGTGCGGGGCAGCGCGGGGTCGTCTGCCATCAGTCTGGCAATCACCCCCTCGGTGCCGCCATTGGCAATGAACACGTCTATGCCGGCCTGCGCCGTCTTTTGCGCGATGCGGCACTTGGTGACCATGCCTCCGCGCCCGAAGTCGGATTTTGAGGCTCGGACGTATTGTGACACGCTGGTGCCTCGCGCCACCTCGCGGATCACCCTGGCCGAGGGGTCTGACGGGTCGCCGTCGAAGATGCCGTCAATGTTGCTTAATATTATGAGCCTTTGGCAGTCCATCATTGAGGCGATGAGGCCGGAGAGCTCATCATTGTCGGTGAACATGAGTCCTGTGAGCGACACCGCGTCGTTCTCATTGACCACTGGCACCACGCCGTTTTGCCATAGCACCTCGACGCAGTTTTTCATATTCAGGTAGTGCAGGCGGCTGCCCAGGTCTTGCTTGGTGAGCAGCAGTTGGCCTATCTTGATTCCGTGGCTGTCAAAGAGCTGCTTGTATTGGTCAATGAGCTTCACCTGCCCCACAGATGACAGCAGCTGCCTTTGCGCCACTGGGTTGAGGCTTTTATAGCCCTCTATCATCCCGCGGCCGGCTGCCACCGCTCCAGACGACACCAGGACCACCTCGTGCCCTTGGCCGCGCAAGCCGGCGATTTGGCCCACGAGGCTCTCCATGCGGCTCACGTTGAGCATGCCGTCGCGCCCCGTCAGGACGTTGGAGCCCACTTTTATTGTCAGTCTCATTGGGTCGCTGGCTATTTTACGATCTTGTTATATGAGCCCATCATGCCTTTCATCACGGCAGACGTGAAACCGGCGTGCTCCATGGCGTTGATGCCGGCAATGGTGACGCCCTTTGGCGTGCACACTTTGTCAATCTCCGCTTCGGGGTGCGAGTGGTTGGTCAATATGAGCTGCGCGGCCCCTTTGACAGTCTGCGCCACCACGTCCGCCGCCAGGCGCGAGTTGAGCCCCATCTCAATGGCGCTCTCTTGAGCCGCGCGGATGTATCTTAGGGCGTGGGCTATGCCGCAAGACGCCAGTGCCGTCAGGGCTGGCATCTGCTCTTCCGTCACAATGAGCGCGAGCCCCAGTGCAGAGAATATCTTCTCCACCAGCCGCGTCTGCTCCTCGCTGGCCGAGGCGCTCGGCGCGATGGCCGTCAGGCTCTCGCCCACTTCGGCCGCCGTGTTTGGCATGACGCGCACGGCCGCCACGCCCTGGCCCAGCATCTCGGTGAGCTGCGCCACGCCGACGCCTGTGGCGATTGACACCGCCACGGCTCCCGCGGCTAAAGACGAGCGCGTGCCGGCTATGACGTCGGCTATCTGGTAGGGCTTCACGGCGAATATGACAACGTCGGCTCCGCTCACGGCCTCGCTGTTGCTCGTCGTGACGGCATAGCCATCGGCGGCCCACGACTTCAGGGCCTCCGCGTTGCGCCGCGTTATGACAATCTGACCCGCGCTGGCCAGGCCGGCCTTGACTATGCCGCGCGCTATGGCGCCGCCCATGTTGCCGCCACCGATGACGGCTATCTTTTTAAGTTCACCCATTGTTATTTTTCCTCTTGTTCGTATGGCAAAGGTAACAAATAATATCAGAGCATCACCTCCGGCGGCTATTCTACGGTGTCCATGAACGCGCGACGGAATCTGATGGGGTCGGCAATGTCCTCAAAACTCTCTCGCGTGCCGCCAGATCCGACAATTATGATGGTGCCGTAGCCCAAGATGCGGCCCATGATGGTTTGGTCCACGTTGATGGACTCTATGTGCGCCACCGTCATCTCGAACACTTTGCGTGAGATGAGGCCCGTCTTCATGATTATGCGTTTGTTGGTGATGGCGAACTCGTCTGTCTTGCTCATGATGAGAGGGCGCAGGAAGAGCGAGAGTATGCTCTTCACCTCCAGCCATATGATCCAATGATAGTGAGCCTCGTATATCACTTTCTCTCCGCGGGAGAGGTTGTTGTCTACATATGTTCCCATGTCTTGCGCTTATATGATTGCCCCTTGCGGCCTTTCTGGCAGGCCTTCTTTTTAGGGGATGAAAAAAATGGGCGCGCCCGTCATGTCGGGCGCGCCCTGTTGGCGGATGTCCCCGCCCTATGTTTGCCGTTCGCTACTTGCTGAGGCGAGCCTTGATGGCCTTGGTGGCCTCCTCGTAGCCCGGCTTCTCGAGCAGGGCGAACATGTTCTTCTTATAGGCCTCTACGCCCGGCTGGTTGAACGGGTTGACGCCCAGGACGTAGCCGCTCACGCCGCACGCCTTCTCGAAGAAGTAGATGAGCTGGCCGAGGTTGAACTCGTCCAGGGTGGGGATCTCTACCTTGATGTTGGGTACGCCGCCGTCGGTGTGGGCTAGCAGGGTGCCCAACTCCGCCATCTTGTTCACCTGATCCACGCGCTTGCCTGCGAGGTAGTTGAGGCCGTCGAGGTTGTCGGCGTCGTTCTCAATGACCACTTTCTCGTTAGGCTCGGCCACGGTGACGCCCGTCTCGAAGATGATGCGCTGACCCTCCTGGATCCACTGTCCCATGGAGTGGAGGTCGGTGGTGAAGTCGCATCCTGCGGGGAAGATGCCCTTGCCGTCTTTGCCCTCGCTCTCGCCGTAGAGCTGCTTCCACCACTCTGTGAAGTAGTGGAGCTTGGGGCAGAAGTTGATGAGAATCTCGGTGCTCTTGCCGCCGCGGTAGAGCACGTTGCGCGCTGCTGCGTAGACTGCCGCGGGGTTCTGCTCAAAGGGCACGCTGCTGGCGGTGGCCATCTCCATCTCGGCCGCGCCGGCCACGAGCTTCTTGATGTCGAACCCGGCCACGGCTATGGGCAGCAGGCCCACAGGGGTGAGGACGGAGAATCGGCCGCCCACGTTGTCGGGGATGACGAAAGTCTTGTAGCCCTCTTGCGTGGCCAGGGTGCGGAGCGCGCCTTTGGCCTTGTCAGTGATGGCCACGATGCGCTTGCGCGCGCCCTCTTTGCCCTCCTGCTTCTCAAGCAGGGACTTCAGGAGGCGGAAGGATACGGCGGTCTCGGTGGTGGTGCCGCTCTTGGATATGTTGATGATGCCGAACTTCCTGCCCTTGATGGTGGCGATGAGGTCGGCCAGGTAGTCCTCGCCCAGGTTCTGGCCCGCGTAGAGGATCACGGGGGCCTTGCGGTTGGTCTGGAGGTAGTCGAAGCTGTTGGAGAGGGCCTCGATGACGGCGCGCGCGCCGAGATAGCTGCCGCCAATGCCGGCCACTACCACAATCTCGCAGTTGTCGCGGAGAACCTTGGCTGCCTCCTCAATCTCGTTGAGGAACGCCTCGGTGGTCTCAGACGGCAGGTGGTGCCAGCCAATGAAGTCTGAGCCCGCGCCATTGCCCTTGTCGAGTTTCTCAAGCGCGCTGGCGACCTCGCCCTGGAGGGGCTTGATGTCTACCGATGCCTTAGAAATGTCAATCTTCATGATGTTTGTATGTTTTGTCTTGTTGTCTTTGCTCTGTGGCTCGCGCCGTCGGCCCCCTATCGCAGCTGCTCGGTCAGGAGCATGCACTCGATGACAGGCGACACTTTGCCGTAGATTATGTTGTATACGCAGTCCGTTATGGGCATCGAGACCTGATACCGCTCGTTGATGGCCTTGATGCTCTTGGTGGCGTAGTAGCCCTCGGCCACCATAAGCATCTCCATCTGCGCGGACTTGACCGAGTAGCCTTTGCCGAGCATGGTGCCAAAGGTTCTGTTTCGGCTAAACTGCGAGTAGCACGTCACGAGCAGGTCGCCGAGGTAGGCGGAGCTCTTGATGTCTCGCGGAATAGGGTGCACCGTGTCCACGAACCTCTTGATCTCCTGTATGGCGTTGGATATTAGCACGGCCTGGAAGTTGTCTCCGTAGCCCAGGCCGTGGAACACGCCGGAGGCTATGGCCATGATGTTTTTGAGCACGGCGGCATACTCGGTGCCGTATATGTCGTCCGAGACGCAGGTCTTGATGAAGTGGCACGTGATGAGGCGGGCGTATTCGCGGGCCAGGTCCACGTTTTGGCAGGCCATGGTCAGGTATGACAGCCTCTCCAGTGCCACCTCTTCGGCGTGGCACGGGCCGCTGATGACCCCTATGCGGTCAATGGGCACGCCCATGCACTGGTTGAGCCACGTCCCGATGATCATGTTCTTCTCCGGAATCAGGCCCTTGATGGCCGAGATGACGTATTTGTCGGCCAGCGGCACCGTCAGGTTTCTGATGGCGGACTGGATGAAGGCCGACGGCACGACCAGGAAGATGACGTCTGACTCGCTGACAATCTGGTTGATGTCGTCGGAGAACGTTATCTTGCTCGTGTCGAACTGGACGCTGGAGAGGTATGACGGGTTGTGCCCCGTGATTCGGAACGTGTCGATGTTCTTCTTGTTGCGGACGTGCCAGTTGAGGTGGTTCACGTTGCACAGGAGCATCTTGGCTATGGCCGTGGCCCAGCTACCGCTCCCCACGAGTCCCACCCTGGGGTTCTCTCCAAGAATCAGTTCCGGCTTGCCTTCGGTATTCATTGCAGGGCGTTGAACCATGCGGCGACCTCTTCTTGCTTGAGTGGCGTGAGGCCGAGCTTGTTCTTCTTGTTTATGTCACAGAGCATCTGGTGCACCTTGCCGGGCTTCATCTTGGCCATGTCGGCCACGGTGTTGACGCCGGCGGCGTAGAGCGGCTCCACCCACTCCGTGGGCACGCCCAGCTTGGTGAATGCTGCCTCGGGGTCGCGCGCCACCTTTTTCTCTGGCTTCATTTGCGGGAAGAGCATGACCTCGCCAATGGCGTTTTTGCCCGTCATGAGCATCACGAGGCGGTCTATGCCAATGCCAATGCCCGACGTGGGCGGCATGCCGTATTGGAGGGCGCGGAGGAAGTCTTGGTCAATGATCATGGCCTCGTCGTCGCCCTTGTCGGCCAGTCGCATCTGCTCCTTGAAGCGCTCCTCCTGGTCTATCGGGTCGTTAAGCTCGCTATATGCGTTGGCCAGCTCTTTGCCGTTGACCATGAGTTCAAAACGCTCCGTCAGGCCGGGCTTGCTGCGGTGCTTCTTGGTCAGGGGCGACATTTCCACGGGATAGTCTGTGATGAAGGTGGGCTGGATATATGTGCCTTCGCAGAACTCGCCGAAAATCTCGTCGATGAGCTTGCCTTTGCCCATGGTGTCGTCAATCTCCATCTTGAGGTCGCGGCAGATGGCGCGGATCTCGTCCTCGCTCTTGCCGTCTAGGTCGTAGCCCGTCTTCTCCTTGATGGCCTCCAAGATGGGCAGGCGGCGGAAGGGCGCGCGGAAGCTGATGACGTGGCCGTCAATCTCGCTCTCCGGCTTGCCGTTGACGGCCACGCAGATGGTCTCGAGCAGCTTCTCGGTGAAGCTCATCATCCAGTTATAGTCCTTATACTGGACGTAGAGCTCCATGCAGGTGAACTCGGGGTTGTGGGTGCGGTCCATGCCCTCGTTGCGGAAGTTCTTGCCTATCTCGTATACGCCCTCGAAGCCGCCCACGATGAGCCTCTTGAGGTATAGCTCGGTGGCTATGCGCATATACATGTCGATGTTGAGGGCGTTGAAGTGCGTGATGAAGGGGCGGGCCGAGGCTCCGCCGGCTATGGACTGCAGCACGGGGGTCTCCACCTCGGTGTAGCCCGCTCCGTCTAGCACGGAGCGCAGGGTGCGCAGCACCGTGGCGCGCTGAAGGAATGTGTCTTTGACGCCCTTGTTGACCACCAGGTCAACGTATCTCTGGCGGTAGCGCAGCTCCGGGTCGTCAAATGAGTCGTAGACCACCCCGTCTTTCTCTTTCACCACGGGCAGCGGCTTGAGGCTCTTGGCCAGCACAGTCAGGCTCTTGGCGTGGACGGATATCTCGCCCGTCTTGGTGCGGAAGACGAAGCCCTTGACGCCCACAAAGTCGCCCAGGTCGAGCAGCTTCTTGAACACCACGTTGTAGAGGTCGGCGTTGTCGGCGGGGCAGATCTCGTCGCGGGCAATGTAGACCTGGATTCGGCCCTTGGAGTCCTGCAACTCAATGAAAGAAGCCTTGCCCATGACGCGCCGGCTCATCATGCGGCCCGCTATGCACACCTCGCGCTGTGGGGCATCGTCGGTGAAGCCGGCAATGATGTCGGTGGAGAACGCGTCGGTCGGATATTCGGCCGCTGGGTAAGGGTCAATGCCCATGTCGCGGAGAGACTGCAGGTTGTTGCGTCTGTTAATCTCTTGCTCGCTAAGGTCTTGTAGGCTCATTATATGTCTGTTCTTCTTGTTTTTCCAATATGTTTTGAGGGCGGGACGCACGCCGCGCGCCCGCCCTCAAACCGCTAATTTAAGCAGTTCGCGTGAGAATTGAAAATTGAAATCCGTCACCCTATCTCGGTGTGCGCCACGTCTAGCCGGCCGCTGAAGAAGATGCCGGCCGTGTCGGCGAATTTCTCGGGGGCCTCTGTGGTGAAGAAGCGCGCCGTGCCGCCACGGCTGAGCCGCGCCTCCATCTCGGTGTGGCGCGCCAGGTAGTCCGCGAGGCTGCGGGCCACGATGTCGCCCTGAGACAGCAGCTTGACTCCCTGCGGCAGGGCGAGGGCTATCTTGGGAGCCAGGAGCGGGTAGTGGGTGCAGGCGAGCATGACGGTGTCTATGGCGGGGCATTGGCCCATGAGCTGGCGAGTGTATTGCTCCACGAAATAGTCCGCCCCGGGCTTGTCATATTCTCCGTTCTCCACGAGCGGCACCCACAGGGGGCATGCTTGCTGAAACACCTCCACGCCGGGCCACAAGTGGCTCATCTCGATGGTGTAGGAGAGTGACGACACGGTGCCCTGCGTGGCCAAGACCCCCACTTTGCCCGTGGCCGTGTAGGCGCCCAGTGCCTCGGCCGAGGGGCGTATGATGCCCAAGACGCGTTTTCGCCCTTCGGGGTCGAGGCGCGGCAGGTCTCGCTGCTGTATGGTGCGCAGGGCCTTGGCCGAGGCCGTGTTGCAGGCCAAGATGATGAGGTCGGCCCCCATGCGCAGCATCTCGGTCACGGCCTGGAGGGTGAAGCGATACACCACGTCGAAGGAGCGTGAGCCGTAGGGCGCGCGGGCGTTGTCTCCAAGATATATGTAGTCATAGGCCGGCAAGGCCTTGCGCACCGCGCTGAATATCGTCAGGCCGCCGTAGCCGGAGTCGAAGATGGCAATCATTTCTTTGGCACTTGTGGCGGGATGCCGTCGCCCTTGGGCTGGGCCGCGCGGGCCTCGGCCGCTGTGCGGCCCTCGGTGTAGACGTGGGGCTTGCAGATGAAGATTCGGGTGTTCTGCATGGTGTCGTCGGGGTCTCTTTTCGCCAGCAGGAGGCGATAGGTCTTTTTGCCTGGCTCACGGATCACCTCGATGTAGTCGAAATAGTCGTCCTCCCCGTTGCGCGTGATGGCGAATATGTTGTCCGATATGCGCTTGTATGCCGCCACGGGGAAGTGCATCTGGATGGCCGGATGGTTGAACTCTATGCAGTCGTCTGAGAATGTTATGGTGCCGGAGGCCATGTCGGTCCCGTTGATGAAGGAGATGCCCGTGCGGTAGCTCTTGATGAACCACTCCGTCTGATGGCCGGAGAGTTCGCAGCTCCACCACGCGTTGTTGAAGTACTCCTCATCTTGCGCCGCCGCGCGCGGGCATATGGCCACGGCGGCCAGGAAGACCGCCATCCGGCACAGAGCCTTGAAGTGTCTCATTCGTTGTCTTTTTTGTCCTCCTCCTCTTCGTACCAGCGGGCGTAGGTTGCGTAGTGTGAGGCTATTCGTTTTATGGTGTCGGCCTCTTGCCCCTCGGTCAGTTCTTTTATTCGCTTGGCGGGCGTGCCGGCGTAGATGCCGCGGCTCTCGGCCGTCTTGCCGCCCGTGAGCACGGCCCCCGCGGCCACTATGGTGTCTGGCTCCACCGTGGCTCCATCTAAAACAATGGAGCCCATGCCCACGAGCACGCGGTCTTTTATGGTGGCCCCGTGGACAATGGCCCCGTGGCCTATCGAGACGTCGGACCCAATCTGCGTGTCATGTTTCTCGAACGTGCCGTGGATGACGGCGTTGTCTTGGATGTTGACACGGTCGCCCACCCTGATGGGGGCCACGTCGCCACGCAGCACGGCTCCGAACCAGACGCTGCAGCCGTCGCCCAGCGTCACGTCGCCTATCAGTGTGGCCGTGGGGGCCAAGTAGCAGTCTTTGCCAACGGTCGGCGTCTTGCCGCGCAGTGTGATGATGTTCGCCATGTCTGTCTGTCTGTCTCTGAACGATGTGTCCTTTGGGGGCCTTACCGCTTGCGTATGACGTGGTCTGGCAATATGACGCTCTCGCCCCTGAAACGCCTCAAGATCTGCGCGTAGAGCAGTGCCTTGCGCTCAGAGCGGCCGATGAGCGGCTCCATGTCGGCCGACGTGTTGTAGAGATCCGCCGCCACGCGCGGGTCGAAGTCGTCTTGCTCCACGTCCAGCCCCAGCACGCGGCCAATGAGTTCCGCCGGCGCGCGTCGGCCGGTCGTCTCGGTGAAGGACCAGTAGTCCGCCGTGTCAATCACCGAGTCGGCAACCTTGCGCCGCCCGTGCCTGTCAAAGAGGGCTGGCAACTGTATGTTGTTCACAATTAGTCGTCTGGCAAAGAAAGGGATGTCGGCCGCCAAGACTCCGTGGCCGCACAGCACGTGGTCTTGCGCCGGCGTGGAGAGGAAGTTGCCCACCATCTCGGCGAAGCCGCACAAGACGTCGCGCTCACTGTCTCCCGAATAGGTCGATGTGATGAAAAACGGGTCGGTCTCGCCCTCTTTGTGGCGGATGACTCCTGCCGTTATGCAAGCCACTTTCCCAAACTCGGCCATGGCGCCCGCCTCGGCATATGCCTCACTGGCGGTCACGCCCGCCGGCCGCCAGGCCGCCGAGGCCGAATCCCAAAGCCGCTGCATGTCGGCAGACAGATTGTCAAATGAGCTAAGCTCCGGAACTCCCTCAATGCTGACGAACACGATGTCGTTTTCAGACACAGTATGCAACGCGGCCGTGCCGCGCGGCGACGATGGGGTTGGCTTGCCGCCGCGTGTCTCGCGGCTTTTGCCTTCGTTATTGTATCTCACCTCCGTAAAAATTAATACGATGCGTAAAGTTACAAAATGCGGGCCGTAAAGTAAAACTGAAAGGCATCAACAGCATAGTACGGCTAAAAGAGCTATTTTTGCGCGTAAACCCTTTTGGACATGATCAAGCACATTGTACTCTTCAAACTCCGCGACGATGTTGAGGCCGGCGTCAAGGCCTCGCGCCTGCCATCCATCCGCAGCCAGTTTTTGGCCCTTATGGGCGTCATACCCTCGCTCCGCGGCATTGAGATAGGCCTCAACGTCAACCCCAAGGAGAAATTCGACCTCGCCCTCGTGGCCACTTTTGACGACCTTGCCGGCCTCGCGGCCTACGCCACCGACCCGCGCCATGTGGCCGTGGCCAAGCAGGTGGGCGAGATGCTCGACGTGAGGGCCTGCACCGACTACGAGATCTGACCCGCGCCGCAACGTCTCACATTCGCACAACGACCATATGAAGTCTTTCATTCAACTGCCCAAGCACAAGGTGTTTGAGTATAAGCCTCTTTATTATGATCCTGACAAGGAATATGTGAAAAAGAGGCGCGAGGAGCTGGGCCTGACCAGCGAGGTGGAGAAGCTGGCCGGCACGGGCGGCATGCTCCGCGCGGGCTCCATGCGCATGCGCCACGCTAGCTATAAGCCCAGCGTGGAGGACGGGAGCCGGCAGCGTTTTGTGCGACGTTGGGTCATTGTGCTGATTCTCAGCGCCATCCTTTATGCCTACCTTGGCGGTAAGCTAGACAGCCTCATAGGGCTGCTGATGGGTGCCAAATAGGCCTGACGAGGAACCAAGCGCAAAGAAATGAACGTTATTCACCTGCTGCCCGACACCGTGGCCAACCAGATTGCCGCCGGCGAGGTCATCCAAAGGCCCGCCTCGGTGATAAAGGAGTTGATGGAGAACGCCATTGACGCGGGCGCGACAGACATAAAAGTCCTGGTGCAAGATGCCGGGCGCACGCAGATCCAAGTCATTGACGATGGCTGCGGAATGACAGAGACCGACGCGCGTCTGGCCTTTGAGCGTCACGCCACGTCCAAGATCGCGTCGGCGAGAGACCTGTATAGCCTCACCACCATGGGTTTCCGCGGAGAGGCTCTGGCCTCCATAGCTGCCGTGGCCAGGGTGGAGCTTCTCACGCGGCAGGCCGATCAGGAGCTCGGCGTCAAAATTGTCTTGGCAGGTTCGGAAGTGGAGGTGCAAGAGCCGTGCGCCACGCCAAAGGGGAGCCGTTTTTGTGTCAAGGACTTGTTTTTCAACGTCCCTGCCAGGCGGCGGTTCCTCAAGTCCGACGCGGCTGAGATGCGTCACGTCTGCTCTGAGTTCCTGCGCGTGGCACTCGCCCACCCCTCGGTGAGCATGAGCCTGACGTCGGGCGGCGTGCCGCTATACAACCTGCCGGCCGGCAACGTGAAGCAGAGGGTGGCTGGTGTGGCAGGGCTCTCCATGGCCAAGAATCTGCTCTCGCTGGAATGCGAGACGAGCCTGGTGAAAATATCGGGTTTCATCGGCACTCCCGAGACTGCCAGGAAAAGTGGCGGAGACCAATATTTCTTCGCCAACGACAGGTATATGCGCAGCGCCTATTTCAACAAGGCCGTCGTCGACGCCTACAAGGGCATAATAGGCCCTGACCATCTGCCGGCCTACTACATATATCTGCACGTAGACCCGCAGTCGCTAGACGTCAACGTCCACCCTCAAAAGACGGAGATAAAGTTCGATGACGACCAGGCCATCTGGAAGATTCTCAACGCCACGGTCAGCGCCTGCCTCAATGACAACAACATCTTGCCGCAGATTGACTTCGACAGCGGCGAGAGGGTAGACATCCCCAGTTTCGACCCCTCGGCTCAGGCCGCCAACACATACAACCCCTTCGCCAGCGAGCGGCTCCAAGCCGCCCGATACGCGCAGTCTTTCGGTCAGTCACCGAGGCCCGACGCCAGCGGATGGGAGGCCGTCTACCCGATTCCGGACGGCATGGTGAGCTTCGAGTCTCACGTCAACGCCCCTGAGGCCGCGGCCCCCGAGGCCGGCCTGTTCCCAGCGGCGGGGAATGACGCCGCCGAGGCCGGTCTGCTGACGCAATATAAGCTGCGCTACATCTTGCGTCCCGTTGAGACGGGGCTTCTGGTCATAGACCAGCACAGGGCTCACGAGCGTGTCCTCTACGACCGCATGAAAGCCATGATGGCCCACTCCGCCGTGGAGTGCCAGAGGCTCCTCTTCCCCGAGGTCATGGCCATGGGGGCCGAGGATCTGTGCGTACTCTCTGAACTGACGGCAGAGATGAGCGCGGCTGGAATTGACCTGGAGGTGGACTCTGCGGCGGGGCGCGTCACCATCACGTCCATCCCGGCCCTTATGGATGTCGAGGCGGTGCGGTCTCTCATAGAGACTCTCACGTTCAATTGCCGCTCTGGCGAGGTGGATGTGCACTCCGATGTGAGCGACGTCATTGCGCGCAGCCTCTCCGACCACAAGGCCATCCCTTATGGCCGCGTCTTGTCGGCCGATGAGATGGCGGACCTCTATGCCAAGCTCATGGAGTCTGACAACAGGCAGACGTCGCCTTCTGGCCGCCCGACAATGAAGGTGATAGCCGACGCCGACATCGACGCCATGTTACGCTAACAAAGTAAACAAAACAACAACAACAGAACGACACTACATATGAGAATGACGCCGGCAGTCAAGAACCTGCTACTCATCAACGTGCTGTGTTTCGCCGCAGCGTGGGTCTTCAGCAGCAGTTTGCGGATAGACCTGGAAGACGTCTTGGGCTTGCACTATGTGACGGCCAAAGACTTCGGCCCGTGGCAGTTCGTCACATTCATGTTTATGCACGCCAGCGTGAGCCACATATTCTTCAACATGTTCGCCCTCTGGATGTTCGGCACCATCATAGAGAGCTCGTTGGGCACGGGGCGTTTTGTGGCATATTACCTCACGTGCGGCATAGGCTCCGGCCTCATCCAGCAGCTGGCCGTGGGCATAGACCTCCACCCGCTCGTGGTGGCGGTGGACCAGCTTATGAACGACCCCACCACGGCAAACATACAGGGTTTCCTCTCGTCGCACGTCGTGGCTTTCTCGTCGGAGTCCAAAATGGCCATAGAGACGTTCATAAAGGACTATAACAACACCTTGGGCTCCGACCACGCGGGAGCCGCTGCCTTGGCTCGCTCCTTTGCCGAGCAATATCAGGCGGCCTACGTCAACGCCCAGGTCACGGTGGGAGCTTCAGGCGCGGTGTTTGGCGTGCTGCTGGCTTTCGGCATGCTTTTCCCCAATATGCGCATCATGCTCCTCTTCCCGCCCATCCCGCTCAAGGCTAAATGGTTCGTCATTATTTATGGCCTCATTGAGCTGTTTGGCGGCATCCATGGCGCGGACTATGACAATGTGGCTCACTGGGCCCACATTGGCGGCATGCTCTTCGGGTTCATCTTGCTGCGCTATTGGCGCGTCAGGCGTTTTAACTAGCTTTTTGTCACATCTGGCATGACTTCGATATTCAAGGAGATTGAGGCGTCGTTTCGTGGCAATGACGTTGTCATCAAGCTCATCTACGTCAACACGGCGGTCTTCCTCGTCATGCGCCTCCTGGATCTGGCTGCCCTTGGTGGCGCGGAGCCGCGCGGGTGGGCCGTCTTGCTTCTGGGCATGCCCATGAACCTTGGCGTGTTGTCTAGGCCATGGACCGT
This sequence comes from uncultured Bacteroidales bacterium, assembly GCA_934717675.1. Classification (GTDB taxonomy): domain Bacteria; phylum Bacteroidota; class Bacteroidia; order Bacteroidales; family Marinilabiliaceae; genus W3P20-009. The sequence continues at coordinate 59,675 of CAKUYZ010000003.1, forward strand.
GGTCACCAACATCTTTGCCCACTACGACTTCTTCCACTTCATATTCAACATGCTGTGCCTCTATTGGTTCGGGCGCATCTTTATGAACACCTATGCCAATGAGCGTCGCGCCCTCGTGGCCTACGTGGTGGGCGGTCTCACAGGCTGCGCCGCCGCGTTCCTCACCGGCATGATAGATGGCGGCGGCATTCTGCTGGGCGCGTCGGGGGCCATAATGAGCGTCATGATGGCCGCCACCGTGGCGCAGCCAAACAGGCTGGTTTGGGTCACGTTTTTCGGAGAGGTGCGGATGAAATATGTGGCCATGGTCTACGTGAGCATCTCACTCATAATGGTTTTGGGTCTTTCTAACGTGGGCGGCAACTTGGCTCACCTGGGTGGCGCATTGGCGGGCTTCGTCTTGGCGCGCGTTTGGGCCGGGAGAGAGGCCGCCCCGCGGTGGAACAGGCGAATGAAAGTGACGCGAGGGTCTGGCAACCCAGATTGGGACTTCAACAAGGCCAAGGTGGACAACGGCCGCGAAGTGGACAGGATCTTGGACAAGATTAGCGCACGCGGATATGACAGCCTGACGGACGCGGAGAAGAAGACTCTTTTTGAGCAAAGCAAGAGATGATGGTTGGAGGCTTGCGCCGATTGGCCAAGGCGGCGGTGCTGCTGTTGGCCGTGTTCACGGTGTTCGTGGCGTGGTCTGTCAGGCTGGCGCCTGACGATGTGGGGTCTTTGTGCCTCTTGTGGTTCGCCTTCCCCTACGCATGGATGGCGTTGGCCGTGGCCATGCTGCTGTGCCTGTTGCTGCGGTGGAGAGTGTCGGCTTTGGCCTGCGTCTTGGCCTTGGCGTTCACTGTCCCGTCCGCCATCCGCGTGGTGGACTTGCCATTGCCGCGAAAGGCGGCGTCGGGCGTCAAACTCCTCACCTACAACGTCAGAGGCCTGGCTCCGTACGGTCCCGTGGGCGCTGCGGAGCGGCTCGACTCGATAGCCTGCTTCATCTTGAGCCAAGACGCCGACGTGGTGTGCCTGCAAGAGGTGCCGCCAGAGGCTAGGCTCAGAGCTTTGTCATCGGCAACTTGTGACAGGGTTCTCGCCCAATACCCATATATGGCCAGCAAGTCTAATCAGCTCACTCTCTCCAAGACGCCTATCCGCATGGTGGACGATGCCGCCACCTTGGGCCTGAGCGGGCAAGTGCCGCAAGTGTTCTTGGCCACCGACGTGTGTTGGGGAGGCGACACCGTGCGTCTGTTCAACTGCCACTTGGCATCGCTCAAGCTGACTCAGAAACAAATAGACTCCGTGACGGCCAAAGACATTAACCGCGCCCACGCCTCCACCCTTCGCGGGACGCTCCGAATCGCGGTCGACGCCGCAGCCCACCGCGCGGTGGAGGCTCGGATGCTCGCCAGGGCTGTGGATAACTCCCCGCGACCCGTGGTGGTGTGCGGAGATTTCAATGACACGCCCGTCTCATACACCTATCACACCGTGGCGGGGGCGCGCCCGCACGGAGACTGCCAGTCAGATCTGTCTGACTGCCGCGAGAGCCACAGGCTGGGCTTGGCGCGCACATATCTTGGCAACTTGCCCCCCTTGCGGATTGACTTTGTGTTCGCCTCGGCCCGATTGCGCCATGGCGGGTATGAGGAACACGCCCTCGCACTGTCAGACCACAAGGCGGTGAGCGTGTCTCTGAATCTGGAGTGAAAAAATATTTATCCTACGGCCGCCCGTGTTCCATCTTTTTGCTATTTTAGCAACCATAAATAAAAATAGTAACTGAAAACACAAGATATGAGCAAGCTGCAAATGTCGGCAATCGTTGCCGGAGCTGTGGCCATGGTGGCCACGAGTTGCACTGTCAGCGGCAGCCAGGATAAGTCTGGCGTCATGAGCCGCGAGAATGTAGAGGAGAACGTCCGCGAGTTCGTATACCCTCTGCCTACGGCCTTTGAGGTGACGGAGATGCTCAACCGCATCGAGGCCGCGTATATCGTGGACATTTGCAACCCTCGCGGCAATGTGGATAAATACGTGACCGAGGCCAAACGCGCGCAAAACATGGGCGTCTACAGCGCCGACCTGTGCTACGCCTCCACATATAACCAACAGGCCAACGTGATGGAGTATACTCAGACCATCAGGGCCCTCGTTGACGCACTGGACATGACCCAGGCCGTGGATCCGGAGCTGGCCACGAAGATGGAGGACAATGAGAACAACAAAGAGGGCATGACGGAGCTTATCTCCAACTCCTTCTACGACTCATATGACTACCTCAACAAGCACGGCCGCGGCCCCGTCTCACTCATGATTGTGGCAGGCAGCTGGGTAGAGGGACTCTACATTGCCACCCACATCTCTGATGACACGTTCGACAACAAGGAGATGGTCAAGATTCTCCTCAGCCAGAAAGAGCCTCTGGAGAAGCTCATCAAGCTCCTTGACCAGAATTTGGCAGATGCCAACATCAAGACCCTCCGCACCAGGCTCCAGCCCCTCAACGAGATCTACTCCAAGACGGATGCCAACAGCATTACCGAGGAGATCATGAAGAGCATCAAGGATCAGGCCGACGCTGTCCGCAGCGTGATGGTGGACCCTGGCCAGGCATAACGGCCAGGCTCGAGACACACTATGAAACATAAGGGCGGGGCGACTCTCACAAGACGGGAGACGCCCCGCCCCTTTTTGCATAAACGCCATAACGCGCCAAGAGCGAAACAGATGATAGGACAGCCAGAACTATATGACCTGCTCAGCCAGATGGGCATTGAATTCCACTATGCCGAGCACCCGCCCACGCCCACCATAGACGACGCCCGAAAATATTGGAACGCGGCCGAAGGCAAGCACTGCAAAAACATCTTCTTGCGCAACCACAAGGGCTCCAAGCATTACTTGGTGATTTTGGACTGCGAGCGCAGCATCTGCATGAGCGACTTGGAAAAGAGGTTGGGCGAGGGTAAACTGTCTTTCGCCTCGCCAGAGAGGCTCATGAGGTATCTTGGCGTACGCCCCGGCTCCGTAAGTCCCTTTGGCCTCATAAATGATGCGGCGCACGAAGTGATTGTCTTCATAGACGCCAACTTGGCCGGCTATGAGCTGCTGGCCTTCCATCCTAATGACAACAGGGTGTCGCTCTCCATATCTCAGGCTGACTTCCGCCGCTTCTTGGAGAGGATGGGCAACCGCTGCGAATGGAGGGAGCTGTATTGAAATCGTTGCCGCGCTGGTCTGCAAGCCTGGCCTGTCTGCTCTTTCCCTTTTGCTCCAGCGTCTTTGCGCAAAATATTGACGTGCGTCCGGCTGGTGGGGTGGGGGCGGGGGGCTTGGCCTCCCTATCTCTCATTTCTTCTGTCGAGGCCGCCAACCCTGCAGCTGTGGCGTTGGCAGATGGCCTTATGGTGGCGGTGGGTGGCGCATTGCCATTTGGCCTGACGGATTTTGCCGAGGTGGCGGGGGCTGCGGATGTGCCAACGCCTTTGGCGCACGTAGGCGTCAGGGTGGGGCGGAGCGGTGGCGAGCTTAGCCACTATTGCACATTTGGCGGCTGGGTTGCTCGCCGTTGGCGGCGCGTGTCGGCCGGCGTGGCCTATTATGGCGTGACGCACTCATTGGCCTATGCCGAGCGCGGAGTGTCGTCATATAGTGTGGCCGGTGTGGCAGCCATGCCGGCCGACTCCTGGCTCTTGAGCCTGGCGGTAAAGAATGTGGAGGGACGGAGCTTGCGCCGCGCGGGGCGTGAGGAGCGCGTCCCCACAACGCTGTGGGCGGCGGCTTCGTGGCGCGCCCCGCTATATTTCACTCTCTGCGCCGAGCTGGAGAAAGAGAGCGGACGCGAGGCCGTGGCGCATGTTGGAGTCTCGCTCCAGCCCTGCGAGCGGTTACGTTTCACGGCTGGATTCTCATCCTTGGGCCGGCAGATTGGCGCCGGCGTGGGCTATGACTGGGCGGCAATGGGAGTTCACGCCTCCGTGGCTCACCATTTTGCCCTGGGAGTGACGTCTGCCGCCTTGCTGACCTTTCATCCTCAATGGCCATGACTCGTTTTCTGCTGCCGCTCTTGGCGTTTCTCTTGGCTCCGTCGGTAGGCCTGTGGGCTCAGACCCCCGGTGACATTGTGGCCGAGGTTGCCGAAGAACTAGACGAGGATGGCCGGCTAGACGATGCCGCCGTGGAAGGGTTGGCCGAGATGAGGGCCTTGGCCGCGACACCTCTTGACATAAACGCCGCGACGGAGTCTGATTTAGGCAAGCTGCTATTCCTCAACGATGTGAAGATTCATGCCCTATTGGCGCACAGGCGCGCCGTGGGGCGATTCCATTCTCCTCAGGAACTTATGACAGTCAGGTCTCTATCCCGCTCCGATGTGCTGCGGCTCAGCCACTTCGTCAGTTTTGCGGATAGTTCAGACAATGCGCCTTCGCCATCGGCTCTCAAGTTGGAGGCTGTGGCGCGCGTGGGGCGCAGGTGGCCGCTCAGCCGCGGTTTTGTGGCCGCGGGTGGCGACAAGGCTCCTTTTGCGGGCGGTCCGCTCAAGAGGTTGTGCCGTCTTAGGGCCAGCGTGGGGCGGCAGTGGGGATTGGGCATCGTGGGTGAGGGCGACGCCGGAGAACCCAGTTTTTTTGATTTTGGTGGCGGATATGCGCGTCTCGCCCCCAGCAGAGGCCCGCTCCGAAGCCTTGTGATAGGCAATTATAACGTGCGCCTGGGACAAGGCCTGGGCGTCTGGACGGGCTTCGGCCTGGCCCAACCGCTCACGGGGTGCTCGGCAGGGCGAGTGGCCACGGGCGTAAGCCCCACGCTCTCAGCGGCCGAAGGCGGCCAGTTGCGAGGCTTGGCGGCCGAGATGAGATGGTTGCCGCTCCGCCTCACGGCCTATGGCTCCGCCTCACGGGCCGACGCCACCACCTATCTCGCGTCTGACGGCGCAGCCCGAATATCCACAATTCGTACAGATGGCCTTCACCGCACGGAGGCGGAACGTGCGCGCAGGCGCAATACGCTCATCTTGCAGGGCGGCGTTCACGTTAGTGCCGACATGGGAAGCTTGCGCCTGGGGGCCGGGGTGAACACCTGGAGGGCCGACAAACCCCTTGGCCCCAATGGCAGGCTCTATTTGACCAACCGACCAAGTGTCAAAGCCATAGGCACATATAGCCTCGACGCCCGCGCTTTCATAGGCCGCGCCCATGTCTACGCCGAGGCGGCTTCTCAAGGTCGCCACGCATGGGGAGGCGTGGCGGGTGTGGATGTCGATGCTGGCTCCGGCACTTCGTTTTTCGCATCAGTCCGTCGTTTCGGCCGCCGATATTATGCCGTGGCGCAACAGCCCGTCTCGCGCTCGCCCGCGGCTGGCGGCGAGGGTGGCGGTAGCCTGGGGGTGGCTTTCTGCCCGTTAGACGGGGTCTCCGTAATGGCCGATGTCGATGTGTGGCGCCTGCGGTGGTTGCAATATTCGGCCTTGGCCCCTTCAACCGGGTGGCGCGGGCGCGCCGCCATGTCTTTCGCTCCACGATCTTCGGCTGTGCGCGAGGTGAGCCTTAGGCTGCGCCATGTGTCCAAAGGCGTCACTGTGGCAGGCTTGGCAACGTCGTCCGATACGGCCTATGACAGACTGCCACTCAGTGCGTTAAGGGCCGAAGAGAAGTCGGCTAGTCTCCTGTCTGCCGTCGTTGTGGAATGCGGGGGCGCGTTGCGTCTCAAGACCAATGTGGAGCATACGTTTGCCAATGAGGCTCGCGGCGGTCGGGCATACGGCTTTATGGCTGGGCAGGATGTGCGCCTCGGCATGGCGGGCGGGATGGCTGCGCTTTCCGTCAACTGCTCATATTTCAATGCCGACAGCCACTCGGCCCGCGTCCACGTGAGCCGCCCCGGCGTCTTGTACGATATGGGCTTCGCCTCATATTCCGGCCGCGGCCTGACGTTCACCGGCATGGCCTCGCTTGGCCCTTGGCGCGGCTTCCGCCTTTGGCTGTGGCTCTCGTCGGTGCGTCGTTTTGACTGCTCCTCCATAGGGTCGGGCAATGACCTTACGCTTGCGCCGTGGCGAACTGACGCAAAGGTGCAACTCCAGTGGAAACTCTTTTGGCGAAAGAGGAAAGACTTTTTCGCATCGCAAGGCGCATGACCATGCCCCTGCGTCGGATGCGGAAATGAGTGATAAACTCATTAAATTCGCATTGGCAAAAACAAGACTTCTAGGATGAAAGTTAACATAGGCGACCGCGTCAGGTTCCTCGACCAAGAGGGCGGCGGCAAAGTGGCGCGCGTTGATGGCCACACCGTATATGTGGAAGACGAAGACGGCTTCCAGATCCCGACGTTAGACAACAACATTGTGGTGATTGACGAGGCCGAGCATCGGCTTCAAGATGAGGCGTATAGCCGCTCGGCGCGCAACGCCAAGAAGGCCGCTAGCCAAAAAAACAAAGCCCCCAGGGGCCTGGCCGAAGGCTCCAGTTGGCGAGAGCGCATCAAAGCAGACGAGGAGGAAGAGGAAGACGAGGATGAGCCCGACGTGCCAGTGCTGCCCGTGCGCGCGCCGAGGGCCGACACCAAGCCGCAAAGCCTGCCACAGACGGACGAGCCTAAGCCCGAGAGCTACACGTTCGACGCCGACGCCTCCGACGACGCAGAGCCGCATTTCGCGCTGGCCCTGATAAAGACTGACAGAGGCAGCACGGGCACCGTGGACCTGCATGTGGTCAACGACTCCAACTATTTCGCGTCATACGCCATCCTCCGTACCGACAGCAAAGGGACATCCACACTCATGGGGGCGGCCACCATTGAGCCGAACACAAAAGAGAAGATAGACACCCTCAACCCGATGCAGGTGGACGGCCAGACGTGGCAGGTGCAACTCCTGATGTTCAAAAAAATACGCAGCTTCAAGGCCCAGCCCGTCTATAATGTGGAGATCAAGCCCCGCGGGGCTAAATTGCTGCGAGACGGCAGCTTCGTTGAGAATGACTATTTTGATGAGAAGGCCATCATCATGCCTGTCATCAAAGACGAGTTCGCGACCAAGTTGGAGCAGCTCTCAGACAAGGAGGTGCGCAAGGCGGCGGCCGACGGGCGCAAGCCAGAGCCCGCCAAGGCCTCAAAGCCCAGCCGCGTGACGGATCTCTTGGAGGTAGACCTCCACATAGACAGCCTCTTGCCAGACACGCGCGGGTTGGAGAACAAAGATATGCTCGACGCCCAGATGGCTCACGTCCGCACCATAATGGAGCAAAACGCGGGCCACAAGGGGATGCGCATCGTCTTCATCCACGGAGTGGGGGCGGGAATCTTGAAAAGTGAGCTCCGCAGGTTCCTAGACCGGAAATATCCTAAGTGCGCCTACCAAGACGCCTCGTTTCGCGAGTATGGATTCGGGGCCACAATGGTAACCATTGGCTAGCGCCCTTTGGCGAATGGGGCTATTGGCACACGTGACAACTTTTTTATATCTTCGCGGGCGGCGTGAGCCTTGGCGGCGTTGGCAGTCAAAGGTCAACAAGCGGCCGCAAAGGACAACAAAGCATTAAAAACACAACAAAGACAAGAGATGTCCGACTCAAAGAAGAAGATTAGGCTGGTCCTTGAAGATGGGACAGCGTTTGAGGGTGTATCTTTCGGCGGAGACCACTCCCGTGCCGGCGAGGTCGTTTTCAACACCGCCATGTCAGGCTACCCAGAGAGCCTGACCGACCCATCGTACGCGGGCCAGATTCTGGTCTTCACATACCCGCTCATTGGCAACTACGGCGTGCCGCAGGACACTGTGGACCCGGCCACCGGCTTGCTGAAGTTCTTCGAGTCGGAAAAAATACATGTGGCGGGCGTCGTAGTCTCTGACTATTCGCACGAATATAGCCACTGGAACGCTCAGAAGAGCCTCGGGCAGTGGCTCAAGGAGCAAGACATCCCCGCCATCGAGGGCGTTGACACGAGGGCTCTGACGCAGAAGATTCGTGAGCACGGCGCAATGCTCGGCAAGCTCGAGTTTGACGACCAGCCTGTCGAGTTCGTAGACCCGAACCAGGAGAACCTGGTGGCCAAAGTCTCGCCCAAAGAGGTGCAGACCTACGGCAATGGCAAATATAAGGTGGTGATGGTGGACACGGGCGCTAAGTTCAACATCATCAGGTGCCTCCTCAAGAGAGACGTCACGGTGATCAGGGTGCCGTGGGACTATGACTTCACCCAGATTGACTATGACGGCCTCATGCTCTCCAATGGCCCCGGCGACCCGCAGATGTGCCAAGCCACCGTCGCCAACATCAAGAAGGCGATAGAGATTGGCAAGCCCATCTTCGGCATATGCTTGGGAAACCAGCTTCTCGGCATCGCGGCGGGATGCAAGACCTACAAGTTGCCCTATGGCCACCGCGCCCACAACCACCCCGTGATTCGTTGCGGCTCTACCCAGTGCTACATCACGAGCCAAAACCACGGCTTCGCGCTCGATACGGCCACTCTCGGAGACGAGTGGGTGCCTTCGTTTGTCAACATTAATGATGGCACCAATGAGGGAATCCGTCACAAGACCAAGCCTATCTTCTCCACGCAGTTCCACCCCGAGGCCAGCTCCGGACCTACCGACACCGAGAAGTTCTTCGACGAGTTCGTTGAGAACATCGTGAGATACAAAAACGGCAAGTAAACGGCCTCCTGACGCGACAGGCGCAAGACAGCATGACCCGCCCCGGCTCAGATATCCTCTGGCCGGGGCGCGGCGTTTAGGAGGCCCGCGGCGCGGTGCCGCACCTTGTGAATAAAAATTTATATCTTTACGCAGCAAGACACAGATTGGGTAATGAAAGAGCTTATAATCTTCATCATAATAGCTGCGATATCATACATCTCGGAGCGCAACAAGGCGGCCAAGAACAAAAAACGCCAAGAGCAGGCCAACACCCCGCCTGTGGCGCAGCCCGACGCATGGGAGCAGATGGGCAAAGCCGTCACGGACACCATTGACCAAGATGCTGACATGGACGGCACCGAGGAGATGCGTGAGCGGCAGCAGCGCAAGCGTGAGGAAATTTTGGCCCGCAAGGCAGAAGAGGAGCGCAAACGCGCGGAGGCCGAGGAGGCCCGGCGGGAGTTTGAGCGTCATAGGGCCGAGGAAAGCGTGGCCGCCAAAGAATGTGTGACAGAAAGGGTGGGAGAGAAACCCGCAAAGCCCAAACGACGCAAGGCCGCAGCTCCAGCCTTGCCCGATGAGGGCGGGCGAAGCACCGCCGACACGCTGACAGACAGCCACGTGGCGCAGCAGGGAAACCTCACGCCAGATGATTTGCGTAGAGCCGTGGTGCTAGATGCCATATTCCACCGCCCTTCTTTTTGAACCTGAGCCGCGCCTTTGTCATAATTAACCATCGAGACAAGCGATTAACGGCCGATTGAGTTATATTTGGGGAACAAGAAAACACGGCCAGCACTATGAAACCTCCAGCAGGCTGGCGGCATCGATAAGTTATCTCAATGAGTGAAGTACTATTAGAGGCTCTGATGCAGCTCTTTGCGCTCCTGACCGACGTCAAGCACGCCGTGGGTGCCACGGGGCGCGCCAAGGTGGGCGAATATCTCGCCCGCCAGTTCAATGCCGAATATGTCAATAAGTTCCTCAAACGCTACGACTACTACTTGGGCAAGTTCCACAGCCAGGCCGATTTGGCCGACGAGGGTGAGCGAAAGAGACAGGCGCAAGAGAACATCAGGCGGATGAAGAGCATCTGCGCCGACGTGAACTTGGAGATTGACCTGGAGGAGAAGATTCTACTGCTCTCCTCGATGCTCAACTACATTGCCAAGCCAGAGATAAGCTATGACGAGGAACGATTCGTTGACGCGTTGGCCGACCTGCTCCGCATCCCGCCTGGAGACTACTGGAACCTCAAGACGTTCACGCTCTTCTCCCCGTTTGACGTGGTGGACAAGAGCCGCCTCTTGCTCATCAACGGACGGCCGGAAAAGGCCCACCCAGACGTCAAGCACATATACATAAGCAAATTCGGCGTCAGCGTGTGGGTGCTGCACATCAAGTGTACCAACACCTTTGTCTTCCGCTATGACGGCGAGCGAAACCTCTACCTCAGCGGCCATAAGCTAGACGCTGACAAGGTCTATCCCATGGCTCCGGGTGGGGTCATCAACACGTCGCACGTCCGCCCCGTGTACTATGGCCACATTGCCGAGAAGTTCATAACTAGACCAGACACGGGCCGCATCCTCTACCGCGCCGTGGACATTGAGTATAAGTTTTCAGAGACGGCCGTGGGCGTCCACCAGTTCAGCTTCCTGGGCAAGAGCGGCCAGCTGGTGGGCATCATGGGCGGGTCTGGCTCTGGCAAGAGCACGCTTATGAACCTTATGTGCGGAAAGCTCAAACTGAGCCACGGGCGCATAACCATCAACGGCTACGACCTCTATACTGACCACGACGCCCTGGAGGGCGTGATTGGCTACGTGCCGCAAGACGACATGCTCAACGAGGAGCTGACAGTCTATGAGAACCTGTGGTTCAACGCGCGCCTGATCTTCAGCAACAAGAGCCGGCAAGAGAAAATGGCCCTCATCGAGAAGGCGCTCCAAGACTTCGACCTCGTCGAGGCCCGGGACCTCAAAGTGGGCAGCCCGCTCAATAAAGTGCTGAGCGGCGGGCAACGCAAACGCCTCAACATTGCGCTGGAGCTCATGCGCGAGCCCTCCATCCTCTTTGTTGACGAGCCTACGTCTGGCCTCTCCAGCTCCGACTCCGAAAAGGTCATGGCCCTGCTCAAAAGGCAGGTGCTGAAGGGCAAGCTGGTCATCATCAACATACACCAGCCCAACAGTGACATATACAAACTTCTTGACAAACTCCTCATAATAGACCAGGGCGGCTACATTGTCTACAATGGCAACCCGATGAACGCCATTGTCTATTTCAAGAAGAAGGCACACTACGTCAACCCCGAGGAGAGGGAGTGCTACCTCTGCGGCAACGTCAAGACGGAGCAGCCGCTCCGCATCATCGAGACGAGGATGGTGGATCCCTCCGGCAAGCTTATAAGGAAGCGCAAAGTGACGCCACAGGAGTGGTATAAGGCATATCAAGACGAGTTTGAGGCCAGCTTCGACTGGAAAAACAAGAAGGCGACCATAAAGGAGAAACTGCCCGTCAACCTATACAGCATCCCCAGTCGGCGCAACCAGTTCATAACATTTGTCTTGCGAGACGCCCTCAAGAAGCTCAAAGACACCCAATATATGCTCCTCAACATCCTTGAGGTGCCCATCCTTGCGCTGCTGCTGGCCCTGGCCACGCACTATGTTGACGAGAGCGGCGTCTACACCCTCTTCGCCAACTCCAACCAGCCAACCTACCTCTTCATGTGCGTCGTCGTGGCCATCTTCGTGGGGCTCAACACGTCGGCCGAGGAGATGATAAAAGACCGCAAGCTGCTCATGCGAGAGCAGTTCCTCAACCTTAGCCGGACGTCATATCTCAGTGCCAAGATTGTCAACCTTTTCGCCATGTCGCTTGCCCAGACCCTCATGCTTGTGGGCATCGGCCACTCCATCATGGGCATCAGCACACACATGTGGCCCGTTCACGCCGCGGTGCTCTTCTCCACGTTCGCCTTCGCCATTGTCTTTGGCCTCAACATAAGCAGCGGCCTCAAGACGGCCGTCTCCATCTACATCTCCATCCCGCTCGTCATCGTTCCGCAACTTGTCTTCAGTGGCACGATGGTAGATTTCTCGCGTCTGCACCCCGCCCTTGGCAACCGCGAGTATACGCCCGTCATTGGCGACGTCATGGTCTCCCGATGGGCCTATGAGGCCTTGGCCGTAGACCAGTTTAAGAACAACCTCTACGAGGAGCATTTCTATGACGTGGAGGTGCGCCGCAGCCTGGCGTCTTACACGGCCGCCACGTGGTTGCCGGAGCTGGACAACCTCAACCGCCAGTGCGTCTCCAAGCCCGAGGGCGGCGCCCTGCTCCTCTCCGAGCTTGCGCGAGTGCAGCAAAAACTGGGCGCTCTTTTGCCAGACAGCCTGCGCCTGCCCGTGGCCTACACGCCTTCGGTCTCGCCCAAGGCGGCTGCCGCCATAGACTTCCTCAAAGGGCGTGCGCAGGCCATGTTCCTCAGGGCCAGCGCGCAGTCAGACAGCGTGGCGCAGGCCCTCGTGAAGAGCCTCGGCTCGCCCGACGCCTTGGCCGCGCTCAAGCATTCGTCTGTCAATGAGGCTCTCAGCCGCTTGGCGCAAGCAAAAGACAATTTTGAGCAGATAGCCGTCTACCCCGACAAATTGGTGCGCAAGAGGCAACCCATATATGACATGCCGGACAACCCCTACGGCCGCGCTCATCTCTATTCGCCCGCCAAGAGGCTCGGCTCGGTGCTCATCCCCACGCCGCTCTTCAACTGCGCGGTGATATGGCTCCTCGTAGGGCTGCTCTACGTCACGCTCTACTTCGACCTGCTGCGCCACCTTCTTGAGCATTTCGAGAACTTGAAGAAACGCCGACTCGCCAAGAGGCTGGCCAAGCTCCGGATCTGACGCGCTTGGCACGAAACGACTAACCTAACCTGAAAAACAAATATTTATGGAAGAACTGAAGCAGATGGTCGAAGCCGCATGGGCCGACCGCTCCCTCCTGGCCAAAGACGAGGTGAGGCGCGGTATTGACTGTGTGGTGGACCTGCTGGACAAAGGCTGGCTCCGCGTGGCCACTCCCGATGAGACTGGCTCCAACTGGACTGTCAATGAGTGGATTAAGAAAGCCATCATACTCTACTTCCCCATTCACGAGATGAAGACCGTGGAGTGCGACCCCTTTGAGTGGCATGACAAGGTGCCGCTCAAGCACGGCTATGCCGAGATGGGCGTCCGCGCCGTGCCGCACGCCGTGGCGCGTTTTGGCTCGTTCATTGAGAAAGGCGTCGTCATGATGCCCTCGTTCGTAAATATCGGCGCCTATGTGGGCAGCGGCACCATGGTGGACACGTGGGCCACCGTCGGCAGCTGCGCGCAGATTGGCCGCGGGGTCCACCTGAGCGGCGGCGTGGGCATCGGCGGCGTGTTGGAACCCGTGCAGGCCGCCCCGGTCATCATTGAAGACCATGCGTTCATAGGCTCCAGGTGCATCGTCGTCGAGGGGTGCCACATTGGCCGCGAGGCCGTCTTGGCCGCCGGATGCGTGCTGACGGGTTCCACCAAGATAATCGACGTCACAGGCCCCGAGCCTGTCATAACCAAGGGCTACGTCCCGCCGCGCTCAGTGGTAATCCCCGGCTCCTACGTCAAGAAATTCCCTGCCGGCGAATACGCCACGGCGGCCACGCTCATCATTGGCCGGCGAAAAGAGTCTACCGACAAGAAGACCTCGCTCAACGAGTGCCTTAGAGACTACGACATCAACGCCTAGCCGCCGCTCGCCGCGTCAGGCCAACGGCATACGGAGCGCGCCCGCCTCGGCGGGGCGCTTCTTTCGCTTTTATCATAACATAATGGCCTCGCGCCTCGTAGAAAGTGGGCGTGGGGTCGACGCAAAAAACATATTGACACTCATGAACAAGGAAGAGTATATGGCAGATTTGCGCCAGGCCGTCAAGACGCTCCGCGAGGGCGGCGTGATCCTCTATCCTACGGACACCGTCTGGGGGCTGGGCTGCGACGCCACAAACGCAGATGCCGTGGCCAAGGTCTACGCCATAAAGCAGAGGGCGGAGAGCAAGAGTATGCTTGTCTTGGTAGACTCGGCCGGTCGGGCTGGCGTCTACGTCAAGGAGATTCCCGACGTGGCGTATGACATGATGGATTTGGCCGACAAGCCGCTCACGCTCATTTTGGACGGGGCCAAAAACCTGGCGAGCAACCTCATCGCCGAGGACGGCTCGATAGGCATAAGGGTGACCAGTGAGAAGTTTAGCAACGACCTGTGCCGCACCTTTGGCAAGGCCGTGGTCTCCACCTCGGCAAACATAAGCGGCCAGCCGGCCGCCGCCATCTTCTCCGAGGTCTCCACTGAGATACTCAACGCCGTGGACTATGCCGTCCTCTTCCGCCGAGAAGACACGGCCAAGGCCAAGCCCAGCAGCATTGTCAAACTCAAGGCCGACGGGCAAGTGACGGTGATCCGCCCTTAGCCCCAACATCTCCAAACACACTGCGACACAACAACTAAGACAACAACAGATGATCAAGAAACAATATCCCATAGACGTGGAGAACTACCCGTTCAAGGTCAAGACAGACGTGCAGCTGCGCTTCAACGACCTCGACGGCTACGGACATGCCAACAATGCCTCCATGCAGGCTTTTTTTGACATAGGCCGAGCCGCCTACATGAAGGAGTGCTGCGGCCCTGAATTCTATAAGGGCGACTCCACAATGCTCGTGGTGTCATACTCCACGGACTTCCTGCACCAGGTGCACCTCGAAGACGACATTGAGGTCCGCGTGGCCGTGCACCGCATCGGATACAAGAGCATAAGCATGATAATGGCCATGGTCAACAAGAATACGGGAGCCATTTGCGCCGTGTCAGACTCCGTCATGTCTGGCTTCAGCAAGAGGACGCAGTCCAGCATTCCAATCTTGGAGAGGTGGAGAGAAAGAATTTCCCAAATTGAGGGCAAAGCGTTCTAAAACCGTCAAAAGGGGCTAAAAGAGTTATGTCTAGCACGGTCTAGCTTTCGTATCTTTTTGTATCTTTGATTATGCTTTCTATTGAAAATATACTCTCAGACGTAGAGAAATGGCTCTCCGAGATAGACTACGGTCAGGAGCCGCGCAACCTCTACGACCCTGTCAGATACTCCATGTCACTTGGCGGCAAGAGGCTGCGACCGTCAATGTGCCTCGCCACATGCGCCCTCTTTAAGGACGATTACGGCCAGGCCAAGTGGCCCGCTATGGCCATTGAGGTGTTCCACAACTTCACCCTGCTCCATGACGACGTGATGGACAAGGCCTGCATCCGCAGGGGGCAGCCCACGGTGGTGGCCAAGTATGGCCTCAACACCGCCATATTGAGCGGAGACGCCATGCTCATTGAGGCATACCGCCTCCTCCAGCTCACTGACTCACCGTCTTTCTCGCTCATCTGCGACACTTTCAACCAGACGGCCCGCGAGGTCTGCCAAGGCCAGCAGCTGGACATCGACTTCGAGTCGCGCAATGACGTGACGGCCGCCGAATATCTGGAGATGATTCGCCTCAAGACGGCCGTCCTCCTGGCCGCCTCGATGAAGATTGGAGCGCTCGTGGGTGGCGCGACGGCGGCAGACACCCAGGCTCTCTATGACTACGGAATCCTCCTTGGGCTGGCGTTCCAGCTTCAAGACGACCTGCTAGACAGCTTTGGAGACGCCGCCACTTTTGGCAAAGCCATTGGTGGCGACATTATGGAAAACAAAAAGACTTTCCTGCTCATCAACGCTTTGGACAACGCCGACGCGCAGCAGAAAAGAGAACTCCAAGCATGGATGGCAAACGCCGACGCTGTGAGGGAAGAGAAGGTGGCGGCTGTGAAAGACCTCTACGAGGTCACAGGGGCCAGGGGCCTCACGGAGCATAAGGTGGAGGAGCTCTTCTCACAGGCCATGTCTAAACTCCGCGAGATGGAGATCCCGGCCGAGGGCAAGAGATTCTTCATCGACTTCGCCAACAAGCTCTTCAAACGAGACAAGTAACATACACATCATACACATTTTATGGCAAAGAAAGGCAAGATTATCCAGATAGTTGGCCCTGTGGTGGATGTCGCTTTCGACACAGCCGAGGGCGAGCTCCCGGAGATATACGACGCACTGGTCATAACCCGAGACAACGGGGACAAGCTCATTGCGGAGTGTGAGCAGCACATTGGCGAGAGCACCGTCAGGTGCATAGCCATGGAGAGCACTGACGGCCTCCGCCGAGGCATGGAGGTGGAGAGCACAGGCGCGCCCATCCAGATGCCCAACGGCGACAACGCCCGCGGACGCCTGCTCAACGTGATTGGCGAGGCCATAGACGGCATGCCAAACCCCGACAAGAAGGGCGGCAGCCCCATCCATAAGCCAGCGCCCTCTTACGAGGAGCTGACCACCGAGGCCGAGATCCTCTTCACCGGCATCAAGGTGATCGACCTCATTGAGCCTTACGCCAAGGGCGGCAAGATCGGCCTCTTTGGTGGCGCGGGTGTCGGCAAGACGGTCCTCATCCAGGAGCTTATCAACAACATTGCCAAAGGACATAACGGCCTCTCCGTCTTCGCTGGCGTGGGCGAGCGCACCCGCGAGGGTAACGACCTGCTTCGCGAGATGATTGAGAGCGGCATCGTGAACTACGGCGAGGCTTTCAAGGAAAGCATGGAGAAGGGCGAGTGGGATCTCTCTAAGGTGGATCAAGAGGCTCTTGCCAAATCCCAGTGCACCATGGTGTTCGGCCAGATGAACGAGCCTCCTGGAGCCCGCGCCCGCGTGGCGCTCTCTGGTCTCACCGTGGCAGAGAGCCTCCGCGACGGCGATGGCAAGGGTGCCGGCCGAGACATCCTCCTCTTCATCGACAATATATTCCGATTCACGCAGGCCGGCTCTGAGGTCTCCGCCCTTTTGGGACGTATGCCTTCGGCCGTGGGCTATCAGCCGACCCTGGCTTCTGAGATGGGCGCCCTGCAGGAGCGAATCACTTCAACGAAGCACGGTTCCATCACCTCTGTGCAGGCCGTCTACGTCCCTGCCGATGACTTGACCGACCCGGCCCCGGCCACCACCTTCGCCCACCTCGACGCCAAGACAGTCCTTAGCCGTAAGATTGCCGAGCTTGGCATCTACCCCGCCGTGGACCCTCTCGACTCCACGTCCCGAATCCTCACCCCGGAGATTGTGGGCAAGGCTCACTACGAGTGTGCCGAGCGCGTCAAGCAGCTCCTCCAGCACTACAACGAGTTGCAAGACATCATCTCAATTCTCGGTATGGAGGAGTTGTCTGAGGATGACAAGCTCGTCGTGGCCCGTGCGCGCCGCGTGCAGCGTTTCCTCTCGCAGCCGTTCTTCGTGGCCGAGCAGTTCACGGGTCTCAAGGGCGCCTACGTCTCAATAGAGGATACCATCAAGGGCTTCAATATGATTATGGACGGCGAGCTTGACAAGTATCCCGAGGCAGCGTTCCACCTTGTCGGCACCATTGAGCAAGCCATTGAGAAGGGTGAGCGGCTCTTGAAAGAGAACGCCTAGCGGCACGTCAACGCTAAACAGACAGCAATATGGACACGCCCATGAATCTGGAAATAGTCTCACCCGAGAAGGTCGTCTTCAGTGGCGACATCGAGATGGTGGAGATGCCCGGCAAGAACGGGCGGTTCGCCATCCTGCCTCACCACGCCCCCATAATCGCCACGCTGGCGGCAGGTGTCATCCGCGTCAAGCCCGTTGGCGGTGAGGAGCGGTCTTTTGACTGTCAGGCGGGCTATGTGGAGTGCGCGGCAAACAAGGTCTCAATACTCCTCAACGCCTAGACGTGGGCGAGGCTGAAATCTGACAATAGTTTCGCAATTAGCCTAGATGGCGCGGCCGCATACGGAGACGTGCGCGGCTGCGCTTTTTTGTTGTGTAGGTTTTTGCGTGCTTGTGGAAAGGGTGGGAGCGGCGTGGGGCTGGGCCCGTTGGCCTGTTATTCCGTGCGGTAGTGCTCCTTCTGCGTGAGCAGATGCCCCATGTGAGGGTCAAAGAGCCAATGGCCGGAAAGGGAGGCTGGCATCTTGAGCAGTAGGCGAGTCTGCCGAGGGGTCAGCGCGGTCACGCCGCCTCTTAAGCCCATTCCCCTGGCCATCTCTTCCGCCACGGCCGCCAGGGTGGAGTTGACGCCTGCGCACATCAGACGTTCTCCATCATCTCCGTCCGCCCATACGCCAATGAGGGCAGATGCCAACGCCTCGGCACTTACGAACGCGCTCTCCATTGGCGGGACGTGACGCCCGCCAGAGGCCAAATATCTCCGCAACTTCTCTTCCAAGACGCTACCGTGGCCGGTATGCGTGTCCCCAAGTGCCCATCCTGCGCACACCGTGGTCACGCTCACGCCGCGCTCGGCGGTTCGCCAAGCCTCCATCTCTTGTCGGAATAGTGAGCGCTCCACTGCCGTGCGGCGGTCGTCAGACTGATATGCCGTGTGGGTGTCAACGGGAGCTTCCGTTGTCTGGTGCCCTAATGAAAGTATGGAGCCGCAGTGAATCAGTCTCTTCACCCCCGCGGCCTCAATGGCCAGGGACAGGTTCGTCATGCCGCCAACGTTCACGGCCCACACCTTCTCCGCCTCGTGTGGCCTAAAGTCCATAAGGCTGGCGGTGGAGAATATGACGTCAGACCCTGCTATGGCTGTGGCTATGTCTTTGGGGCAGAATGCGTCAATGTGGCAAATGTCTTTAGCGGCCACGGGCCCGTCACTGAAGATTATGTGGCGAGCTTCCGCTCCCAAGTCGGCCAGTTTCTGCGTCAAGACATTGTCTGTGGCCAGACCCAAGCCGACCACGGCGCACCTCTTGCCTCTTATGCTGGCTAGGCTCATGTCTGACACCGATGTTTGCATCTGCCGTTTTGTGGATGTGATGGCAAAAATAGCTAAATTCACCCTCATTAACGGCAAGCATGGCACTTAACTACATTTGGGTCTTCTTCATTCTGGTGGCGGGCGTTGTCTCGCTCTGCCGATGGATTTTTTGCGGAGATGCGTCGGCTCTCTCCGATGTTGTAGGCTCCACGTTCGCGTCCGCCAAGTCGGGCTTCGAGATCTCTCTCTACCTCACTGGCGTCCTTACGCTTTGGATGGGGCTCATGAGAGTGGGCGAGGCCGGAGGTGCTGTCGGTGGCCTCAGTCGGGCCATGTCGCCACTGTTCCGCCGCCTTTTCCCCGGCGTGCCGAGAGGGCATAAGGCCTATGGCTCTATGACCATGAACATTGCCGCCAACATGCTTGGACTGGACAACGCCGCGACTCCCATGGGGCTTAAAGCCATGGCGGAGCTCCAGGAGCTGAACCCCGAGAAGAGCCGCGCCACGAATGCGCAGATCATGTTCCTTGTCCTCAACACAAGTGGCCTCACCATAATTCCCGTCACCATCATGGCCTACCGTCAGCAGTGCGGTGCGGCCAACCCTGCCGATGTCTTCCTGCCGCTGTTGCTCGCTACGTTTTGCTCCACCATAGCGGGGCTCGTGGCTGTGGCCGTGGTGCAGCGCATCAACTTGCTCAACCGCATTGTCTTGGCCTATCTTGGCGGTATGGCGGCTCTTATGTGCGGGCTTGTCTTCGCCCTCGACGGCATGCCGCGCGAGCGGGTGCAGAATCTCTCGGTCGGCGTCTCCAGCGCGGTCTTGGTGCTTGTCATCTGCTGTTTCATCATCATGGCTTTACGGAGGCGCGTCAATGTCTATGACACGTTTATTGACGGCGCGAAAGACGGGTTCAAGACCGCCGTCTCCATCATCCCTTTCCTGGTGGCCATGCTTGTGGCCGTCGGCATGTTCCGCGCCTGCGGGGCGTTAGATTTCGCCCTCGATGGCTTCCGTTGGTGCGTAGGCTCGTTGGGGCTAGACGCGCGGTTCGTAGACGCTTTGCCAACCGCTTTTATGAAGCCCCTCAGTGGCAGTGGCGCGCGCGGCTTCATGATAGAGTGCATGAACACCTGCGGGGCGGACTCTTTCGCGGGTCGCCTCTCTTGCCTCTTCCAAGGGGCCGCGGATACCACTTTTTTCATCCTTGCCGTCTATTTTGGCTCTGTCGGCATCAAGGATACGCGTCATGCCGTGGCTTGCGGCCTCATTGCCGATGTTGCGGGCGTCATCGCAGCCATCGTGATAGCCTATTTCTTCTTCGGATAGTGTTGCGGAGGGGGCGATGGCCAATTGTGTGTGCTGCCTAAACGTCAATGAAAAAAGGAAGCCGCGAAGCCTCCTTTGCTGTTTATGTTTGGCACCTATTGAGAACTTTAGAAGTCAGACAAATCGTCCATGTCAGCTGGAATTTGGGCAATTTTCTTGTATGCTTTGTTGAGTTTATGGGTCAATTTCTTGAGCTTTTTGTCATCTAGCTCCCCCTCTCGCACTTCACCCTCCACCTGCAGCTTGTATTTTGAAAAACCATATTTTAGCAGTTTTTCAAGTTGCCCTTTTGAAATAGGATATTTAACATCGGTGGTAAAGACCCAAGTTTCGCTTCCGCCCAATAGTCCCAAAATTCCATCCGTACCCCAATATGTTGTGTGAGCTGTTGCGCAGCAACTGCCCAAGGGAGTCACAAGTTCCATGTTCTCACCATTCACTTTCAGTATGAGTTTGGAGCCTTTGTTGGTTTCCTTGAAACCTTCCTTGCTATATGTGCGGACTACAAATTCTGTTATGGTCTCTGGGTTCTGCCCGTATTTCCCAACAGCGAAACCGCACTCCGAGAAATCATGCATCACCAACTTATTCCCATCAAATTTTGCGGCAATGCTTTGATTCCCAGAGTAGTCGCAGTTACAAGCCTCTTGCGCTTCAGCCCAATTGCTCGCGCCCCACATCACAAAGGCCCACGAACACGCGAACCACCTAATCCAAGACATACAAAGCGTCATTTTGAGACCGCCAGTCGTGAGCCTTGCCGTGTCTTGACCACCGTCAGTCCGTGGCTTCGGCCTTGCGCCATGCGTCGGCCCGCAAGGTCATATACCTCCGCGCGTTCCTCTCCAGATGCCACGGTCTTTATGGCCGTAAGTTCCGCCGCAATGTAGCCTAGCTTAGGGTCGGAAATGACGCTGACGTAGCCGTCTGAGACTATGTTTTGAGGCGTGCCGTCATAAGCTAGCCACTTCCTGTTTGTTGGAAGTTCCGCGTTCAGGTTGTTCGTATATTCCTCAAATGCCCCTGGCAAGATGTGCGTGAGGTCTGTGGCTCCGCTCATGTCTATGCGCGTGCCGCGTACCGTCTCCTCCTTCGCAAAGCATTTGCGCCCCACCGACACCACACCTTTGCCTATTGTGAGGCGCTGAAGATACCAATTGCCGTAAAAAGCGTAGTCGCCAACAGCCAATTTGGCTTTGCTGGAGAGGCTTATGCGCCGACACCATGCACCGTAAAAAGCGGAGTCTCCAATAGACTCAATATTCTCAGGGAGTGGGATGAATTTCTCACTTACCGGATAGCCTGTTATTATTCCCGCAAGCGCGCCAGCCCCAATGGAAACAATTGACGCTGGAAATTCATAGCTATCGGCGAAGGCCTGGGCGAAAGAACCGCGTGGCAACTCCGTGCGGCCATCTTCAAAAACAAGTCGCCCATATCCGCCCACAAAGGCGTGTGAGCCAATGTGTTTAAGCGACTTAGGAATGTAAAGCACATCGCTGTGAGACATATAGAAGGCATAGTCTCCCACCCACTCCACGCCAGATGCTACGGTGACCTGTCTCACCGTGACCCGATTCTGCTCAAAGCCGTGGAGAAAGTCCTCCATGTTTCTGGCAAAGGCGTAGTTGCCAACCCGTTTGACGTTGGCCGGAATGTTGACGGATGTCAGCAAATTCGCGCAGAAAGCAGAATCTGCTATCTCCACCACTTCTGGCCCTATCTGCAACTCTGTCAGCATATTCATGGCGAAGCCGTCTAGCTTGCGGAGAGAGTTGGAGAGCGTGAGGCGTGAGATTAAGTTGTAGGTAAACGCGTCGTGACCAATGTGGTCAACTGTCTGCGGCAAGTCCAGTTCAGTGAGGAAGCACGAATAGAAGGCTTTGTCGCCAATGTATTTGATGCCGGGTGAGAGAACCAGTCGCTCTATGGGGCAGTCCGAAAATGCCGAGGCGCCTATGCTGTCAACGCTAGCAGGGATGGTCAGAGACGCTATGGTGCTATCGTTGTAGCTTTGCCTGAACGCATAGTCGCCAATGACTTTCAAACCGTCGGGCAATGATATGTCCATAAGCGGGCAGAATTGAAACGCCTTGTGGCCTATCCGCTTGACTCCCTCAGAAATGCGCACGCCAGATAGGCGGAATCTCTCAAAAACGCCTTTGCCGATGGCTGTCACCTTCTCCCCGCCGAACTCAGACGGTACCTCAATTCTCTCAAAATCCTTTTTGCCAATTTTTACACTCACAAGTTCCCCGTTCCTCACCACAACCTCGTCCGTGGTAAGAACATGGTATTCCTGTGAGAAAGCCGGTGAGGCTAAAGAAATAATGAAGAGGAGTGGGAAGATCAGGTGTCTCATCATTTGATTTTCTTGACAGTTTGAACAAGTCTTATGGGCAAAAGAGGTTCCATATCTTGGTGGGCTGCAGTGTAATAGTCATATCCGCCATTCAGGTCAACTATAGTTATAAACCAAGTTCCATATGGACCTTGGTGGCCATTTGTATTGGGAGTGTACTCTCTGTTCCAGAAATAGGCGTTTTTTTCTCCCATTTGGTAATCTATGAGGTGTGGAGATATCGAGTCTTTCTCCAAACCTGGTATTGAGCCTGCTTTTAGCGTA
The DNA here is from genome assembly GCA_934717675.1 of uncultured Bacteroidales bacterium. Classification (GTDB taxonomy): domain Bacteria; phylum Bacteroidota; class Bacteroidia; order Bacteroidales; family Marinilabiliaceae; genus W3P20-009. Next base: position 82,154 of record CAKUYZ010000003.1, read on the forward strand.
TCTCTGTGAGCATAAAGGTGGTATATATGTCAAGTAGTCCTAAGTTTGAGCAGGGATTGAGCTTCTTTCCAACGTAGATTGGAAATCATTTCTGCAGACTCATCTATAGATGGGATGTGCCACTCGTCAAGGGCCTCATATTCTGGAGTGAGTTCGTCAAGGTCTACGAGACCCTCCGTGCTAATTTGCTTTTCCAAAAGCATAGCCAAACTATGAAGGTAATAGTTTGTTTTAACCTTGGCAACTATGCGTCTCAAGTGTTTACTGACTTCTAGCTTCGTTCCGCTTTGCCAACGGAACTCTTCCCTTACAGACCAATGATCAAAATCATCAGGCAGGTCAATTGTCTGGTTGTAGTCAGCTGTTGTCCATCGTTGATTTCCGACGATGACTGTTCGTATAGGTTGACAGTTGATTGTCACGTCACCAGCGTCTTTCACAACGTCAAGCCCGATAGTCATTTTATTCTCTCCAAGGCAACCATCTCCATATGTGGGAGAAAAGATTGGGAAAATGTTTTGAGACTCTCGAACCTGAACTGGGGCATCTTTTTCGATGTCAAGATTTTTTGATAGTTTATCATTTGCAGGTTCCATAGCATCTTCGCTGCAAGACTGAAAAGTAAGCGCAGTGAAAAGCGCGGTGATTAGCAGGAAATGTTTTAACATAGCAACAAAGTTAAGAGTTGATATGCTGCAATGTTAAGGACTTTTTAATCTTGTGCAACATTGTTGATGTTTTTGTGCGAATTTCACTTTCCAAATTCCTCATACCAAAACGTCAGTCCGCTCTTCTCGTCCTCCATTGGCTGTGAGCGGTTTGTGGAGCGCCAGCCAGAGAAATCGGGGAAGAATGTGTCAGCCTCTGGGAACTCGCAGTCTATCATGGTGAGGCAAAGCCGCGAGGCGAAAGGAAGGAATGCCTCATAGACCTGCGCGCCGCCTATGACGAACACCTCCTGCTCCTGCGCCACAAGTAGCAGCGCCTCTTCCGCCGAGCGAGCCACCTCAACGCCCTCGACAGAGAATGACGGGTCGCGGGTCAAGACAATGTTGCGCCGCCCCGGCAGCATGCGCTTTGGCAGGGCCTCGTTGGTGCGGCGGCCCATGATGACCGTCTTGCCCAGGGTGAGGGCCTTAAAGTGCTTGAGGTCTTGACTGATGTAGGCGAGCTGATCGCCATGGAGGCCTATGGCTCGGCTGCGGTCAATGGCCGCGATGAGTGTTATCATATGTTGGTGGGGTTAAAGAAAAAGAGGCCGCGCCACACAGTGGGGCGCAGCCTCAATGAGACTTTAGGCTATGATGTTGGCCTCGTGGCCATTAGCTCTGCTTGCCGCCTCTGTCGCGGTGGCGACGCTCGGCGCGGTTGGGACGTGGACTGGGGTAGTAGTCGTCGCGGAAGTCGCGGCTGTCGCGGCGATCGTCACGACGGCCACCGCGGCGGCCGCCGCCGAAGCCACCGCCAAAACCGCCACGGCGGCGGCGCGGCGCTTCATCGCCATCGTCTGCGCGGGGAGCGGCCTTCTCGCAGATTATCTTATACCCGTCCACCACGCGGCCGTTGAGGGCCTCGACAATCTGGTCGGAGTATTGGCCGTCGACATCGACGAAAGAGAAGTTGCGCATGATGTCAATGTGGCCGATGTTGACCTTGCCGGGCAGGTCGCGGGTGTACTCGTTGATGAGGCCGATGATGTCGGCGGGGCGGATGGCGTCGATCTTGCCCACGTTGATGAAGAGGCGAGACATGTTCTCATCGCCCTGGCGACGCTCGCCCCTCTGGGCTGGCTCGTCAGACACGTTGAGGTCGTTGGCGCCCTGGTAATATTTGTTGACGGACTCGAACTCGGCCGAGATGAACTTGGCAATGACCTCCTCCTTGGAGAACTCTGCCAACTTCTCAACCATCTCCGGAATGAACTTGGCCACGGCGGACTCCTCGTCAACCTGCTGGTCTGCAATGCCCTGCACAAAGTGCTGGAGCTTGATTTGGCAAATCTCGTCGGCGTTGGGCACCATCTTGCGGGTGAACGTCTTGCCGGAGATCTTCTCAATCTGCCTGATTTTTGAGAGTTCCTTCTTGCAGACAATGGCCACGCTTATGCCGCTCTTGCCGGCGCGTCCCGTACGGCCTGAACGGTGGATGTAGACCTCAATGTCGTCAGGGAGGTTGTAGTTAATGACGTGGGTGAGGTCATGCACGTCGATGCCTCGCGCTGCCACGTCGGTGGCCACGAGGATTTGGAGGTGCTTCATCTTGAAACGCTGCATCACCATGTCGCGCTGCGCCTGCGAGAGGTCGCCATGGAGGGCGTCGGCGTTGTAGCCGTCGGTGATGAGCTTGTCGGCCACGTCTTTGGTCTCCTCGCGAGTGCGGCAGAAGACGATGCCGTAGATGTCCGGCACCATGTCCACAATGCGCTTGAGGGCCAGATAGCGGTCTGACGGGCGAACGAGGTAATAGTCATGCTCCACCGTGTCGGCGCCCTGGTTGGTGCGGCCAATCTTGATCTCGATGGGGTCGTTCATATAGTTCTTGGCCACCTTGGCAATGAAGGGGGGCATGGTGGCCGAGAAGAGGAGCGTCTGGCGCGTATCGGGCGTGGAGCTGAGGATGGTCTCCAGGTCGTCCTTGAAGCCCATGTCCAGCATCTCGTCGGCCTCGTCAAGCACGAGCCAACGGATCTCGTCAATCTTCAAGACGCCGCGCTCAATGAGGTCTATGACGCGGCCTGGGGTGCCGACCACAATCTGCGCGCCTTGACGCAGCTGCTTGATCTGCTTGCGGATGTCTGAGCCGCCATAGACGGCGCAAATCTCAACCTCAGGCTTATATTTTGCAAAGTTTACGAGGTCGCGCGAAATCTGGAGGCAAAGCTCGCGGGTGGGGCTGAGGATCATGGCCTGCACGTGCTCCACCTGAGGGTCCACCATCTGCACAATGGGGAGGCCGAACGCGCCGGTCTTGCCGGTGCCAGTCTGGGCGAGCGAAACGATGTCTTTGCCGCAATTGAGAATCTCAGGGATGCTCTTCTCCTGAACGGGCGTAGGCTCCACGAAGCCGAGCTCGCCGATGGCCTGGAGCATCTGCTCGTCTAGGCCAGTCTCTTGAAATGTTGCCATTTGAAAAATAAGGGATGTGTGTCCACGCGACGGGGCATGACTCGCGTCTTGCCTTCGTGCGGTGGCGAGATAATAAAATAACGCAGGTCGTTCACAGAAACACTCAGACACTGCTCTCAATCCCTACGTCCTCCTTCACCCACAGAGCCCCGACTGGACTCTTTCGACGAAACAAAATCTAAAAGCGAAGACACCTGCCAGCGCAGCTCGGCGCCTCTCGCACCCACCCTAGCTTAATGGTGGCCAGAAATGGAAGACGCGGGAAAATCGGCCATGCCGAAGTTCTATTAAGACGACGCGAAGATAGGGCGGCGCGTTCAAAAATGCGAGCCCGAGTGCAAAGATTGAAGATATTTAACAACATAGTGCTTATATTTGTACGCTAAAACGGCAAAGATGGCAACACTTGTTCTGGCTGCTGGCGTCATATATTTCGCGGGTCACCTGCTCACCCACTTCTTCGAGCGGTCCAAGATACCCGATGTCTTGATGCTCATCTTGTTCGGCATCGTGGCAGGGCCTCTGACGGGTCTCATGACGGTTGACCGCATCGGGTACGCGGGCGAGGTCTTCACCCAGTTCGCCCTCATCATCATCCTCTTCGAGGGGGGCATGGGCATTGAGCTCCGCAATTTGGTGCGCTCCGCCCGCCAAAGCGTCATTATGACCACGTGCTTCTTCTTCATATCCGCTGCGGCGGTGGGGTCGGTTATGCATTTCGGTTTCGACTATTCCCCCATGGCGGCCGCCGTCACTGGCTTCATCTGTGGCGGCACCTCCAGCGCCGTGGTGATCCCGTTGCTCGGGATGATCAGGGCCAGCAAGAAGGCGGGGGCCATGCTGGTGATTGAGTCCGCCCTCACCGACGTGCTGTGCATCGTGTTCACAATCGGTGTGTTGCAGAGCATTGACAATGGCGAGTTCAAGATTGGCCGCATCATATACACCCTTGTGGCGTCGCTCGTCGTGGCGTGTCTCATTGGCGTGGCCTGCGGCATCATATGGTTGCGGATAATCAATTGGATACGCTCGTTCTCCAACACTCAGTTTGCCACGTGCTTCTTCATGTTCGTCGTCTATGGCCTCACGGAGCTTATGGGCTTCAGCGGAGCCATCGCGGCCCTCGCCTTCGGCATTGTCATTGGCAACGCGCGCATCGTGGCTCGTAAGCTGTACAATCTCTATCTCACTGCAAGCCCCGTGGGCGTGGTCTCCGACGCGGAGAAAAATCTCTATAGCGAACTGGCTTTTCTGGTCAAGATATTCTTCTTCCTCTACTTGGGCATCAGCATACCTTTCGAGAGTTCCGGCATCGTGGCCGTGGCTCTCACCATCGTGGCCGTGCTTTTCGCCCTTCGGCCATGGTGCGCGCTGTTCCTTACGGGCAACGCCGTGACGCCCCATGACAAGACCCTAACCGCAGTGATGCTGCCCAAGGGCCTGGCCGCGGCCGTACTGGCGGGTCTGCCGTCGCAATATGGCATGGTGGAGGGCGGAGACATTCAGGCCATAACGTTCCACGTGGTGCTGTATAGCATAATAACCACGTCGGTGCTGATTCCCCTTGTGGAAAAGACACCGGTGGGGACGTGGATGGACAAGTTTTTCGGCCGCGGCGCGAAAGCCGCCGATGGCGCCATTGAAGATGGGCAGAAATGACAGGGGGCGCTAAGAGGCTGCTGGCCATTGTGGGCCCCACGGCCTGCGGCAAGACCGCATTCGCTGTGCGTATGGCGCAAGAGCTTGGAGGCGAGATTATTAGCGGGGATTCGCGCCAGGTCTACCGCGGCATGGACATTGGCACAGGCAAAGATCTGGCGGACTATCGCACGCCGCAGGGCGACATCCCCTACCATCTCATAGATATTGCCGAGCCCGGAGAGAAATATAACGTCTTCCGCTATCAGCAAGACTTTGCCGAGGCCTATGCCGACATCACGCGGCGCGGGCGCTATCCCATCCTGTGCGGCGGCTCCGGACTGTATGTCGAGGCCGTGATAAAAAACTACGGCTTGCTGAGCGTGCCGCCCAACCCAGCCCTGCGTAAAAGGCTTGAAAGCAAGAGCTTGGAGGAATTGGCCTCCATATTGTCTTCTTATCAGAAGCTGCACAACGTGACCGACCTTGACAACCGCCGCCGCGCCATACGCGCCATTGAGATTGCCGACCACCTGCAGTCTCACCCCGAAGAGAGCGGCCCAACGGGAGGGCTCCGCACCACGGTGCTGGGGCTAGACATAAGCCGCGAGACGCGCCGCGAGAGGATTAGCCGACGCCTGAGGGCTAGGCTCCGAGACGGCATGGTGGACGAGGTGCGGGGCCTCTTGGCCAAGGGAGTGAAGGCGGAGAACCTCATATACTACGGCCTCGAGTACAAATACGTGACAATGTTCTGCATTGGACAGATGAGCTATGACGAGATGCAAACTCAGCTGGAGATTGCCATCCATCAGTTCGCCAAGCGACAGATGACGTGGTTCCGAGGCATGGAGCGGCGGGGCACGCACATAGGGTGGATTGACGCCAGCCAGCCCGCCAACGTCATGGTGGCGCAGGCCAAGAAGATAATGGCCGAGGCCGAGAGTGACGCCCCGCGCCGCGAATAGACGCAGACACAACAGTATGAAAATGACAAGATTTTTAACGGTGCTGGCCATGGCGCTGATGACGGCGTTGCCAGGCTGCAAGACCGACGATGACGAGACTTTGAGCGAGGCCGAACGCCAAGCCGCCGTGAACGCCCTGAAGGGAGACATGGTTCTCTCGGCCAAGGCCACGGTGAACGGGGTGGACAAGACCCTGCTGCCAAGCGGCGCGCCCGCGCTTTTCTCCTTTGAGGAGCGCGATGGCGGACTGACCATGTGGCAACGCGACTTCCGTGTGGGCAACATGCCTTTCCCCATAAACTTCGGCGTGGAGCTGAAGCTAAGCCCTCTGCTCTCGTTTGAGAAGGGCGACTTCAGCGAGAGCGGGTGGGTGCGTTTCCACGGCAAGCGCGGCAACCTTTCGATTGACGGCAACGCACCCTCCTCCGCGATGGACGAGACAGCCTCTGGCGACGGCTCCACAGTGACGGGTTACGTCAACGCCCGCACCAAAGAGATTGTCTTGCA
>CAKUYZ010000004.1 GCA_934717675.1 uncultured Bacteroidales bacterium
TCCGCCGCCGAGTTCCTCAAGCTCATGAACGAGAAAAAGAAACTCGTGGAGATTGACTCCAAGCTCACCAACCGAGCCGTCAACGAAGGATTCTCGGGCGGAGAGAAGAAAAAGAACGAGATATTCCAGATGGCCATGCTCGAGCCTTGCCTCCGCATCCTTGACGAGACCGACTCCGGCCTAGACATAGACGCCCTGCGAATTGTGGCGCAAGGCGTGACCAAGCTCAAGACCGATAAAAACGCCACCATCGTCATCACGCACTACCAGAGGCTCTTGGACTATATCGTCCCAGACTACATCCACATCCTCTATCACGGCCGCATCGTCATGACGGGAGACAAGAGCCTGGCCCTTGACCTTGAAAAGAGAGGCTACGACTGGATCAAGGAGCAGTTCCCCGACTAGATGTGGTTACGGAGACATTGCCTATGCAACCAAAAAACTATGTGGCCGACATTCTGGCCGCTACGCCACAAGGCGAATATTATCTCTATACCGACATGGCCGAGGCCCTGCGAGGCGTGCGCGGCGCGGCCGAGGCGCAAGTCTCGGTCAGCGGCTGCGACGTCGTCAGGGGTGGGACTGCATCCGACCCCGAGGCCCGCCTCGCCGCGCAAGAGGCCCTAGCCGCCTTAGCGGAGGGCAACCGAGAGTCGCAAGACTATCTTGACCTGTTGGCCAACGCCGCCACGCCAGTCTTCTCCGAGGTCTCGCTGCCGGGCGGCGGCCGCGCCGACATCTCCGTCAGTGCCGCGGGCCAGGCCAGCGCGCTCTCCGTCCAGAGGCTCGTGATCAACGCACCCGCGGGCCGCGAGGCCAGTGCCGTGGTGAGCCTCACGGCCGCCAGCCCGCTCCTGCTCCAGCTCAAGGTCAATATGGCCGAGGGGGCGTCTCTCCAACTCATAATATTGCAAGACTCTGACGCTCCCGCCACGCTGCTCACCCGCACCACCATCGACCTTATGGCAGGCTCAAAGGCCGACATCTACCTTGTCAACATCGACCCCGCCCTCGCGCGCAACGAGGTGCGCTGTGGCATCCACGCCCCAGGGGCCGAGCTGCGCATGGGTGGCATCTACACCGTCGGCGCAGGCCATAGGGTTGACAATGAGACTCTTGTGGAACATCTGTCCGGCCATTCGTCCAGTGAGCAGCTCTTCAAGGGCATAGCCCACGAGGGAGGTGTCATGGCCTTCGGCGGCCTCATCCTCGTCAAGCCCGACGCGCAAAAGACGCAAGCCTCGCAAACCAACCGCCACATGCTGACCTCCATCGGGGCGCGAGCCTACGCCAAGCCCCAGTTGGAAATCTATGCCGACGATGTCAAATGCTCCCATGGAGCCACCACGGGTCAGATCGACCCCGCGCAACTCTTCTACATGCAGCAGCGCGGCATAGATGAGGCCACGGCCCGCAGGCTCCTCTCCGCGGCTTTTGTGGGCGAGGTGGTGAGCCGCGTCCCGTTGGCCGACATCCGCTCCCGCCTCACCTCGCGCCTCACGGGAGAGGCCGACATCGAGGCACTTGAGGCCGGAGCGTAACGCGGGTCTCAACACCATCTTTGCACTCAACAAACGTATGGCATACGAAATAGAAAAAATAAGGACGCAGTTTCCCATACTGGATGAAAAGGTATATGGGAAGCCGCTCGTCTACCTAGACAATGGGGCGACGGCGCAAAAGCCGCAGTGCGTCTTGGATGCCTACGACAACGTCTACCGCCGCGTCAATGCCAACATCCACCGCGGTGTCCATCACCTCAGCAACGTCTGCACGGAGCTTTATGAAAACGCCCGCCAGACCGTGGCCCGCCACATCGGGGCTGCCGATGCTGGCGAGGTCGTCTTCACCCGAAACACCACCGAGGCCATCAACCTTGTGGCCTACGCCTTTGGAGACAAGTTCGTGGCAGAGGGCGATGAGGTCGTCGTCACCGTCATGGAGCATCACTCCGACATTGTGCCGTGGCAGCTCCTCTGCGCGCGCCGAGGGGCCACGCTCCGCGTGGTGGACATTGACGATGATGGCAACCTTAGGCTCGACCAGCTGGCCCAACTGCTCTGCGCCCGCACGCGGCTTGTTTGCGTGGCTCACGTCTCTAACGTCATGGGCACGGTCAACAACGTCCGCAAGGTGGCCGACATGGCTCACGCCGTTGGCGCGGCCGTTTTGGTAGACGGTGCGCAGAGCGTGCCTCATATGAGGGTCAATGTGGCCGAGATGGGCTGCGACTTCTTGGCTTTCTCTGGCCACAAGGTCTACGCTCCGCTCGGCTCGGGCGCGCTCTATGGCCGCAAGGAATGGCTTGAGCGGATGAACCCTTGGATGGGCGGCGGCGAGATGATTGACAAAGTCTCATTCTCCGGCACCACATATGCCGAGCCGCCGCTCAAGTTCGAGGCCGGCACGCCGGACTATGCGGCGGCCGTAGGCTTGGCCGCGGCCATTGATTTTGTAGACTCCATAGGCATGGACAGCGTCGACGCCCACGAGCGAGCCTTGGTCAAGAAGACGCTTGATGGCCTTGAGGCCATAGGCGGCATTCGCGTCATTGGCCATGCCGCCGACCATAGCGGGGCCGTGTCATTCCTCATTGGTAACATCCACCCCTACGACGCTGGCATGATACTGGACAAGATGGGCATTGCCGTGCGAACGGGCCATCATTGCGCCCAGCCGCTTATGGAACGCTTCGGCATAAGCGGAACAGTCCGCGCCTCTTTCGGAGTGTACACCACAGAGGCCGAGATAGACGCGCTGCTCAATGGCGTGGAGAAGGTGAAGGCCATGTTCGCCTGATGCCGTCCGCGCACCTTTGACGCCAAATACCGCACAACCCCCGCGAGAATGTCTTTTCCTCGCGGGGGTTCTGTTTTGTCTCTCCGCCAGTCTCTCCACTTTGGCTAAATTCACGTCAAGAAATCAAGGAATAAGAATGATAGAGATCCTCCATTATGTCGTGCCGCCCGTTGTGGGTGGCGTCATTGGCTATTTCACAAACGATTTGGCCATCAAGATGCTCTTCCGCCCCCGCAAGCCTCTTTTCCTCTTCGGCAGGCAACTGCCCATGACGCCTGGCATGATTCCCAAAAACAAGTCGCGCCTGGCCGCGGGCATCGCGGCCATGGTCAGCCGCAAACTTATGAGTGCCGAGGTCTTGTCCGGCGCGCTTCTCTCCGACTCCATGATGGAGCGCGTGCGCCAGAAGGTGCATGGTGTCATCGCCTCATACCAGGCCGACGACCGCTCGCTGCGCGAAGCGTTGGCCTCGCTCCTGGGGGCGGAGGCGGTGAGGCAGGCCGAGAGCGCGGCCTTGGATGCCATAGACGCCAAGGTGGCCGAGAAAATGACAGACCCCGCCCTGGCAGGCACCATCTCGCAAAAGATAATGGAGGCCGTGGCCGAGCGTCTCAGCTCCAATCCGTTGCTCTCGCTCGGGGCGAGCCTTTTCAGCGGGGCCATTGAGTCCATGGTGTCGGAGATGGTCTCCAAGATGTTGCGCGAAAAGGGCGTGGCAATGGTGTCGCAAATGATTCATGCGGAGGAGGAGAAGCTCCTGTCTCGTCCTGTGTCGCAACTTCTCAAGGGTAGGGAGCCGCTACTCGGCCGTTTGGAAGACGGTGCCGTGGAAGCGTATAGGAGAGTCGTCACCCAAAAGTTGCCTGAGCTTTTGGAGACCATTGACGTCTCCAAAATAGTGGAACAGCGCATCATGGGCATGGACACTATGGAGATGGAGCGCATGATTCTAGACATATGCGAGCGCGAGCTTAGGGCCGTTGTCTGGATCGGCGCGCTGCTCGGCGCGGTCATTGGAGTCGTCAACATTTTCTTCTGAACCCTCGTTTCCACTTTTTCTCATTCAATTGCGAACAGTCCGAACTTATTGGTTGTACTTTCCGCTCTTTTTTGCGTGAAATCTTATCATGCGAGAGGGGAGAAGAGTGCATCCGCGGGTTCGTCAATCTCACCTTTGCTCTGCCGCAACACTTTACGGCATATTGGTTTATGTCCTAAAGCGAACGGGATGGCGGCGTGTCTTCCTTTGGCAAATATGTTGCCGCGGGAGGTGTCTTTGTGCCAAAGGAAACAGCGTATTACCCTCTTTTTTGTTAATTTTATGCCGCAAATTACCATTGAATCCGATTGTTGATGGAGCAGAACACGAAGCTGTCAGTAGGCGAGAAAATGGCCTACGCCCTGGGTGATGCCTCGGCCAACATTGCGTGGCGCGGCGTCTCCACCTTCCTGTTGATTTTCTATACCGATGTGTTTGGCCTCGCGCCGGCCATTGCGGGTCTCGTGCTGCTCGTCGGTCGTTTCACCGATGGCATTTCAGACATCCTTATGGGCGTGGTTGGTGACCGCACGCACAGTAAGTATGGCCACTTCCGCCCCTGGGTGCTTTGGACCGCCATCCCCCTCGGCGTGACCCTCTCGCTCATCTTCACCGCGCCCGACTGGGGCTACGACATGAAGGTGGCCTACGCCTTCATCACCTACGTCATCTTCATGGTCATCTATACGGCCAACAATGTGCCCTACGGCTCGCTCATGGCCGTCATGACGCCGGATGACAAGGAGCGCACCTCTCTGAGCTCATATCGCATGGTGGGCGCATTTGCGGGCGGAATGCTCGTTCAAGGCGCGCTGCTGTTCCTTGTGGCGTATTTTGGCAACATCAACCCATCTGTGACGGTGGACAAGTTGGCCGACGCGCAATATGCCGTAGCGTTCTCTTCCAAGGGCGATTTCCAGAAGGTCAAGTTCTCCACCGCCGATGGCATAGCCCAAGTGGAGTGGGCCGACTCTCTCGGAGTTGACGGGGCCACCCTCACCACGGCCAAGAACCTGTCTGTCAAGGCCGGGGAGGAGTATCGCTTTGTCGTCACTGGCCAAGAGGAGCTTTCGGCCGAAGACATCACCATCATCGATCAGAGCCGAGGATATAGCCACTCCATATATCTTATGTCCGCCATCTTGGTCGTGGCTCTGCTCGTCACGTTCCGCTTCACCCGCGAACGCGTGGCTCCGCCTGCCGACCAGAAGACCGACCTCAAGGCCGACCTCAAGGATCTCATTCACAACAAGCCCTGGGTCGTGCTGCTCTTCGTTGGCCTGCTCTTCAACGTATACAACAACATTAAGCAGGGCATCACGGTCATGTATTTCTCGCACTATGTGCATGACCAGTTCTTGGCCGCCACCTATATGGTCTGCCTCATGGTGGCCTCCATTGGCGGCGCCATGCTCACCACGCCCCTTGGCGTCAAGATGGGCAAGAAGAACCTCTTCATCATGGCTCTCGTGGCCACGGGTGTCATCAACGCCCTCATAGGCCTCTGCGGGCCGCAAGACGTGTCGGCCATCTTCGCCATTGGCATTGCCAGCGAGGTCTTCGCCGCCTTCCTGCCCACGCTCTTCTTCGCCATGCTCGGCGATGCCGCCGACTATTCTGAGTTCGTCAACGGTCGGCGCGCCACGGGTCTTGTCTACGCCGCGGGTTCCTTCGCCACCAAGTTCGGTGGCGGCATCGCGGGTGCGGTCATTGGCCTCATCCTTGGCTACTTTGGCTACGTGGGCACCGACCCCGCCACCTATGTGGCGGCGCAGCCCGGCATGGTCATGCTCATGAGCTGGGTGCCCACCATCATCGTGGTCATCGGCGCAGCCGTTATGCTCCTCTATCCGCTCAACCAGCGTAAGCAGGACGAGATTACGCAGGAGCTGGAGCGCCGGCGCTCGCAAAAATAACGGCCTTGAGCCGCCGACACACTGAAACAGAAACAACTTAGAAACAGATATATATGAAAACCTTTGGTCATTTTGACGACGCCAACAGAGAGTACGTCATCACCGACCCCAAGACCCCTTGGCCTTGGATAAATTATCTGGGCAACGAGGACTTCTTCTCGCTCATATCCAACACAGCCGGCGGCTACTCCTTCTTCAAGGACGCCAAGTTCCGCCGCATCACCCGATACCGTTACAACGGCGTCCCGATGGACAACGGCGGCCGCTACTTCTACATCAATGACAACGGCACCGTCTGGAGCCCGGGCTGGAAGCCATGCAAGACCCCGCTGGATAGCTACGAGTGCCGTCACGGCATGGGCTACACCCGCATCACTGGCAGCAAGGACGGCATCGAGACTAGCGTCCTTTTCTTCGTGCCTCTCAAGACCCTTGCCGAGGTGCAGAAGCTCACGCTCACAAACAAGTCTGACAAGGCGCGCAAGCTCAAGCTCTTCTCTTTTGAGGAGTGGTGTCTTTGGAACGCCGCCACCGACATGGAGAACTTCCAGCGCAACTTCTCCACTGGCGAGGTTGAGATTGACGGCTCCGTCATATACCACAAGACCGAGTATAAGGAGCGTCGCAATCACTATGCTTTCTACAGCGTCAACACCCCCATCAACGGTTTCGATACCGACCGCGAGACTTTCGTTGGCCTGTATAATGAGTTCGCCTTGCCGCAAAACGTGGAGGCCGGCAAGCCTTCCAACAGCGTGGCTCACGGTTGGAGCCCCATCGCCAGCCACTATATCGAGGTTGAGCTGAAGCCGGGCGAGAGCCGCGATTTCATCTTCCTCCTCGGCTATGTGGAGAACGAGCAGGACAAGAAATATGACCCGACGGGTCAGAGGCCAGGCCTTCTCACAAGCCTTGGCAAACTTGACCGCACCATCGTCAACAAAGACAAGGCCAAGGCCATCATGGCGGCTTTTGACACCACCGAGAAGGTGGACAAAGCTTTCGCGCAGCTCCGCGACTACTGGGACGACCTCCTCGACCGCTTCACCGTCAAGAGCGGCGATGAGAAGCTGGATCGAATGGTCAACATCTGGAACCAGTACCAGTGCATGGTCACGTTCAACTTCTCGCGTTCGGCCTCTTTCTTCGAGAGCGGCATTGGCCGCGGCATGGGATTCCGCGACTCCAATCAGGATCTCGTCGGCTTCGTACACCAGATTCCTTCCCGCGCGCGTCAGCGCATCATAGACATAGCCTCTACGCAGTTCCCCGACGGCGGCTGCTACCATCAGTATCAGCCCCTCACCAAGCGCGGCAATAACGACATTGGCGGCGGTTTCAATGACGACCCCATGTGGCTCATCTTCGGCACCGTGGCCTATATCAAGGAGACGGGAGACTTCTCCATCCTCGACGAGCCCGTGCCGTTTGACAATGTGCCGGGCAGCGAGGTGAGCCTCTATCAGCACCTTGTGGTCTCTTTTGACCACGTGGTCAAGAACCTCGGTCCCCACAAGCTCCCGCTTATCGGCAGGGCCGACTGGAACGACTGCCTCAACCTCAACTGCTTCTCTTGGGATCCTAACGAGAGCTTCCAGACAACTGAGAATAAGACGGAGGGCAGCAAGGCCGAGAGCCTTATGATTGCCGGCCTCTTCGTTGTCTGCGGCCGCGACTTCGTTGAGCTCTGCCAGCAGATTGGCAAGAAAGACGAGGCCGCCCGCGCCCAAAAGGCCATTGACGATATGGTGGCCGCCGTCAAGAAAGACGGTTGGGATGGCGAGTGGTATCTGCGCGCCTATGACTTCTTCGGCAACAAGATTGGCTCCAAGGAGAACGAGGAGGGCAAGATCTTCATCGAGAGCCAAGGCTGGTGTACCATGGCCGGCATTGGCAAGGAAGAGGGGATGGTGGACAAGGCTCTCGACTCTGTCAAGAAATATATGGATTGCGAGCACGGCATAGTCCTCAACTGGCCCGCTTTCACCACCTATCATGTCGAGATGGGCGAGATCTCGTCCTATCCTGCTGGCTATAAGGAGAATGCAGGCATCTTCTGCCACAACAATCCTTGGGTCATCATTGGTGAGACCGTTGTGGGTCGTGGCAACGACGCTTGGGAGCATTATCGCAAGATATGCCCGGCCTACATCTCCGACCAGACCCTCCACAAGGTGGAGCCTTACGTCTACAGCCAGATGGTTGCCGGCAAAGACGCTGCCAAGCCTGGCGAGGGCAAGAACTCATGGCTCACAGGCACGGCGGCCTGGAACTGGTACACCATCACCCAGTTCATCTTGGGCGTTAAGCCTACCTACGATGGCCTGCTCATCGACCCATGCATCCCCAGCAACATGAAGGGCTACTCCATCACGCGTAAGCTGCGCGGTGCGGAATATGACATCACCGTCCGCAACGAGAGCGGTGCGCAGAAGGGCGTCAAGTCCATCATGGTGGACGGTAAGCCCATCTCAGGCAACGTCATCAAACATAGCGCCGGCAAGCACACCGTTGAGGTTGTGATGTAACCGTTTGCGTTTTCCTGAACTTTTATGGGAGGCGGTGGCCGTAAGGCTGCCGCCTCTTTACGTTTGGCATTCTGGGGTCTCATACATCTCCACTATGTAGAGACGGGTCGTGACCCGTCTCCCCCCTGGCTTAAAAACGAAAGCCGTGCCACCACTCGGGGTGACACGGCTCCGTCCGTCGCGGAAAAGCTATGGACTACTTAACCTCCTTGTAATCAGATATATTCTTCACTCCCTCAATCTTCTCCGTCTCCACGTCGCGAGACAGCAGGTGCGCCAAGTCCGCTCCCGTCATAATGACCGAGGGATGGAACTCATCCGAAGCGGCGAACGTCTCCACCGACGCCGCATACTGACGACCCTCTGGCGAGTCGGCAATGGAGCGCAGGTCCGTCATGCAAACCAGCACTTTGCCGCGACCCACGCCAACGCCAAAAATCACGCCAAGCTTATGGTTGCGGTTCACATTGTCTATGGCCATGACCGTGGGGCGCAGTGCCTCGGGGGTGCCGTCCAATATGAGCGGGCGAGTGGCCTTGGCTATCGCCCACCACTGGAAGTCGGAGTGGCTTGCTGTGGGAAAGTCGCGAAATAGGGCCGATTCGTCGTCTATCAAGTAGCCAAGCGTGCCGGGAGACACGGGTTTGCCGTTGTTCTCCGATATGGTCTTGAACATGGCGTAGTTCCAATAATCCGTGATGAAGAGGCCTCCAACGGTCTGCCGCTCAACGGCTTTATGGTTTGGTGTGAGCAGGCATATGGCTCCAGCCTCCACTTTTTTCAGCACGGCGTCGGTCAACGTCGAGGCACGGATCAACTGCTTGCTGTGGGCGGGCTTCACGGGGCTGTAGGCCCAAATGTTATAGCTGTTGCGTGCCTCGCCCATTTTAAGCGTAAGTTTCAAGGCCGCGGGCTTATCCAACTTGCCTAGGTCGGCCACAATGGAGCCCACGGTCCATACGTTGCCCTGTGGCGCGGAGGCCTTGAAGTCTCCTTCCGCCACGCACTTGTCTCCCTCCGTCAGCTGCCAGTTCAGCGTCTCGCCGGCAATGTCGGCCTCCGAGTAGTTGGCTATGGCCACGTCGGCCTTAAATTTCTCCGTGGTCGAGAATGTCAGTTTGTCCATCAGGGCCAGTGGCACCACGGCGGAGCAGAAACCCCTGAAGTCTTCGGGGAAGATAAGGTCTTTGCTCTCCATAAAGGCATCCAGCACGCCCACCAGCGCGCCACCTTGGCCAGGGTAGTCTTGCAGGTCCAGCAATTGGAAGCCGCCAAACCCCGGTGTCCGCAAGTTCATCTCGATGTCCGCCTTATAGCACTCCACGGCCAACGCCCCAGAGGCTTTGTGGAAGGCCTCGGCCAGACCCTCAAGATGGTTGGGGCGCAGTGCCTCGCGGAAGTTGATCAGGTTGAGCGGGGCCAAGACGCCCTTATATTTCTCAATCTCCGAATAGTCGGGATATATTTGGTATTGGCACGTCTCATGCCCCACCACAGGCACGCAGGACCGGCTCATACCCTCGGCAAACGTCATGCGCGTGTTGGGTCGCGTGGCGTTAAGAATTCCTGCGTCGGCCGCATCGGCAAAGGAGAACGAGGCCCTCACGTGCGTGTTATATTCGCCAGGCCTCTCGCCTCCGACCCTGCACCCCACAAAAAAGTCCTCGCCCGACTTGGGCCCCAGGTAGCCCAGGAAGTTGTTCGACCCGAAGGCGTAGAGGTGCCGAGGGTCCGCCTTGCGCAAGCCGTCAACCATTTGGCGCATCACCGTGGTGTCTCCGCACAGCTCGTTGCCGAGCGCCATCATGACGAATGACGGGTGATTCCCGAACTGACGGACTATGCGCAACCCCTCGTCATAGAGGAAGTTGTCCAGCCTCATAGAGGCCTCGTCACTGCTGCTGGGTTTCAGCTCGCCCCAGTAGGGCAGCTCGGGCTGGAGGTATATGCCCACCTCGTCGGCCGCGGCGAAGGCCGCCTCGGGCGGAGTCCAAGAGTGGAAACGGTAGTGGTTTATGCCATACTCTTTGGCCGTCTTGAACACCTTGATCCATGTCTCTTTGTCCATCGGGGCGTAGCCCGTCAGGGGGAAGACGCAGGCGTCATGCTTGCCGCGCAAGAATGTCGGCTTGCCGTTCACCACAAACTGCGTGCCTCGCGTCTCGAACGTGCGGAAGCCTATGCGCTCCTGCTTCTTGTCCACGCCGTCGGGACTGTCTAGCGTCACGTCCACCACATAGAGGGGCTGGCGAAATTCGCTCCATAGCTCCACCTCGTCCATGTCCATCCCTATCGTGGTGCGGTTCAGTCCCCTTTTCAGGTCCACCTGCACCGTCGTGGCCGTCTGTCCCAGGGCGTCGGCCGTGGAGAGGGGGTAGGGCAGGCACTTCATGTCAATGGCCGCCCTCGTGTCTTTGGCCGAGGCCACCTCCACCACCACTTCCAGCCGTGCCGCCCCCACGGGCGTGCCGTCGTCTTTTGAGCCTATGCTGTCAATGGTCGTCGTTGCCGTCAGGTGGCGGATGTATGTGCGGGGCATGGCGCGGAGGCTCACTTCGCCCACCGCACCGTTCCAGTTGGTCTGCGTCGCCTCCGTCACGGCGTGCGAGCCTCCAATGGCCGGCAGCAGGGCCTCTCCGTCGGCGCGCCACGTGTTGTCTATCTTCAGCCTTATGGTGTGCCGCCCGGCGCGGAAGCGGGACAGGTCATAGACGTGCGGCGTGTGCAGGTGCGTCCGGTGGCCTATGCTGTCGCCGTCCACCCACAGCGTCGTGGGCTTCGTCTTCTCCAGGTATAGCTCAATGTGTTTCCCGTCCATTGAGGAGGGGATTATGATGTCGGCCGTATATGTCAGCGCCCTGCACAGTGAGTGCCGGCGGCTCAGCCGCGTGTCTTCGCGCAGGTTCGATATGGTGTCGCCAATGCCGGCCTCGTCTGTGGTGCCTGGCAGCCTCACGGGGCCAAGCTCGGTGCGCCATTCGCCCGCCAGGCTCACAGTCTGGCGTGAGTGGCCGCCTGTGCAGCTGGCCATGATGGTGCCGGCCAAGGCTGCGGCGAGCAGCGTCAGTGTCTGTCGGTGTCTCATTTGCTGTCCTTGAAAGTTTGAGTTGTTGTTGGTCACAATACTTTTTTCTTGCCCAGATATTTTTGGCGAAACTCGGTGGGCGTCAGGCCCTGCTTCTTTCTAAAAGTGCGGTTGAAGTTCGATATGTTGTTGAACCCGTTGGAGAAACATATCTCAGATATGCTCATGTCGCTGTCCACCATTTGGCGCGCCGCGAAGCCTATCCTTATCTCGTTGAGGAAGTCTATGAAGCTCTTGCCAGTCCGTTGCTTTATCAGCCGCGTCACGCTCACCGGGCTCATGTTAAGGATGTCGGCCGCGTCGCCGAGCGTTATCTTGTCTTTGTAGTGGGCCACAATGTAGTCGTGGACTTTCTCAATCCTGTTGTCTGTCGAGGCCGTCGTCCCGTTTTGGAAAGAGTTGTTGGCCAGCACCCTCTGGTCCGGGCTTTCGGCCAGAAACTCCATGAGTTTCAAGAACTCTATGTAAGACTCGAACCCCCTCGTGCGGCTCACGGCCGTCAGCATAGGCTCCGCGGCTTTGGCCGTCTCGGCGCTGAAGAGCAGCCCGCTCGCGCTTTTTTTCAGCATCTCGGAGATTCTCTTATATATGTCTTTGGCCATCAGCTCATCGGGAAACAGGTTGGCCTCGAACTGCATCGTCACCTCGCGCTTATACGTGTCGTGGTCGCAGTTGCCCACTTTCCATGCGTGGTAAAGGTTCGGGCCCACCAGGCAAAGCTCCTGTGGCCCTATATGCTCCACGCTGTCGCCCATCAGCCGCTCGGCACCCTCGGCGTTGTAGAGGTAGTTGAGCTCATACTCCGGGTGAAAGTGCAGAGGATATTTGAAGTCTTTCTTCTGCCTGTCGAAAATGAGGATGGCGTCGGACTTCTCGTTCAGCGCTGTTATCTCGCGTGAGACTGTCGTGGCTTTCATTTTTATTGTGGTGTCAGAGAGTGTTGTTGACTGTCTAATGTGTATAAGTCTCGGCCCGCGTTGCGAATTCTTTGCAGCCGCGCGCGCTTCGCGCCCTTGTTTTAGGGCGTTGTTAATTGTTAAGTTGCAGTGTCGCGCCAAGTCTAAAAAGTTGTGTTTCACGGATGGAAACGAACAAAAGATCTCATTATGCGTTTTCCTGCATTTCCTTGTACAATCTTAACGAAATAATTCCACATATGCAAATATATGCTCTCCGTACACGTTTGCTGAGAGTAATAAATTGTGAATCGCTGTTAATGTAAGGTTGCTATTTTATTGGTTGGTGATAAAATAGTATTTGCCTGCCCCTGAAGACTGGTATAAATTTGTAAACGATATAGCTCGGATTCGGTAACAGGGTGCGAGTAAGGTTTATCAAGAATTAAATATTATGAAAAGCAATTCTCGAATCATTCTTCTAGTCTTGTGCTTCATGCTGTCGGTTGCGACGGCGTGGGCGCAGTCGAGGGTGGTCACGGGTGTCGTGACAGACGACACTAACCAGCCCTTGCCAGGAGTGGCCGTCACAGTCCCCGGGACGACGGTCGGCACCGTGACTGACTTTGATGGCAAGTATTCCATCAACGTCGGCGATGCCCAAAAGCTCTCCTTCTCTTTCATTGGCTTCACCAATGACGTGCAGGAGATCAATGGCCGCTCCTCCATCAACGTCCAGCTCAAGAGCGACAGCCAGGAGCTGGACGACGTCGTGGTCGTTGGCTACGGCACCATGAAGAAGAGCGACCTCTCTGGCGCCTCTGTCTCCGTGGGCGAGGAGGCTCTCAAGGGCTCCGTCATCACCAACCTCGACCAGTCCCTCCAGGGCCGCGCCGCAGGTGTCACCTCCGTCTCCACGTCTGGCGCGCCTGGCTCCTCATCGTCCATCCGCGTCCGTGGCCAGGCCACCATCAACGCCAACGCCGAGCCTCTCTACGTCATTGACGGCGTCATTGTCCAGAGCCAGGGTTCGTCCGGCGCCGACTACGGCCTCGGTGACGCCCTCGGCAACGGCTCCACCTCCACCATCTCGCCTCTCTCCACCATCAACCCGTCCGACATCGTCTCCATGGAGATCTTGAAGGACGCTTCCGCCACTGCCATCTACGGAGCGCAGGGCGCTAACGGTGTCGTCCTCATCACCACCAAGCGCGGTAAGGCTGGCGACGCCAAGTTCACCTACGAGGGTCTTGCGGCTTGGAACCGTCAGACCAAGCGACTGGACATGATGAACCTCCGCGAGTTCGCCTCTTTCTATAATGACCTCGCCTCCACGGGCGAGCTTCAGGCCACTGAAGACTACACCTACCCCGAGCTCCTCGGCAAGGGTACCAACTGGCAAGATGCCATCTTCCAGACCGCCTTCCAGCATCAGCATCAGCTCTCTGCCCAGGGCGGCTCTGAGAAAGTGCAGTACTACGTCTCTGGCAACTTCATGAACCAGGAGGGCACCATCATCGGCTCCAAGTTCCGCCGCATCTCCCTCCGCGCCAACCTCGACGCCAAGCTCAAGCCTTGGCTCAAGCTCGGCCTCTCCGCCATGTACACCAAGACGAAGGAGCGTTTTACGCTCGCCGACTCCTCTGAGGGTGTCATCACCTACGCGCTGACCGCCACCCCGGACATCCCCATCTACAACATCGACGGCTCATACTCCAGCGTCTCCAAGGAAGGCTACACCAACCCCAACCCTGTGGCCATGGCGCTCTACAATGACATCCTCCTGGGACGTCAGAAGCTCAGTGGCAACATCTTCGCCGAGGTCACCCCGGGCGCCGTCCTTAAAGACCGCCTCACCTGGCACACCGAGCTCGGCTATGACCTCGGATGGAGTGACGCTGAGCGTTACGAGCCTATGGTCTCCATGGGCACCTACACTCGAAATCAGAACCGCTCTCGCCGTCAGAAGAACGCAAACACCTTCTGGCAGACCAAGAACTACCTCACTTGGAGCGACATTATCGCCGATGAGCATCGCTATACCCTCATGGTCGGCCACGAGGCCTGGGAGAGCAAATATGACTACGAGTCAGTTGAGAACACCGACCTCCCAAGTGACGATGTTCACAACCCGGCTCTTGGCACCGGTACGCCTATGATTGGCTACGGCTTCGGGTCCAGCTCCATGGTCTCCGTCTTCGGCCGTCTGACCTACGCTTTCTCCGACCGCTACAACCTCACCTACACCTACCGTCGAGACGCGTCGTCCAACTTCGGTAAGGACAACCGTTGGGCAGGCTTCCACGCCGCTGCCGCCTCTTGGCGCTTCACCTCCGAGGAGTTCTTCAAGAACCTCGGCATTGAGGACATCTTCTCCAACGGCAAGATCCGCGCCGGCTGGGGCCAGACTGGCAACTCCAGCATCGGCGGCTACAAGTGGGGTTCTTCCGTCTCCAAGATGGAGACAGGCCTCGGTATGGGCTACCGAGTCTCCAACATCCCCAACACTGGCATCAAGTGGGAGACTCAGGAGCAGTGGAACTTCGGTCTCGACCTCGGTTTCTTCAACGACCGTCTCTCCATCACGGCCGACCTCTATAAGAAGACCTCAGAGGACATGCTCATGAGCCTCCAGCTGCCCTCTTACATGGGCACCCGCGGCAACGCCTCTTCCGCCCTCGCCGCTCCTTGGGGCAACTACGGCACCATTGAGAACAAGGGTCTTGAGCTCACCGTAAGTGGCACTCCGTTTGACAATGGCAAGGTCAACTGGCACTCCGAGTTCCAGATTTCTTGGAACAAGAACAAACTCGTCGCTCTCGACGGCCAGGCCTCGTCCGCCATTGAGGGCTACGGCCAGTGGTCCGATGTCGTCAGCCGCACCGAGATTGGCCAGAGCCTCTACAACTTCTATGGCTACGTGACCGATGGCGTTTATCAGGATCTCGCTGACATCCAGAACTCTCCGAGGCCTGAGAAGTATCCTACGCCTAACGAGGAGGGCGAGATCAAATTCAGCCGCACGCAGACAGTCTGGGTCGGAGACATCAAGTACAAGGATCTCAATGGCGATGGCGTCATCAATGACAAGGATCGCACCAACATCGGCTCCCCTATGCCCAAGTTCACCTTCGGCTGGACTAACACCATCTCCTACAAGGAGTTCGACCTCTCCATCTTCGTCAACGGCTCCTATGGCAACAAGGTCTACAACTATCTGGCTCAGACCCTTACGCACATGAACAGCGCATGGGCCAACCAGCTCAAAGATGTCAACGACCGCGCCCAGCTCGTGCCCATCGACCCCGACAAGGTATACACCAACGGCGCGAAGTGGTATGACGACATCACCAACGTCAAGGTGGCCAATTCCGGCACCAAGACGCCCCGCGCCTCCATCCAGGACCCGAACGACAACGACCGAATCTCCGACCGTTATGTCGAGGACGGCTCTTACCTCCGCATCAAGAACATAACGCTCGGCTACACCTTCAAGAAGGATCTCATCAGCCGCTGGGGGCTCCAGAACCTCCGCGCCTATGTCAACCTCCAGAATGTCGCCACGTTCACCAACTACTCCGGTTACGACCCCGAGATTGGTGCCTCCACGCAGAGCACCAATGTCTACGGCCTCGACAACGGTCGTTACCCCTCGCCAACGGTCTACTCTGTCGGCCTGAATGTAACGTTCTAATCTGATTTTTAAGAGACATGAAATACGGTAACTTCAAATATACGAAAGCCATCGCACTGATGGCCGTGGCGGGGCTCTCGCTCTCGGCTTGTGATGACTTCCTTGACCGTCCCGTGGAAGACAACTACAACGTTGACAACTTCTACAAAAATGACGCGCAGCTCTATCAGGCCGTCAACCCCATCTACAACTCGCCTTGGTACGACTTCCAGCGCGGCTTCTTCAAAGTGGGTGAGGTTATGGCTGGCAACTACTATTGGGGCTCCTCTCCTTACCTGACGCTCACCGTCAACTCGTCAGACGACGACCTGCGCAATATGTCCGCCTCCCTCTGGAGCGTAAATGCGTATTGTAACACTCAGATCAAGAACATAGACGAGAAGTCAGGCCCTGCCTGCACCGAGGCCGCCAAATTGGCTGCCAAGGGAGAGTGCCTCACCCTCAAGGCGTTGGCCTACTTCTATCTCGTCCGCTCCTTCGGTGGCGTGCCCATCATCCATGACAACTCCAGTATGATCGCCAGCAATTCATACAACGATGTCTATCGCGCCAAGCCCGAGAATGTCTATGACTACATCGTCAAGACCCTCGAGAAGGCCATTGAGTGGTTGCCGGAGAGCGCTTCTGCCGGCCGTATTGACCGTTTCGCCGCAAAGGGCCTCCTTGCCAAGGTATATCTCACCAAGGCGGGCGTGAGCGGCTCTCTCAATAAGGAGGATCTCCAGAAGGCCGTCGAGCTCGCGAAGGATGTCAAGGACAACTCTGGCCGCGAGCTTATGGAGAACTATTCCGACATCTTCCGCCTCGCCAACAATAACTGCCCCGAGAGCCTCATCGCTTGGCGTTGGACTGCCGATGGCACCAACTGGACTCGCCAGAACACTCTCCAGAGCGACCTTGCTCCTAACGGTTTCGATGAGACCGGCTCAACTTGGGGCGGTTGGGCTGGACCGTCTGTCGACCTCATCAAGGCCTTTGAGGAGGATCCCACCAACCAGAGCCGCGTTAACGTTGACGCTCGTCGCAAGGCCACTCTCATGATGGCGGGCGATGTCTATGACTACTTCTGGACCGACCGCGCCAGCACTTTCTCGCTCGGCGGCTTTGAGATCTGCGACTTCTACTTCAACACTGACGAGAAGACCCTTGCCGCGCGCGCCAACCTCTCAGGTGGTGGCCAGTTCCAGAGCCCCACGGGCGCTCAGGAGGTTAAGCACCTGGTTGGCGACAACGCCGACCACGTTGCCGGCATCGGCTACGGCATGCAGCGCATGTGTACCTCTCTTGCCACGCACATCCTCCGTCTTGCCGACGTCTATCTCGTCCTCGCCGAGGCGCAGACTCTTCTCGATGGCGGCAACACCACCAATGCCGATGCCCTGGACGCCTTCAACAAAGTTCACAACCGTTCATGCACTTGGAAGGAGGAGACGTCCATCTCTTGGGAGCAGGTTTGGAAAGAGCGCCGTCTTGAGCTGGCTTGCGAGGGTGACCGTTGGTACGACTTCGTACGCCTCTCTTACTACAACCCCGAGGCCGCCATTGCGGAGCTCAAGGGTCAGGAGCGCGGCACGTACTATGGCCTCTCCGAAGCCTACAAGACCTGGTTCACCAGCGGCTACTCCACTTGGGACTTGAGCGCGGCTGGCCTCACGTCTTCCAAGCTCAACAACGTGACCAAGGGTATGTTCACGCTGCCGTTCCCCGATACCGACCTTGCCATGAACCCGCACCTCAGCGAGGATCCTGTCGATGTTGACATCAACCAGTTCAATTACTAAAAACTGACTTTGCGATGAAAATGAATCTTAAGCATATCGTCCGTTCGGCTTGCGCCTGCTCGCTTGCTGCCCTCACTCTCGTCGCGTGCGAGGATGAGCCAGACAAGTATGAGGTTGCCGGCGGCACCCCGGAGGTCATCTACGTCTGCATGCCGACCAATAAGGACTCCGTCATCACGTCGGCGTTCACCAACAACCGCGTCGTCCTCATCGGCAACAACCTCCGTTCCGTCACCGAGCTCTATTTCAACGACCGTCAGGCCGTCCTGAACAGCTCGCTCATAACCGACCATTCGCTCTTCGTGACCATCCCGAGGGACCTCCCTGGCACCCCGACCGACAAGATCTATATGAAGAACAAGAGCGGCGTCATCACCGAGTATCCTTTCACGGTAGACATCTCCGCCCCTGTCCTCTCCTCTATGGATTGTGAGTACGTCCAGCCGGGAGACGAGGCCACCATCAATGGTGACTATCTCCTTTCTTATGACAACGCCCCCATGGTCATCACCATGCCAGACGGCAAGCAAGTGACCGAGTTCAAGAGCCTCTCGCAGACTTCTGTCTCCTTCATTGTGCCTGAGGGCTGCACCGAGAGCGGCGCCATCTCCGTCACCACCAAATATGGCACCACTAAGTCCACGAAGTTCAACTTCAACGACAACCGTGGCATCATGGCGGACTTCAACGCTGGCGGCGGCGCAAGCTCCAACGGCATCATTCCGCAGGGTTGGAACATCTCGGCAACCTACTCTAGCGAGGGCGGCATCCCTGGCTGCGGCGACTACGCTCAGCTCGGCGATGGCTCCAAGACCACCGATGGCGGCTGGATTGAGGATTTCAAGCTCCCCTTCTGGTGCGGAAACTGGAATGGCGACCCTATGAGCATTGAGCCTGGCAACCCGGGTTGCCCGTTCTGCAACTTCATTGATTTCTCTGACTTCCAGAATATGGCTCTCAAGTTCGAGCTCTACATCCCCAAGGCTCACCCTTGGTCTGCCGGTGCCATGCAGCTCGTCTTCACCAACGCCAAGACGGCCGCCAACGACAGCTGGCAGACCAACGCCTACATCCAGCCCGAAGGGGGCCTCTGCCGCGGTCTCTACCGCCCGTGGGAGCAGACTGGCAGCTTCGACACTGGCGACAAGTGGATCACCGTCACTGTGCCCTTCTCTGAGTTCGTCTACAATGCAGATGGCTCCAAGGGCACCGTGCCCCTCTCCAGCGCCGATGACTTCGCCACGTTCGTCCTCTGGCCGTGGAGCGGTGGCGTCGATGGCACCGAGTGCGCGCCTGTCTTCCGTATAGACAACATTCGCGCTGTCCCCTACAAGTAGAAAAATGTGAGACTGCGGGAGGCCGCGGCCCAATGTGGCCTCCCGCGCGTCTCATCTCTTCAACAGTAAGACTTAAAGCATTTAAGCAATTATGAAGCTTTATAAGAAAAATATAGCCATGCTGATGGCGGGCCTCCTGACCCTGTCGAGTGGCGCGCTCGTCACGTCGTGCGACGATGATGACGACTACGACACCAATCAGTTCTCCAATGGCGGAGTGAGCCTCACGGCGGCCTCCCTCCAGGTCACACGCGGCGCTTTCATGACGTTCAAGGGTACCAACCTCAATCGTGTCACGAGCGTGGAGTTCCCTGGCGGTGTCTCCTCAACACCGGAGGTCGTTGACCAATACACCATCAAGGCCCTTGTCCCCGAGGGAGCTGAGGTCGGCACCGTCAAGCTCATCTATGACGGTGGCGAGCTCGAGACCAAGCAGATAGCTTTCACCGAACCCATAACTTTCGAGGAGTTCGCTCCCGCATCAGTCAAGGCTGGCGATGTCGTCACGGTCAAGGGTACATACCTCACCTACATCGACTTCGTCAAGTTCGCCACTGGCGAGAACGTAGAGGTCAAGAATGACAACCGCACCGAACTCAAAGTCACCGTGCCGGTAGACGCCTCAACTGGCAAGTTCGAGCTTGGCTACTACTCCATCGATGGCAAGGATACCGTTGAGACGCTCCTCCAGTCCGCCGAGGTCCTCACCGTGGCTGGACCCGAGAACGTCAAGATCACAACGCCCACCGTCAAGGCTGGCGAGAAGGTGGTCATCACCGGCTCGCTCCTCCGCCTTGTCAACACCGTCAAGTTCACTGGTGCCGAGGCTGTGAGCGCGGGTGTGGCCGACCCCACCAAAGATGTTGAGAACCTCAGCGTCGCCCTCCCTGCCGAGGCGCAAGACGGCGAGGTCACCCTCGTCCT
The DNA here is from genome assembly GCA_934717675.1 of uncultured Bacteroidales bacterium. GTDB lineage: Bacteria > Bacteroidota > Bacteroidia > Bacteroidales > Marinilabiliaceae > W3P20-009. Next base: position 20,003 of record CAKUYZ010000004.1, read on the forward strand.
CCGTTCCGGCCTCGAGGTCTCAGCCGGTCAGCTCAAGACCGTCGTGCCCACGGCCTCCATCAAGGATAAGAAAGCATCCTATGGCATTGGCGACGTTGTAGTGATTGAGGGTGAGAACCTCGACCTCATCACCAACGGTTTCTTCGCAGGCACAACCGCCGCCGACACCACTGCCGCTGGCGAGTCCATCTTCGAGGCTAAGGACGGCAACGTCCTCCTCACCGTGACCGCCGCCGCCAAGAGTGGCGACATCACCCTAGGTCTCGCCAATGGCAGCACCATCACGGTGACAGGCTTTGAGACCACCAAGCCCGTCTTCACCTTCCCGACCGATGCCACGCCTCTTGACGTGCTCAATGTCGAGTCCACCCTCGCAAGCCGCGTCTCCAAAGTCACCTTCGGTGGCGTAGAGGCCACGGCGTCCGTCTCCAAGACTGTTGAGGGCTTCTGCGTTCAGGTGCCCCTTGAGGCCGAGAGCGGCAAGGTGGTAGTCATCATGGACAATGGCGAGGAGATTGAGATAGACAACTTCACTGTCAATGCCTACACCTTCTGCGCCGTTAAGGCTTTTGATGCTGAGCAGACCACGATTGGCGACCTCTTAAAGTGTACAGTAAAGAATGCTCAGAGCCTTACCGCTGTCAAACTCAACGGCAACGAGACTGGCTACATTCTCAACGGCGACCTCCTTTTCGTCAATGTAGGCCAAACCCCAGGTAACCAGAGAATGACGCTTGTGTCTGGCGAGACCGAGGTTGAGTACATCGTTAAAGTTGTCGGAAAAGGACTCGTAGAAACCGTTGTTTACGACACGCCTATTGAAGTTGCAGGCTGGGGTGGTGTCAGCCTGCCTGTTAAGTTCCCCGTACCTCTGCCTTCTGGCGCTCTTGTGCGCATTCGCGTAGCCCAAGCAAACTCTGAACTCCAAGTGATGGATGGTTATTGGGGTATGGGTGAAAACTGGGCTATAACCGATGATGCAAAGAAGAACGTCATCAAGATTTCTTCCGATGCTCTTGCAGTAGGTTATGTTGATGTAGACCTCTCTGGCTTCCATGATGAGAATGATAATCCATGGTGGGATGGTTCTATGATGTTCAACGCAGATGGTGTTATCATATCCTCTATCGGCTATGTTGTAGACTACTCTGCTCCAACTGCCATTTGGACAGGTGAATTCAGTAACGCCGGATGGGGTGGAAATCAAGATCTCGCATGGGGTGGATACGACTGGAGTCTCGTTGAGGCTGGTCAGACGCTCTACTTCACAGTTAAGAAGGTAGAGACTGGCAAGTGGGGTTGCCTATCCCTGCGTCATGGAGATGGTTGGGGTGCTCTGGTTGATGCAGTCAACGCTGAGGGCAAGAACCAGTATGACCTTGGCGATGATGTTGACGCCACCACCATCGAGTTTACTCTCACCCAGGCTGCCATCGATGACCTTGTCGCTAACGGGGGCCTTGTCATGACGGGTGACAATCTGATAATTACAAAGGTTGCAATCAAGTAACCCGACAACATAAGACTGTTATTATTGATGCGGGGCGGGAGGTTCTCTAAGAGGCCTCCCGCCTCTTTTTCTGTAGCCGTTAGGGCTTGTGCGCATACGCTTAAATTTATGCTAATGTCTTGAAGAACAATTTGCTCCAATGAATCTTTGCAGATCTGGTTTCCAATCGTAAATCTGCATGAAGTGCTGCAATGCTGTGGGTTCTAGAGTTTTGAGACTTTGTGCCTATATCCTAAAAACAGGCCTCTTCCCTCACCTTGTAGGGTAGGGTTGCGCCCTGTCTCCTGTGTCACCTCAACGTCTCGTGTCATGGCAAGAGAAAAGCGGAGTCAATCACGAAAATTGACTCCGCTTTCCCTCTTGAGCTACGATTCTCACACGCCTATGCGTAATGCCCAAAGGCTGCGATAACCAGCACCTCGACCACGTCATCATGTATTTGATACACTAGTCTGTGCTCCTTGTTGATCCGCCGAGACCACGTCTCGGTCTCGAAATGACGCAGACGTTCACACTGCCCCGTGCCGGTGTGCGGGTGTTCCTTCAGCTCATCTAAAAGAACGCCTAACTTTTTCACCAATGCTGGAGATGTTTTGGCGAGGCGGGCTATGTCCCTTTTCGCAGCATCTGTTACTGATACCCTATACGCCATGCTTGTTTAGTATTCTGTCCAGGAATTCTTCTCCACTTTCGCCCGGTTCCATAGTTTCTGACACCCCGCTCTTTATCGATTCCTCCAGCATGTCATAATACTCCTTCTTCGTCATCTTCACTTTGGGTGCGGCTCTTTCGGTCTCTGCCTCCATGGCCTTCATCCTGTCCCACAATATTTTTTGCACCTTCTTGGGTTGAGATATTATAAGTGACCAGAGAGCGTCGGCTGAGCTTACAATGTGTATGTCGTTTGCTATAGCTTCCATTGTGGAATATTTTTATGAGTTTGTTGTTCGCTAATATAATGTTTATTCCTTGTGTTTGAAAATGCCTCCTTATGCGCATTCGCTTTATGTTCTCCTGTTGTCCGGCGGACTTGTACGTTTCCGTCATTTGTTAGTGAATTATTTTCACGGTTGTTCACCGTTCGTCTCTTTTCTTTATCTTAGTGACGCTGTTAGTAATAAGGTAAAAAATGAAATTCATATCTAAACTCTGGCTTCTCCTGTCTCCGCTTGCGGTCTTGTCTTGTGGAGACGACAATGGCGGTGGTGCGTCGCCCGAGGCGGCCTCGCTCCAATTATCCGTTCCCGCCAGCGGCGCCAAAGATGTGGCCACGTCCACTAAGACCATCGACCTCACTTTTTCGCAAGAGGTTAATTTCGTCTCTGGCAAGGAGGCCGACTTCAGCGGCACCAAATGCGGCATGACGGCGTTTTCCAAGTCTCAGAACGTGATGACGTTCACCATCCCCGTCACCCTCAAGCGCGGCCAGACCTACACGCTCAGCGTGCCCGATGGTTTCTTCAAGACCAAGCAGGGTGGGGCTGACATCCCGGCTTTCTCCGTCACGTTCTCCACGCCCGATGCTCCCACGCCTGGCAGCGTGGCGGAGAACCTGGTCACGGAGTCGCCGCTCCCCGCCGCAAAGGCTGTCTATGACTATTTGCGTGAGACATATGGCCGCAAGACCATCTCCAGCTCCATCGCAAATGTGAACTGGAACCTCAAGGAGGCCGAGATGGTTCATGCCGCCACGGGCAAATATCCGGCCATAGCCACGGTGGACTATCTTCACTTCTACACTCTTTATGATGATGCCTCCCGCAACCCATTCAAGGGTGGCTGGAAAGTGAATTATGACGACATCTCGGAACTCCAGCAGTGGTGGAATGAGGGCGGCATCGTCTCCGCTTGCTGGCATTGGAATGTGCCAAACAAAGAGGCCGAGAAATACGTGAACGGTTCATACACTTGCACGCCAGGTGATGGCAAGATAGTGTACAAAAAAAATGAAAAAGACGAGGAGATCCCCGTGTCTGCCACCACAGTCTTCCGCCCCAAGAACATCTTTGTAGATGGCTCTTGGGAGCAGAAGATTGCCGATGAGGATTTGGCTCTCGTTGCGACTTTGCTCAAAAAGTTCCAAGAGGCGGGCGTCCCAGTCATCTGGCGTCCGCTCCACGAGGCCTCTGGCAATGCCATAAGCGGTGGCGACGCGTGGTTCTGGTGGGGCATTGACGGTGCGGAGGTCTACGTCAAGCTCTGGCGCAAGATGTTCGATTATTTCAAGTCTCAGGGTCTCAATAACCTCATCTGGGTCTGGACTACCCAGACGGGCTATGGCTACGACAAGAGCAAAGGCGTCCTTGACGACTTCGACTGGTATCCTGGCGATCAGTATGTAGACATAATAGGGCGCGATGAGTACACGCTCACCGCCAGTCAGTCTGCCGATGAATACAACGCCATTTGCGCCACATTTCCCGGCAAGATTGTAACCCTCTCTGAGTGCGGCAGCGTGGCTAAACTCTCCGAGCAGATGGCCGAGGGTGTCATGTGGAGCTGGGCTATGCCGTGGTATGATGGCGCCGCTGACGAGGCTGGCTCGCTAGACAAGCACTCTCATGCCAACACGGAGTGGTGGAACGACGCCATGAATTGTGAGAACGTGGTGACGAGGGAGCAGCTCCCATCGTTCAAGTAGGCTATATTGTTGAACTAGTGATAGGCGGCTTGGCGGGCGTTGCCCGTCAGGCCGTTTTTTGTTTCCCTCACTCTTAGTGTGGAGCGTTGCGCCTCGTCCGCGTGTCGGTTCCCCTTTCCGTATAAAAGCAAAAAGAGCCGTGCCACTTGGTTGACACGACTCCTTCTTTACTGTCCTCCCGAGCCTATAGGAACACCCTCACGCCAACTGTCGGGTTGAGCATTATATTGAAATTCACGGCATTGCCGCTAATGTCAGCATCAGTCCTCTTCATATGCGCGAACTCCAGGTTGAGCAGGCTCACGCCCAGGCCTATGCGGTCAGTGGGGCGAAACTCAAGTTGCACAGGCAGTGCGGCCAGCTCGAAACCGTTGGTCTTGTAGTCCGCGGTGTGGTTGTCGCGCTCATAAGACATCTTGCCGTGGCAGTAGAAAAAGCCGAGTTCCGGAGCCAAGTGGAAACGGTCTGCCAGGCGGATGTAGTAGGCGGCCGTTGGGCCTATGGCCAAATTGTTCGAGCTGGTCTTGGTGTCGCTCTCGTCATTTTTCTGCCACTGGTGGGTCAGTTGCATCTGCGCGCCAATGCGAAAATGGTCGGCCACGAAGTAGTGGAACCCGGGGTCTAGCTCAATGGCGCATACGGGGTCGCCTTTCTCTTTCACGCCGTCCTCACCCGTCGTGCTGCTATTGGCCATGGAGAAGCCAATGAGCGTCCCGACGAATTTGTCCCCTTTCTGTTGCGCGGCAGCGTCTGTTGCTGCGCAAGCCATCATGGCGGCTGCCGCGATGGCGATGATTGTTCGTTTCATTTATATATTGCTGTTGTCGCTTGTTTTGTGCCTACCCGAAAATGTCGCTGTGAGTGCCTGTGTCTACCATTATGAGAATCAGCTCAGTGGAGTCCGTTTTCCACACTAGCAGCTAGTTGGGCGTAATGTGGCACTCCATATATCCTTCATAGTCACCATGCAGTGCGTGCGCCCTATGCTTGGCTGGCAGCTCTTCTCCGTTTGCCAGCAATGTTATGACATCGTCCATGGCTCTCGAGCCCAGCCCTCTCTTCTCGCATCTTTTTAGCGACTTTTTGAATTTTGCGGTGAAAGCTATCTTGTACATCAGTCCTCGTGTAAGAATGCTAGTGCTTCATCAACATCATCAAAGACGTATAGATTCTTTTTGTTCTCCACGTCTTCGATGGCCTCATCCAGATGGCATTTTTTGACCTTATTGTCCGCTTTCTTCGCAGTCCATCCAAACTTTTTGGCGAGCGATTTCAGCAGGGTGGTGTCGGCCTGCGGAAGGTTAATTTGGTAAGATACTGTTGTCTCCATCTTATAAATCTATTTTCAACAAAGATATGAATATAATGCCTTGCTTGACCTTTGGGATGCCCATATAAAAAGCATTCCCCCGCGGCCCAAGGGGTGGCGGGGGAATGGTCATTGCGTTGCCTGCGTGGCTCTTATTTTATGCCGCGGCACTTTTTCTCCCAGTTCCAGGCGTTGAGGAGCGTCTGCTCAATGGGCACCTCGGCTTTCCAGCCCAACTCTTTGTTGGCGAGCGTGGTGTCGGCCCATATCTTCACGATGTCGCCGGCTCTGCGCCCGACAATCTTGTAAGGCAGGTTCACGCCTGTGGCCTTTATGAAGGCGTTGACGAGCTCAAGGACGCTCAGCCCCTTGCCGGTGCCAATGTTGAAGAACTCGTAGTTGCTCTTGTTCTTACCCTCCAGCAGGCGGCGGATGGCCACCACGTGAGCTTTGGAGAGGTCCACCACGTCAATGTAGTCGCGGATGGGCGTGCCGTCCGGCGTGTCATAGTCGTTGCCGAAGATGCTCAGCTCTTTGCGCAGCCCCGCCGCGGTCTGCGTGATGTAAGGCACCAGGTTGTTTGGCACGCCCACGGGACTCTCGCCAATGAGCGAGCTCGGGTGCGCGCCAATGGGGTTGAAGTATCGCAAAGCCAAGCCGTTAATCTCTTTCTCGGCGTGGCAGAAGTCGCGGATGATGTCCTCGTTCACCGTCTTGGTGTTGCCATAGGGACTCTCGGCGGGCCTGCGTGGCGTGGACTCCGTCACTGGCAGTTTCTCCGGCTGGCCATAGACGGTGCAGCTCGACGAGAACACCAGGTTCCTCACGCCCGTGAACTTCATGCTCTCCAAGATGTTCATCAGGCTGTTGAGGTTGTTGCGGTAATACTCCAGTGGCTTGAAGACGCTCTCGCCCACGGCCTTGAAGGCCGCGAAGTGAATCACGGCGCAAATGTCTTTGTGGCGCAAGAAGAAGTTGAGGGTGTCCGCGCGGTTTGAGAGGTCGAAGTTCTCAAACTCTGGCCTCTTGCCTGTTATTTTCTCAATATTGTCCACCACCTCGGCCTTGGAGTTCGAGAGGTCGTCCACTATTATGACGTCATATCCTGCTTCTTGCAGTTCCACCACGGTGTGCGAGCCAATGAAGCCCGTGCCGCCCGTAACCAGTATTTTGCTCATCTGTCAACGTATTTGTTATGTCACAAATATACGATTTTTCGGTTCACTTGCGCGGCGCGCGTGGCATATTCTGCCCATCGTGCGGCCACTCCTCGTGGCCAAACTTGTGTGGGGCGAAGGTGGTGGGCGCTCGGCAAAATCATACAATGCGCCAATTTGTGAACTTTTGTGCCATTGAAAAGCTTATTGCGTTGATTATTATGGATGTTGAACTGTCATACTTTTGCTTTTGTTAGGATGTTTGTCGCTTTTTGTTTTGGTCGGTTAAAGCCTTTGTCGTGTTTGTATGTTGTTATGATAAGATAGTATTTGCCACGCTTTCATATAAGGGCTAAACTTGTAACTGCAAACGAGGGGGCATGCCGACACCGAGTTTGAACATAGGATCTCTAATATATTCGCAATATTCAACAGCATGAGCAACAGTCTCTTTGACGAGCGCAAGGCAAAGGTGGAGGCCGACTTCGAGGCTCTCATCTCCCGCCCGAATGAGCAGCTCTTCAGCGCCAACGGTGTCTACAACAAATATAAGTATCCCGTCGTGACGCGCGCGCACGTGCCTCTCGAGTGGCGGTACGATTTCGACCCCAAGACGAACCCCTTCTTCATGGAGAGGATAAGCTTCAACGCGGCGTTCAACGCCGGCGCCATGAAGCTGGGTGACAAATATGTCTTGGTGGTGCGCACCGAGGGCGTGGATCGCAAGTCTTTCTTCGCCGTGGCCGAGAGCCCCAATGGCGTGGACAACTTCCGTTTCTGGCCCAGGCCCATAACGCTGCCGCAGGTTCCCGGTAACCCGGACACCAACGTCTACGACATGCGCCTCACGAAGCATGACGACGGCTACATCTACGGCGTATTCTGCACCGAGCGCAAAGACCCCTCGGCGGCGGCTGGAGACACCAGCAGCGCGGTGGCGGCGGCTGGCATAGTCCGCACCAAGGATCTCAAGACTTGGCAGCGCCTCCCCGACCTCATCAGCCATGCCGGCCAGCAGCGCAACGTGGTCCTCTTCCCACACTTTGTCGATGGCAAATACGCTTTCTACACTCGTCCGCAAGACGGCTTTATTGACACCGGTTCGGGCGGCGGCATCGGCTGGGGCCTCTGCGACGACATTCGCCGCGCCGAGGTCAAGGACGAGTACATCATGGACGCCAAGACCTACCACACCATCTATGAGGTCAAGAACGGCATGGGCCCCGCGCCCATCAAGACCAAGGCCGGTTGGCTCAACTTGGCGCATGGCGTGCGCAACACCGCCGCGGGCTTGCGATACGTCCTCTATATGTTCTTGACCGACCTCGAGAAGCCGTGGATCGTGACCCACAAGCCAGCAGGCCACTTCCTGGCCCCCTATGGAGACGAGAGGGTTGGAGACGTCTCCAACGTAGTCTTCTCCAACGGCTGGATTGCCGACGAGGATGGCAAGGTCTTCATCTACTACGCCTCTAGCGACACGCGCATGCACGTGGCCACGTCCACTGTGGATCAGCTTGTTAACTATTGCCTCAACACTCCAGAGGATGAACTCACGAGCTACGCCTCCGTGGAGCGCATCAATGCGCTCGTAGATAAAAATAATGCTCTGAAGAAGTAGTCTTCGGCACTTGTTTAGTTTGTAGTTTTATGACGGATGCGGCCTTCGTTGGCCGTATCCGTTTTCCCAGTTGAAAAAAGGCCGTCCGTCAGCGTCTTTTAAAATCTCTTTGCCAATGAACATTTTGAACCCGATGAGGCTTGTGGCTTCGATGGCCGCCTCGCTTATGGCCGCCTCGGCCGCATGGGCCAATGTCTCCCTCCCGGCCGTCATCTCAGACGGCATGGTGCTGGAGCAAAACTCCACCGTCAAGCTCTGGGGGTGGGCCAAGCCATATGAGGAGGTCTCCATAACCACCTCGTGGGACGGCAAGACCTACAAGGCCTCGCCCGACCCTTTGGCTCAGTGGAGCGTGGAGGTGACAACGCCCGCCGGCTCAGACACGCCTTTCTCCATTGAGTTCAAAGGCTATAACACGGTCGTCGTCTCCGACGTGCTCATTGGCGAGGTCATTCTCTGCTCCGGTCAGAGCAATATGGAGTTCCAGCCGTCTTGGGGCATGGAGAAGAAAGACTCGCTCATGGCCCAGGCGCGCCAAGATGACATCCGCATGTTCCGCGTCGACTATCGCACGGCCCCAGTCCCCTCTCACAACGTCTCCGGCATGTGGCTCCACACCACGCCTCAAAATGCCGAGAGTTTCTCTGTCATAGGCTACGTCATGGCCTGCAAGCTCCGCCGCGAACTTGGCGTGCCGGTGGGCATAGTGGACTCCAGCTGGGGCGGCACGCCCATTGAGTGCTGGACCCCCGCGGCGGTCTATGAGGCCAACCCCGCCCTCAAGGAGCTCAATGACAAGCTGAGCGTCACCACGTGGGGGCCAGTCCGCCCAGGCCTCATCTACAACGCCATGGTGGCTCCGCTCATGAACTACCGTTTCCGCGCCGTGGCGTGGTATCAGGGCGAGCAGAACTGTGAGAATGCCGAGGGTTATTCGCAGATGCTCCAGGAGCTTGTCAAGAGCTGGCGCGCGGGCCTTTATGACGGGCGAGACATCCCGTTCATCTTTGCGCAGATCGCGCCATATAAGTATGACACCCCGGGCATGGCCGTGGTGGTGCGCGATCAGCAGAGGCTGGCCTCTGCCGCCATAGCCCACTCTGGCCTTGTGGTCATTGGCGACCTTGGAGATTTGAAAGACATCCACCCGCGCCGTAAGGTGGAGGCCGGCAACCGTTTTGCCGACGCAGTACTCTCAGAGGCCTATGGCAAGGAGGGCTTCGCCTACAAGGCGCCTCTCTTCCAGTCCGCGGCCTTGGCCAAGGGCGGCAAAAGTGTCATTGTATCGTTTGCCAACGCGCAGGGCCTCCACCTGACAGATGGTGGCAAGACTGCCAACTGGTTCGAGCTGGCGGGTGCCGACGGCGTCTTCCACAAGGCCGTAGGCAAGATTGCCAAAGACGGCGCTGTCGTGGTCTCGTCAAAAGAGGTCAAGGCGCCCGTGGCGGTGCGCTACGCCTGGGCCGATGACGCCTGGCCCAATCTGTCAAACAAGTCTGGCGTGCAGGCCTCGTGCTTTGGGGCCGTGACCGTCAGGTGATTACGCTCTCTCGTCTGTTCCACTCAAAAACATAAGTAAGCAATGAAAAAGATATTCACCGCCGCTCTGGCGGCGCTCGGCCTCACGGCCTCAATGGCGCAAGCTCCTGTCAACCCCAACGCCACGCCGGAGGCCAAGGAGCTTCTCAAATTCATCTACGCGCAGAGCGGCAACGGCACGCTTTGCGGCCAGCACAGCTACCCGCTCTTCTCCGACATCTATATGGAGAGGGTGGAAAACCTCACTGGCGGCTCGCACCCCGCCGTCTTTGGCCAAGACTTTGGCTACAGCAAGCCTAACTCACTAGACGGCATCAACTTCCGTCAAAGGGTGGTGGACAATGCAATAAAGTGGCACGCCAAGGGCGCCATCATCACCCTCATGTGGCACGCTGTGCCGCCCACCACCGACGCCATCTTCACCACCTGGCAGGGCAAGGACGGAATCCAGAGCAAGCTGACGGACAAGCAGTGGAAAGAGCTGACGACAGACGGCACGGGGCTCAACACGCGCTGGAAGGCTCAGGTGGATGTCATTGCCTTCTTCCTCAAGCAGCTTCAGGCAGAGAACATTCCCGTCATCTGGAGGCCATACCATGAGATGAACGGTGACTGGTTTTGGTGGGGCGCGCGCCCGGGCAAAGACGGCTACGCCAAACTATATCGCATGCTCTATGACAGACTGACCAACTATCATCACATCAACAACCTCCTGTGGGTCTTCAACGCCAACGAGACGGGATCTCCCAACGTGGGCGACTACGCCGGCTTCTATCCGGGACACGATGTGGTGGATGTGCTGGCCACTGACATATACAACCACAACTATGACAAGCGCGACTATGACGCCCTCCTCAAACTGGCCGACGGCAAGCCAATAGCATGGGGCGAGGTGGGCAAGCTCCCAACGCCGGAGATATGCCGCGAGCAGCCCAAGTGGGTGTGGTTCATGTGCTGGTGCGAGTTCCTAGAGGTGGCCAATGACTATCAGAGGCGCATGGACATCTACAACGCCAAAGAGACCATCACCCTGGAGGAGATGCTTAAGAAATAAAAAGGTATATTTGCATTTGTGAGGGGCGGGGCGTCCCGCTCCCCGTTTTTTCTGCAATAACGCGATGAATACAAAGGAGTTTAGAGATCAGCTGCTGGCAGAGTATGCCAACATAATGAATTTCTGGATAGGCAAGATGGAGGATCACGAGTATGGTGGTTTCTACGGCGGCCGAGACAAGGAGGGCGACCTCATCCCCAACGCCGAGAAAGGCGCCATCCTCAACGCGCGCATCCTCTGGGCTTTCTCTTGCGCGGCGCGCCTCTTTGGCCGCCCCGAATATAAGGAGGGGGCCAACCGCGCCTTCTGCTACCTCCGCGATTTCTTCTATGACAAGAAGAACGGCGGATTCTATTGGTCGTTGGATGCCAAAGGCGCGCCCGTAGACACCAAGAAGCAGGCCTACGCCCAGGGCTTCTGCATCTACGGCCTCTCTGAATATTACCGCCTCACGCAAGACCCGCAGGCCATCGACTTGGCCTATGAGACCTACCACCTCATCGAGACCCACTTCCGCGACCCTAACTACGGTGGCTATATCGAGGCCCTGGCGGCCGACTGGACGCCGATGGCCGATGTGCGCCTGAGCGACAAGGACGAGAACACGCCCAAGTCGATGAACACGCACCTCCACATCATTGAGCCATACGCCAACCTCTATCGGGCCAAGCCGACGCCGGAGCTGCGCAGCAGCATAATCCACTGCCTGGACATCTTCACCAACAAGATCATATGCAACGTCACGGGCCATTTCAACCTCTTCTTCGGAATGGACTGGACCGTCATGAGCCACATTGACTCCTATGGCCACGACATTGAGGGCGCATGGCTGCTCTACGAGGCCGCCGAGGTCATTGACGACAAGGAGTGGATGGAAAAACTCAAGCCCATCTGCAAACGTCTGACCGACGTGACCATTGCCGAGGGGTGGGACTGCAACTCCATCTTCTACGAGAAGGTCAACGGCAAGCTCGACACTGACAAGCACTGGTGGCCGCAGGCCGAAGCCATGGTCGGCCTGGCCGACACGTGGAGGCTCACGGGAGACCAGAGCTACCTCGACAAGGTCTTCCTCGTGTGGGACTTCATCCGCGACCATATCATAGACCATAAGCGCGGTGAGTGGCTGTGGAGGACGGATCGCAACGGCGCCGATGTATATCCCGACTGCAAGGCGGGATTCTGGAAGTGCCCATATCACAACACCAGGGCTCTCGCCGAGGTTTTGGCCCGCGTGTGCTCATATAACCGTTAACCCGTCGGCATGATGAAGACAAAAATCTTTGCCCTCTGCCTGTGCGCGGCCGCGGCTTTCTTGTCATCGTGCGGCCACGGCGTACGTACCGTCAGCGGGTATGACGATGCCATAACCTTCATTGGCCGCGTTGACAAGACCGACTCGCTCGGGCCGCGTCAGTGGGGCGCTGGGGCTTATTTCACCTTCGCTTTCGATGGCGCTGGCTGTGACATCGATCTGCGCGACGAACGCCTCTACGGCACCAGCTATAACTACCTTGAGGTGGTCATCGACGGCCAGTCGGCGGGCCGCTTCCGCACCCTCGGCGCGCAAAACCGTCTGACCATAGGCCAGACGCCCTCGCCAGCTGTGGCGGACACTGCCGTCAAGGTCATCGCCGTGGCCGACAGCCTCGCGCCCGGCCGTCATACGGTGCTCATTGCCCGCGACACGGAGAGTGCGATGGGCTATACGCAGCTTTGTTCTGTCTCCGCTCCGGGGTTGGAAAAATGGCAGCCCGAGACGCGGCTCAAAATGGAGTTCATCGGCAACTCGATAACGAGCGGCATGGACTGCTACACCGATGAGATCCCCTACGGGCAGGGTGTGTGGTATGACCGCCACCGCGCCTACTACGCCTATGGCCCGCGTGCCGCCCGCGCCCTCGGGGCCGAGTGGTCCCTGGCCTCGGTCTCTGGCATTGGCCTCATGCACAGTTGCTGCGACCACAAGTATGTCATGCCGCAGATATATGACAAGGTGGATCTTGTTGACAACAAGATAGGCTACGACTTCGCCTATCAGCCGGACGTGGTAGTCTGCGCCCTTGGCCAGAACGATGGCGAGCAGGATTCCACGGCTTTCGCCACGGCCTATGTCGATTTCATCCGCATGATCAGCGAGCGAAACGTCAATGCCGACATCGCGCTCATCTCCAGCCCTATGGCCAATGACACGCTGCGGGCCTATTTCCGCAAGATGCTTCCGGCCATATCTGCCGAAGCCGAGGCGCAAGGCCTGGCCGGCAAGAGCGGGGCCATCCCGTTCCACATCTACGAGAAGAGTTACAACGGTGGCGGCAGCGACCACCCCAGCATGGATGAGCAGGCCGTCATTGCCGATGAGCTGGTGGCCTTCCTCCGTGAGGCTTTCTCCCTCTAACACAAGAACCTCATTTTTTAGTAACACCAATAATCCCAATTGAATATGAGATTAGGACATATCGCTCTGGCGGCCGCGCTCGCCGCATCCGTCACCGCCTCGGCTCAGAAGTTCGAGGGTCTGGCCCTGACCCCGACCATGGGTTGGAACAGCTGGAACACTTTCGCATGCGACATTGACGAGAACCTTGTCAAGGAGACTGCTGATCTCTTTGTAAAGCTGGGTCTCAAAGACGCCGGCTATGAATACGTGGTCATGGACGACTGCTGGATGGAGATGGAGCGCGACCCGAAGACCCTGCGCCTCGTGGCCGACCACAAGAAGTTCCCCAACGGCATCAAGGCCCTGGCGGACTATGTCCACAGCAAAGGCCTCAAGTTTGGCATGTACAACTGCGCCGGCACCAAGACCTGCGCCGGCTACCCTGGCACCCGCGGTTTCGAATATATCGACGCTCGCCAATATGCCGAATGGGGCGTAGACTTCCTCAAATATGACTGGTGCTCACACTCCACGCAAGACGCCCGCGCCTCATACTCCATCATGCGCGACGCCATCTACGCCGCCGGCCGTCCCATGGTCTTCAACATCTGCGAGTGGGGAGACGCCCAGTCGTGGGAGTGGGGCGCGGAGATCGGCCACTCTTGGCGCATCTCTGGAGACATTGCCCGTTGCTGGGACTGTGAGGAGAACTATGGCGGCTGGGCCAAGCTCGGCCTGTGGCCCATCGTCCGCCTCCGCGGCGACATCCGCAAATATTCCGGCCCCGACCATTGGAACGATTTCGATATGCTCGAGGTGGGCAACGGCATGTCTCCTGCCGAGGATCGCACCCACTTCGTCATGTGGAGCATGTTGGCATCGCCGCTCATCCTTGGCAACGACATCCGCAAGATGAGCAAGGAGACGCTTGAACTCGTCACGAACAAAGAGATCATCGCTGTGGATCAGGATAAGCTCGGAATCATGGGCTTCCGTTTCCTCAACGACAAGGGCTTCGAGGTGTGGGTCAAGCCTCTCGACAACGGTGAGTGGGCTTTCGCCTTTGTCAATATGACGGAGCAGACCCGTACGCTCGATTATGACTGGAAGCGTTACGTCAAAGACAGCCTTTGCGACCGCGAGCTGAAGTGTGGCGAGCAGACATATAAGCTGCGCGACCTTCTCGCAAAGAAAGATGCCGGCACCACGGACAAGAACCTGGTCCGCGAGGTCGCCGCTCATGACGTTGCGGTCTTCCGCCTCACGCCCAAGAAGTAAAAAAGAAAAGTAGCGGGGGCGCGTGCCGTACCATTGCGGCGCGCGCCCCCTTTAAAACTTATTTTCACGAATGGTTAAACTGTACGAAAAGGTTGGCTACGGCTTTGGAGACATGGCGTCGTCCATGTTCTGGAAGCTTTTTGGCGCATACCTTATGGTGTTCTACACTGACGTGTTCGGCATCTCCGCCGCCGTCGTGGGCACCATGTTCCTTGTCACCCGCGTGTGGGACGCCTTTGTCGACCCCATTGTGGGCGTGGTGGCCGACCGCACCGAGACCAAGTGGGGCAAGTTCCGCCCCTTCCTGCTTTGGCTGGCCATACCCTTTGGCCTCATTGGCGTCCTGACGTTCTTCACTCCCGATTTTGGCTCCACTGGCAAACTGATCTACGCCTTTGTGACCTATTCGCTCATGATGGTTGTCTACTCGGCCATAAACGTCCCCTATGCGTCGCTCCTCGGGGTCATGAGCCCCGACCCCAAGGACCGCAATGTCCTCTCCACTTTCCGCATGGCCTTTGCCTACCTTGGCAGTTTCGCCGCGCTATTCTTCTTTATGAAGATTGTTGAGGGCTTTGGCGGTGCGGCCTCAGAAAGCGTAGAGAGCCAGCAGACGGCCTGGACGCTTGCTGTCGGCTGCTTCGCCGCGGTTTGCGTGGTTCTCTTCTTGGGCTGCTTCTTCCTCACCCGCGAGCGCATCCGCCCCATCAAGGAGGCCAAGACGAGCGTGAGCGACGACCTGAAGGACCTGGCTCACAACCGCCCTTGGTGGATTCTGCTCGGCGCGGGCGTGGCCGCCCTGGTGTTCAACTCCATCCGCGATGGCGCCACGGTCTACTATTTCAAATATTTCGTGGTGGAGTCGGAGGCCAACAACGTGAGCATCTTCGGCACCTCTTTCGCCCTCAGCGCCCTCTATCTGGGTTTGGGGCAGCTTGCCAACATTATTGGCGTGGTGTTGGCCGCGCCGGTGAGCAATGTGGTTGGCAAGAAGACGACATATTTGGGCGCCATGCTCATTGCCACCGTCTTGAGCGTCATTTTCTATTGGTTTGACAAAGACCAGCTTGTACCCATCTTTGTCTTCCAGGTGCTCATCTCCGTCTGCGCGGGGGCCATATTCCCGCTCCTCTGGTCCATGTATGCCGATTGTGCCGACTATTCGGAGCTCACCACCGGCAACCGCGCCACGGGGCTCATCTTCTCGTCTTCCTCCATGAGCCAGAAGTTCGGTTGGGCCATCGGCTCCGCCGTCACGGGTTGGCTTCTTGCGGCTTTCGGCTTCCAGCCCAATGCGGAGCAAAGTCCCGAGACGATAGACGGCATCAAGATGTGCCTCAGCCTCTTGCCGGCCGTCGGCACCATCCTCAGTGTAGCTTTCATAGCCCTCTATCCGCTTTCTGAAAAGAAGGTGGCCGAGAACGCCACCAAACTGGAGGCTCTCAGGCACAAAGGGTAGGCTATGGCCTAGCAAAGACAATAAGAAATGGTTGCGCCTTTAGGATGAGTTCTTGCTCATTCGTTGTGCAACAAAATTAAGCCAGCCTTTTTGTGGGGCTGGCTTTTGTTGTTTAATATACTACTATGCTGTCGCTCTTGTATGAACTCAAATTGGGATGACTGAATTGTGAAGCTTCCACTAGTCGGTGTAGTCGTTTCCTTTCTTCTTATACTTATCTGCGATATCCATCCATCTAGGTATGTTTAACTCAATCCCGTAGAAATCTTTATAACTTCTAACCAGTTCTTTCTTCCAAGTTGCGCCCTTTGAATGGGTGTCAGGGTAAGTGTATATTACTTCCTCTAAGGCTGATAGGAAGTCCTCTAGACATTCGAATGTAGGATAGTCAGTCTTTTCAGAATACCAAACAGATGGTCTGATGTTAAAGATTATACCTTTCTTGTCCTGTACTTTGACATTCCATCTCTCGGATGGGCTGCTTATTTCCCATATCTTTTTCAACCAGCAGTTCTCTATAATAACTTTACCTTCCTCCATCTTGTACTTTATGAGCAAGTAAGAGGATTGCAGTTTATAAGGTTTCTGTATTATGAGGTTTATGAAACTGTTGTAGGCGGCAATGTCAAAGTTTGGGCTTCCTGTGAAGGATTTTATTTCTAGTCAGTCGGCGTTTTCGTCTTCTAGGTTTAGCCAGAAGTCGGGACTAGACTGGCCTTCGTTATGCTTGTGTGGTATGTTGTTCTCTGTCATCCACCTGTCGAGCCATTCCTCTAGGATGTTGCCTACTACATTGTTTTGGCTCACCACTAGGGAAATGTCCTTCAGTGTGAAAATAATTTCGCCGATGGAGCCTTTAAAGCCGAAGTCATTTATCAGCTTAGCATATATGTGTTGCGCCTTATCCATATATTGTCGTTAAAAGACGGTTGCAAACGGCTTCAATCACAGGGACTACCACGGTGTTGCCGAGCAAATCAAAGCCTTTCCTGTCATTAATGTCAAACTGGTAGTCTTCCGGGTAGCCAAACATCCTTAGCCCCTCTCTTAAAGTCAGTCTTCGGACTCCGTCCCCGTCTGGCACGGCTAGCTTGTCCATATCCATAGCCACCAACGTAGGTGCCATCTGAGCTGGGTCTAGAATTTTGTTTATCTCGAAGCTAAGTTTGCCCGCCGCAATATTATAACCCACAGGCAGTGTCTTGTCTTGTTCCCTATGAGAGGACGTTACGCCAGCCTCATTTGCCGTCACGACTTTTTTCTTTGGATGTTCGCGAACGAGATACCCTTTAGCAACCAAATCTTCTAGCAGGCTGTCTAAATCTGGGCCGGAATAGAAAGTCGCTATCATATCTCTAGTAAGGGGCATGCCGTCCATCCAGTCTATGCTGTATTCCTCCGCCCACTTTTTTTTCCTTCGTTCCGTAAGGATGAGGTTAAGGAGCTTTTTCCCGTTCTCTGTTACTTCGCCTTTAACGCCCAAATCCCAGCTGTGAATGTTGTTAGCCCCACCTCTCTTGTCTTTTATTGACCTGCCGTATAATTCGGACACCTGAAATTTTGAGAGAAGCAGCCTAGTGAACTTAGAGTCTAATGTAGGCTTGCCTTTTTCTAAGATATCACCAAGGACACGTCTCCTTGCAGGAAAATCATCTAAGTCTGGCGCAGCGGTGAAAGTCCCTACAATGTAGATGCGCTTTCTTTCCTGCGGCACGCCAAAATATTTAGAGTTTAGAAGTCTAAAGCTAACTTTATATCCTAATGCCTCAAGGTGCGCTAAAATGGTTTTCAGTGTCTTCCCTCTGTCATGATTCACCAGCCCCTCTACATTTTCAAGGATAAAGCCTTTGGGTTTCTTCTCTTTAAGGATACGTTCAACGTCAAAGAACAGCGTACCCCTTGTGTCCGCGAAGCCTTCTCGCTTGCCTGCCGCGGAAAATGCTTGACACGGGAAGCCGGCGCACAATATGTCGAAGTCCGGTATGGCTTTCGCGTCTACTTTTGTGATATCCCCATAAATTTTTTCATTGGGATGGTTCTGTCTCAGTACGGATATTGCGTAAGGCTTTATCTCGGACGTGAAAACGCACACGGGAGTGTCGCCTCTGGTTATTATGGCCTGCTCCAATCCTTTACGGATTCCTCCTATTCCGGCGAACAAATCTATAAATCTAATCATTCCACTTGCAAAGGTTGTGTTTAAAATTGCCGCGATACGCCACGGGCGCAAAGGTATAGCTTTTGGCAAATGTTTTTTAATGCCCATGATTATTCGTGTAGCGTGTCTTTCTTTTTCTGAACAAAAGCAAGGCCGCTTCGTAAAAACAAAGGTTGTGGTGTATGCGGGATCATACGCCGTGAAAATGAAAAACTGATGCGCCAAACTTTTATTATGAGCCTGGTAGCCTTGGCTGCGATGTTGCTCCTCGGCTCATGCCGCCAAAGCGGCGACGCGGCGGAGTGCCAGACCCTGCGGCCGGAAGACCTGCCGTCAGACACCGTCGCGCTGAGGGCCATGTGTGACAGTCTGCGCCAGGCGGGAGACAACGCGTCATTGTGCGTCGTGGCGAACAAGCTTGGCAAGACGTATCGTGACGCGAGTCGCTTCGCAGACGCCATAATTGCGCACAATGACGCCTTATTGGCCGCCCAATCCATTCAAGACTCGCTCCTTACGGCCGTCTCTCTCAATAACATTGGCACGGTCTACCGCAGGTTGGGAATGAACGCGGCCGCTGCCGAGGCTCATTACCAAGCCCTCGATTTCTCCTCGGCTCATAAGGCCGACTCCGCCTCTTTTGAGAAATGCTATGTCAAGTCGCTCAACGGGTTGGGCAACATATACATGAGCTTTGGCAACTATCCGCTCGCCGAGCTTTATTTCCGCAGGGCTATGGCCGGCGAGGCCGACTTGCGCTCAGACTTGGGCTTGGCCATCAACTATGCCAACCTAGGCAACATCTTTGAGTGCCGAGGGCAATTGGACTCCGCGCTCATTTATTATGACACGTCGCTCTCGCTCAATAAGCAGATTGGCTCCAACATCGGCATTGCCTTGTGCCACACATATTTGGGCGGTATCCGAGAGAAGAACGGAGACCTGCCTGCGGCTCTGAATGAGTATGAGACGGCCTATTCCATCATGAGCGAGACCAACGACGAGTGGCACGCCCTCACGCCCTGCATGGCCATGGCCAGGGTCTGCATTGCCGCAAGAGCTGACGGACGCGCGCTCCGATACCTGGCGCGGGCGCGCGCCACGGCCGAGCGCATTGGCTCCCTCGAACACCTGGCGGGCATCTTCAAGCTCTATTATCAGCTCTACTTTGACTGCGGCGAACCCGCCAAGGCCTTGGAAGCCTATAAGTTGGCCGACACGTATTGTGATAGCGTGGTGAGCGCCGCCACCATCAACGAGGTGCAGAACGTGCGCATGGGGCTGGATCGCGCGCGCCAGCAGAGGCGCGTTGACAGGGCCGAGCTGCAGGCCGAGAGAGAGAGGGCAAATAAGGAGCTCGGCTTCGTGGTCTTCATCATCATTCTTATTGCCGTTGTGGCCGCGCTCCTTCTTGTGGTCTACTGGCTCAAGGTCAGGACCCGCCAACAGCGGATGGGGGCTGAGGCGCAAAAGATGAAGGATCGCTTTTTCACCAACATAACGCATGAGTTCCGAACCCCTCTCTCCGTCATAACGTCTGCCGCGCAAGATATTTTGGGCGGTGGGACCACACAGGCTGAGGTGAGGCGCGACGCCGAGTCCATCATTCGCCATTCCCACAGTCTGCTGACGCTCATCAACCAGTTGCTAGACATAGCCAAACTCTCGCAAGGCTCCGGTGTGGCCAAGCCGCAGTGGCATAGGGGAGACGTCGCCTCGCTTTTCAAGGCCGTGGCCGATGGTTATGTAGACTATGCCGCGCGTAAGGGACTGACCCTCGCCACGGAGATTGAGACCGCCGACGCCGCCGACTTTGTGCCGGACTATGTGGAGAAGATTTGCGCCAACCTAATATCCAACGCCATAAAGTTCACCCCGCGTGGGGGCGGCGTGACTCTGTCCGCCCAAAAGATTGGAGGCTGCGTCGTTGTCCGTGTCAAGGACAACGGCGTGGGCATGACCGCAGAGCAGCAGGCCCACGTCTTTGAGTCTTTCTATCAGGTCCCGACCGAAGCCAAGGCCATTGGCACGGGAATAGGCCTCTCTCTCGTGCGTCTGGCGGCAAGTGCCATGGGGTGGACTGTGCGCGTCTCTTCCGCGCCAGGCTGCGGCTCCACCTTCAGCGTGGTCATCCCCACGGTCGCCACCCACGGCGTGACGGCTTCAGCCTGCGTCCCGCGCCCGTGTTGCGTCGCCAATGTGCCAGAGGAGGCCGCAGCTCCGCAAGATGACGTGCCGGCGGAAGGTGATGAAGCCCCGACAGTCCTTGTGGTCGAAGACACGGCTGACGTAGCCTACTACATTGGCCATCAGCTCGGTCACGGATATAGGGTGGTCTACGCCTCCGATGGCGATTGTGGCTTGGCCAAGGCGCAAGAGCTGGTGCCGGATGTCGTCATTACGGATGTCATGATGCCCGGCATAAGCGGACTGGAGCTTTGCCGCAAAATACGCGAGTCGCCGCTCACGTCACACATACCCGTCATCATGGTGACGGCCAAGGTGACGCACGATGACCGGCTGGCTGGGCTTGAGGCGGGGGCTGACGCCTATCTGGAGAAGCCTTTTCACGCTGACGAGCTACGGCTGCGGGTGGAGAAGCTGCTAGAGAGCCGCAAGGCGTTGAGGGAGAAATTCTCACGAATGGCTGTGGCGCAAGACGACGAAAAGAGACAGCCCGACGCGCCTGCGCCAATGTCTGACGTTGACGCGCGGTTTGTGGCCAAGGTGGGAGACATTGTGCGGGAGCTGATGCCCAGTGGAGAGGTTGACGTGAACGAGGTGGCGAGCCGCCTCTGCATGACGCGCCATCAGCTCAACCGAAAGGTGAACGCGCTCTGCGGCGTCAGCACGTCCGCCTTGGTGGCGCAGGTGCGCATAGTCAAGGCTAAGGAACTGCTGGCGCGGACTGACAAGACTGTGGGAGACGTGGCCATGGAGTGCGGCATTGCAGGCATGGCATATTTTTGCCAACTCTTCAAAAAGCACACGGGCATGACGCCCACGCAGTTCCGCACGCAAGGGCCGCGATGTGGCAAAGCGTAAAGAGACACACTGACGCGCCTTTTTGTACGTTTGAAGACATAAGATGTACGTTTTGATATACCGCGCCGCCGCCCGTCAAGCTAAATTTGCGATGCTTTCCTAAGGTAAGGAGAGCCGGCCGCAACCCCTGAGGTGGCTGTACTCCTCTCATATCGCTGGCTATAAGACCAAGTTGAAAACGCCAAACGTGCCGAAAGAGCGAAAATATGGGCTGTGAAGACAGTCCGGTTGCCGCAAGAGGCCGTTTGTCACTGCGTCGCGGACGGGTGCGGCCCGCAGGCCGCCTTTGGGGTATCCGTCTTGGCGTGACTTTATACTTCATTTCTATCCATACTTCTAGTAGTGGCGGCTTCGAGATGTGAATTTCGGGGTCGTTTCTTTTTGTCACCATTGCGAGGGGGCGCAAGGCTGTGACGCATGGGCGCAATTATGTGTCAAATGCGCAATTATGTACGTTTCACGATAAAAAAGGCATCTTTGACTAAAATTTTACTGCTTTATGTCTGTTATCTTTGCGCTTGTCGTTCATCCCTTGCGGTGAGAGTCCGCTGGGGTTTTGCAAAATCCATTTCTACGAAAACGATTATGAAGAAAAAACTACTGCCTTTCCTGCTCGCCCTCTTGGCGCTAGGCTCGGTCTACTCGGCGGTTCGCTCCCTTGCCGAGGTTGAGCTGTGGACCGGCGTGAGCGGGGCTTTCCTTTTTGGCGACGATGAGGCCGACCCGGACGGCGACCAAGATGGCTCCGATGGCGATTATGTAATCTCTGGCGGCGTGGCTCGCGTCAGCACTGCTGAGGGCTGGCAGCGGCTGGTAAATGACATGGCCGAGGGTAAACCCGAAATCAAGGGCGTTGAGCTAACTGCGGACATCGACATTGCGCAATTAGACGCGGGCGTCGACCTCAACGTCCCTTTCGATGGCAAGGGCTATGCCATCATCAACAGCACCAAATCGGTCTTTGGCACCATTGGCGAGGGCGGAAGCGTGAAGAACCTCAAGGTCATGCCCACCTACCGCACCAACGAGCCCAACTCAACGGTCAATGGCACGGCGGCCGCTGCGGCGGGCATGCTGGCCCGCGTGAACCGAGGTTCCATCTCGGACTGCGTCATAATGGGACGGATGGAGATGGATCTCGTCACCGCTTGCAACCACGTGGACACCACGGCCCGGCTCATTGCTGTGGGTGGCGTTGTGGGTGAGAACTATGGCACGGTGGAGAGGTGCTACTCCGGCACTCAGGTTCGCCTCACGGCTCAAGAGGTATCCGAAGACACCAAATATTGCCCTAAGCGCATATATGTTGGCGCCATCGTCGGCTACAACGGTGGCGTTGTGAGAGACTGCTTTGTCGATTGCGCTGACAGAACAGGTAATTCGTTGGGCGTTAGCCCCATTCTGACGTATAAGTTGGGCAGCTATGGCGGCGGTGAGGAGTTGTATGTCTCTCTCTATGACACTACAGCGGGCGCTCCCACATCTAGTGAGCAGATGGACGTCCGGCTCGGCATCCCTGTGGGTTTTGACGAGGGCAAGGTTTCCTCCATTTTCTGCCCGCGCAAAATGTTCTATGACGCCGGCAATGGCTATGAAAGCATATGGGGCTGGGGACTTGGCTCCCTGACCCTCCTCAATGGTAACGACTCAGCCGAGGGCAAGTTCATTGTGGACAACGCCGCCATCCAGCCGCTGAGATCCGACTTCCCAAGACGCTCCGAGTTGGCTTTCTCTGACCCGTCGCTCTGGACATTCAACCACTCTTATTATACGACGGACACCACCTCGCGCGGCTACGGCAATTTCCGCGCCCCCGTCCCGACCATGGGCAAGGCTCATAACTTCGGGCCGCTCAAGGTGCAGGACGGCGTGGCTTCCGTGTCCACAGTCTCGCAGTGGAACAGGCTCAGCGACGCTTTGGACGTGGCCGATGTCAAGACAATCGACATCTTGGCAGATCTGAGCAAGGACACCGTCTCCATTAATGGCTCTACGCAAACCATCGTCTCCGCATACCCAATCCGCGGGGAGATGAACGCCACTCTGGATGGCAACGCCCATACCTTGACTTTTAATTATTACCCTAGCGATGGGTACAAGCCCATCCTCCCGCCCGTTGAGGAGATTGGCAAAAGTGGCGTGGTGCGCAACCTGCGACTGTCTTCCAACGCCGATGGTGTCAGCACCCCGTGCTTCGGCCTGCTTGCCACCAAGAACTACGGCACAATAGACAACTGCATTGTCGGAGGCACGCTGAAAGCCAGCGTCTCTGGCATCTTGTCTCAATACCTTGGCGAGGACGATGTGGTAGCCTTGGGAGGGATTGTCGGCATGAACCATGGCAGCATAACGTCCACTTCGGCTCGGGACGTGCTTATCGATGTGGAGAGTGGTACCACAGCATATTTCTGCCCGTCCGCCATCTATATCGGCTGTTTGGCGGGAACGTCTGACGGGGCGATGACAGATTGCCTCCTCGACATCAGGACGGGTGAAAATTATTGGTTTAGCTATGAGACTCCCCTCAAGCTCACATGGCCGGAGAATGGTCTTTCCATAGAGGACACAACCTTTGTGGGATCCGAGATTCCTTTCGTTGTGAGCTACGCCGTTGGGCGCAACACTGGCAATATGTCCAATGTCTACTGCTCATACGGCACGTATGACGTGAATGACAGGTCATACACCTACCGCGATGGCGTGAACGATGGCGCGACAATATCCGCAGGCTCCGCCAAGGGCACGCTCTCTTGGGCTGAAGATAAGGAGGTTATGCCCTCTGTAGCCGTGGAAATGCCAGGCAGGCTCGACCTCATAGATCTTTTCGGTGAGGCAGGGGCAAAAAAATGGGGCTTCGACAGATTGCTCACGACCCGTGATGGCTTTCGCTCTCCGCTGCCACTTATGGGCATTGACCCCACCGCGCGGTTTGATAACATACGCATAAAGGACGGCGTGGCCCATGTGGCGTCAATGGACGAGTGGTTCGAGCTTTGCTTGGCGCAAGACGAGGGCGCGGAGTTCGATGGCGTGGAGATTGAGAGCGACATAGACATGACTGACCTCGCCAGCAAAAATGAGAATAACGTGAGCGTCTCGCTCGCGCGCCTCACTGGCACTCTGAACGGCAATGGTCACAGGATATATAACTTCGATGGCGGGCTTATAGGCCGCATTGAGGAAGAGGGAGCTGTCCGCAACCTCATTTTGCAAGGGCCCGATTGGTTGTTCATACTTCCTCAGACATCAAGCTTCGGTTTCGTAGCGACCCAGAACTACGGTTCCATTGGGAACTGTGAGGTCAGCGCCAAAATAGACATCGGATACGAGACAGCCATAAGCCACGGGCTGGACGTTAAATATGGCGGACTTGTGGCTGTGAACCATGGCTCCATCTCCAACTGTGGCGTGGGAGCGGCTTGGCATGGAAATGACAATGGCCTAGAGTCCGGAAGGCAGATGAGTTCAACAGAATTCATCCGCAGTTTCCATCTGGCCGGCCTTGTGGCTGACAATCACGGGACAATCTCCGATTGTTACATTAGGAGTGCGAATAGTAGTAGCTTATTTGACCTTTCTGAGGCCATCTGTTTCCCTAATTTCACGGGTACGGAGGTCGCTGCCCCTGACCTGAAGATTGGCTATATGGTGGCAAGCAGCGATGGCAAGGAGGAGCGCGTGCTCTGCGCTCCGAACTTGACGGAGGGGGCTGATGTCGGGCTCTCTTTCAACGTCGTTGTTGGCGGAGACAGTCTGAAATATGGTTTTGAGGACTCCAACTGGTGCGAACGAGACGAAAAACTCATTGGCACAACGAACTACAAAAAGGATTGGGGCGATGGCGAGTATGAGGAGCTGGAAAATTGGGCCGCGGACGAGAATCTGTTCAAGTTCTCCGACCCCACGCTGTGGACTTTCAACGTTCCCCGAGACGACATGCAGGAGATCTCTCGCTACCCGATACAAAATATGAACGGCAGGGTGGTGGATGTCGAGACCGACGAGGCCAAGAAGTCCGTCATCGTTGAGGTCTCCGACTCGGCCAGCCTCAAAGGTTTCCTCGGCATTGCAGGCGACCCGAGAAACTCGTTCTACGAGAACGCCATCGTCAACTTCAACGGCCCAATCTCGCTCCAACCCACATCATTGGACTTGGACACGCTTTCTGACCTCAACATAGGCAAGGCCCTGGAGCTCATGCCTTCCATCAAGACGTTCAACGGCACCATGAACGCCGACAACGTGAACGACTTTGCCATGCGATCCGCTGGCCTCTTTGACAACATTGGCGTGGCCGGCGCGGTGAACAACCTCGTTTTCTCCGACGCTCTCATCTACGTTGACCCGACCGATGAGAAGTACTATACCAGTGAAGATGGAGACACGATATATGTGAGCCTCATGGCGCGAAATAACGGGGGTCGCCTCCACAACGTCGGCATTGGCGGCGGAGTGATTGTGGACGAGGACAAGATTGGCGAGTTGGGCGGCAAATACGTGGCCGTGTGCCTGGTGGGCGAGAACGATGGAGACGACCTCCGCGGGTTCCTCTACCTTGATGAGCCGAAGACCACAGGCTCCAACAAAAAGTGCATAGCCATAAAGCAGAACCTCTGCACCGGCCGCAACAAAAAGACCAAATCTACAAAAGTGGCGTTGCGCAAAGAGCCAGGCAACAAGGACTTGGCCACGGGCGTAGACTTCGACTCTCCAAGATTCCTGCAGGCCGAGTGCCTGTTCTCTGACGAGGAGTTCCGCAACGGCACGGTGGCCTACTGGCTCAACCACTCCGGCCCAGGCTTCACGGGAGACTATACGGCCGAGTGGAAGCAGGGCAAGCTCTATCCCGTGGGATCTAAGGGAAAGAAGAGCGCGCTGTACAAGATGAACGTAGAAATTGTTGGCAAGTCCGCGGTGACGGAGCTCCCGCAGTTCGCCAATGGCGGCTCTGACGTCACAATCAAATATTCAACCAAGCCGCTCAAGATAACTGCGGGCGGCGTGCCCGTGGCGCTTGGAGACAAAGAGGCAACCTTTGTCTATGAGGCTGGCGCCAAGGTGGTGATCGACTTCTCGCCCACCGCTCTGGACGAGCGCGAGGCCGATGGCGGCCTGACCGTGAGTGTGGATGGCGGCAGACTGATCTTCGGCGGGGCTGACGGCAAGGTCAAGAGCGTTTTCGACGCGCGAGGCGTTCTTGTGGCGCAGACCGTGGCCGAGACCATTACACTGGGCCCGACGGGCTTGCTCATTGTCCGCTGCGGCGATGAGGCCGTCAAAGTGCTGATGAAGTAGACTAAAGAATTTTTTTCATAGTAGTTGTTTTGCGGGGGAGCGGTTTTTATGAGACCGCTCCCCCTTTCTTTGTGTCGCGGTCGCAACATAATGTGGCTCATTGCGTAAAGAAGGGGATGGCTTGGCAATTCCTTGCCGCGCCTCAAACGCAAAATAAAGAGGAATATGAGGAATAGCGTATTGGTTTTATGCTCGGCTCTGTTGCTGGGCTTCTCAGACGCGCTCGCTGACAGTTTTGTGGTTGGCAACGTCACATACACCATCGTGAGTACAAGCACCGTGACGGCCGGCAAAGGCGCTGACGCCTATGACGGATCGCTTGTCATAAGCTCATCCGTGTCCGAGCCCGGTGGTGGTGCTTCTTATCAGGTCGTTGGCATAACGGCCAAAGGTTTTGAGAACTGTGACGGCTTGTCGGCCGTGTCGCTCCCAGAAGGCCTCACCACAATTGGCGACTACGCGTTCCACGGTTGTTCGGGGCTGGAGTCCGTCTCCTTGCCGTCCACGGTCAAGAGCATAGGCGCTTCGGCTTTCTATGACTGCACCTCGCTCAACTCTGTCGTCATCCCGTCGTCTGTCACCTCTGTTGGCGATTATGCCTTCAGCGGATGCCGCTCATTGGGCAGCATTGTGGTGGAAGAGGGAGTTACCGCATTGGGCAATTACTGCTTCCAGAGCTGTCGGGGCCTGATGACCGTCAACTTGCCCTCCTCTCTGAAATCCGTTTCGGAGAAGTGTTTCAGCCTCTGCGAGTCTCTCACGGCCATTGACATTCCGCAGGGCGTGGAGGCCGTTGAGGCGCAAGCTTTTGAGGGAGATTCCGCACTTGTCAGCGTCTCGCTCCCCGAGGGGGTGGAGACCATAGGCGTGAGCGCGTTCGCCAATTGCGTCTCATTGCCGTCGGTCGAGATTCCGGCATCTGTCAGCGTCATCAAGACCAAGGCTTTTTATGGTTGCTCCGCCTTGGCGTCCGTCAAGGCCCTTTGCGAGCAGGCCGTTAAGCCTTGGGAGGACGCGTTCACGGGGCTGCCAGCCTCGGCCGTGCTGACCATTCCTGCGGGTCGCAAAGAAGATTTCTCATCGTGGATGTCCTATTTCGGTGGCGGCGTGAAGGTCTTGTATAGCTTTGACGAGAGCGGAGACGCTGGCGATGTGAAAAAGATTGGCGTGGCGGACACCGCGGCTTTGGCCGACATCTTCTTGGCCTTGGCCGACCCCGACTATCAGTCATCGGCAATTAACCTCACTACGCCATTGGCCTTCAGCCCCGTCAAGATAGACCTTGACAACTTGTCTGACGATGACGCTGCGAGCGTCTTCCCCCATTGGGCCACTGCCCCCAATTTCTCCGGCGTGTTTGAGGGCAATACGGTGAGCAACCTCACCGTGGCGTCGGCGGGTCTCTTTGGCACATTGAGCGGTGAGGTGAACAACCTTATGCTTGAAAACGCCACCATATACGTAGACCCCGCCTCCGACGTCTACGTCACATATGGCGACACGGTATACGTCAGCGTCCTGGCCCGCGAAAACAAGGGTATGATTCAAAATTTTGGCCTGTCGGGCCGCGTGGTGATGGATGCTGACAGGCTGCCCGAAGGTAAAGTGGTGGTCGTATGCTTGGTCGGCGTCAACGACGGCGACGCTCTGACGGGTTTCACGTATCTTGATGAGGCCGAGGCCGTCTCACAAGGCGACAGCAAGAAATGCATCGCCATAAAGCAAAACCTCTGCACGGGGCGCAACAAGAAACTCAAATCGACCAAAGTGGCCATGAGGCGAGAGGGCGGGGCCAAGGCCGCGACACTGGCTCCGGATCTCACAGAAGCTCGTTTCTCGCAGGGTCAGTGCTATTTCTCCGACCAAGAGTTCCAAAACGGCCTTGTGGCCTATTGGCTCAACTTCTCCGGCCCAGGCTTCACGGGGGAGTATACCGGCGAATGGAAGCAAGGCGTGCTTTACCCCGTCGGGGCGAAAGGCAAGGCCAATGCGCTCTATAAGGTTGACTATGACATATTGCCAGACGACATGGGCAAGCTGACTTCCGCCACCGCGTTTGTCAATGGCGGCGGCACCGTGACCGTTGCCTACTCTCAGAAGCCTAGCTCCATCACCGTGGGCGGCGTGCCCGTGACCACATTGGAGGGTGGCACCTCGTTCGCCTACAAGGGCGGTCAGAAAGTCTCTGTGCGCTGGACCGCCACGGCGTTGACCGATGCCAATGCCGCCACCCTGGGTGTGAGCGTCTTGGGCGGCAGGGTGCGCGTCTCTGGGGCCGATGGGCTGGTGAAGCGTCTCTTCACGCTTGGCGGCACCCTTGTGGGTGAGACTGATGGCAATGATTTGACCGTGTCGGCTCCAGGTGCGTACATAGTCCGCGTGGGGAGCGTGGCTCGGATGGTCATGGTTCGCTAGCCTTGTTGGCGCGGGCCTGGGCGGCATAAAGAAACGTGCGGCCTCGTTCTTTAAGGAGCGGGGTCGCACTTTTTTTGTTTGTGCTTTTGGGGTGTCTGGTCGCATTGGGGAGAATTTTGAGTGTCTGGCGTCATCCCCTATGTCCGATATTAGATGGTTGAGCTTACGAATTTTGATATTTGGGCTTGTGTAATGACGAAATGTAAGCAAAAATCGAATTTGCGAAGAAATTCATATTTTTTATTGCTCAATTCTTGCAAATCATAATTGTGCGACTTAAATTTGCTGCTGTCAAACAAAAAGAGGTGACACGGCCGAATTTGCGTCTGTTCCGACAGACCACCCCGTTTTGAAAAGGGGTATCGGCGCAGAAATGCGATTTCGGCCTTCAATTCAAAAGAACAATAAAATCTTTAAACCAACACCTATATGGCAACACTCAGATTTCAAGCCCTGACTGACCTGATGAGGAAGAAACTTCCGGACGTCAAGTTCACCGAGGAGCGGGTGCCGGACATCTATGGCGAGCTCGTCTTCAATGACGAGGCCATGAAGAAGTATCTCCAGAGCACCGTCTACAAGCAGGTGAAGAAAGCCATAGCCAACGGCGAGTTCATCAGCCGCGACCTTGCCGATGGCGTGGCCGCCGGTATGAAGGCTTGGGCCATAGACCACGGCGCGGTGCACTACACCCACTGGTTTCAGCCCCTCACCGACGGCACGGCCGAGAAGCACGATGGCTTCATCAATTACGGCCCCGATGGCAAGATAATTGAGGAGTTTGCCGGCAAGCACCTCGCGCAGCAGGAGCCGGACGCCTCGTCGTTCCCCAACGGCGGCATCCGCGCCACGTTCGAGGCGCGCGGCTACACGGCGTGGGATGTCACATCGCCCGCCTTCATCGTGGGTTCTACGCTCTGTATACCCACCATCTTCATTGCATACACCGGCGACGCGCTCGACTACAAGACGCCGCTCCTCAAGGCCCTCCATGAGGTGGATAAGGCCGCAGTGGACGTTTGCCAATATTTTGACAAGAACGTCACCAAAGTCATCTCCAACCTCGGTTGGGAGCAGGAGTATTTCCTTGTCGACCGCGGCCTTTACTTGGCTCGCCCCGACCTGGTCCTGACGGGTCGCACCCTCATGGGCGCAAGCTCCGCCAAAAACCAACAGCTTGAAGATCACTACTTCGGCTCCATCCCCGAGCGCGTGGCCTACTTCATGCGCGATTTGGAGATTGAGTGCCATCGCCTGGGCATCCCGGCAAAGACGCGCCACAACGAGGTGGCTCCCGGCCAGTTTGAGCTGGCCCCGATCTATGAGGAGGTCAATGTGGCAAACGACCACAACCTGCTCCTTATGGACATTATGAAGAAGATTGCCAAGCATCACGGCTTTGAGGTTCTTCTTCATGAGAAGCCTTTCGCGGGCATCAACGGCTCCGGCAAGCACAACAACTGGAGTCTTTGCACCGACACGGGCATCAACCTTTTCGCCCCTGGCAAGAACCCCAAGGGCAATATGCTCTTCCTCACGTTCCTCACCTGTGTCATGGCTGCCGTGTATAAGGGTCAGGACATCCTCCGCGCGCAAGTGCTCAACGCGAGCAACAGCCATCGCCTGGGCGCCAACGAGGCGCCGCCAGCCATCATGTCCATCTTCCTCGGCACGCAGGTCTCCGCCATGCTCAACAGCATCGTTGAGAAAGTCTCCGACGCCAAGATGACCCCCGAGGAGAAGACCGCCCTCAAGCTTGGCATCGGCCGCCTGCCAGAGATTTTGGTAGATAACACCGACCGCAACCGCACGTCGCCCTTCGCGTTCACGGGAGACCGCTTCGAGTTCCGCGCCGTGGGTTCGTCCGCCAACTGCGCGGGCGCCATGACGGCCGTCAACGCCATCGTGGCCGCGCAGCTCCGCGAGTTCAAGAAAGACGTGGATGCCCTCATTGACAAGGGCGTGAAGAAAGACGAGGCCATATTCCAGGAGATCCGCAAGCTCATCGTGGAGTCCGCTCCCGTGCATTTCGATGGCAACGGATATTCCGAGGAGTGGAAAGAGGAGGCCAAGCGCCGCGGCCTGACCAACATCACCAGCGTGCCTGAGAGCGTGGACACTATGCTGTCTGATCACAGCAAGGAGGTCTTCGTCAAAACTGGCATACTGACGGAGCGTGAGCTCACCGTGCGCCACGATGTCGAGATGGAGAAATTCGTCAAGAAGGTGCAGATCGAGGCGCGCGTCATGGGAGACTTGGTCATCAACCACATTGTCCCCACGGCCATAGCCTACCAGAACATCCTCATCAACAACGTCAAGGGCATGAAGGACGTGATGGGTGCCGATGCCGATGCCATGACGGAGAACGAGCGTGAACTGATCCGCAAGATCTCGGATCATGTCAAGACCATCCGCACCACCGTCCAGACTATGATAGACGCCCGCAAGAAGGCCAACAAGATTGAGGATGAGCGTGAGAAGGCCTACGCCTACGACAAGGACGTGCGTCCGCTGCTCGACGTCATCCGTTATCATGTCGATAAGCTTGAGCTTATTGTGGACAATGAGATGTGGCCTCTGCCTAAGTATCGTGAGATGCTCTTCCTCTTCGACTAGGTTTTAGAGGAGACCTTGCATAAAAGAAGTGGCCGCCCCGCATGACAACGTGTCATGCGGGGCGGCCTTTTGTTTTGCCCGTCACAAAAATTTGGGAAGTGTGGTGGGAAGTTTATTTCAGATTCCTGCGCCGTCGGTAAATGTTGAGCTTGTGGCGCGGCTCTGCATTATGAGGGAGTGGGGTGGCACGCTGTGTGTGAGCCATACGTTGCCGCCCACAATGGTGTCATGGCCAATGGTTATGCGGCCAAGGACCGAAGTGTTGGAATATATCGTCACATTGTCTTCAATGATGGGGTGGCGAGGCACGTTGAGCAGCATGCCGTCATCGCCGCGGCTGAAGCTCTTGGCCCCTAGCGTCACGCCCTGGTAGAGCATCACGTGCGAGCCTATTATGCACGTCTCGCCAATCACAATGCCCGTGCCGTGGTCAATGCAAAAATGGTCGCCTATTCGCGCCCCGGGGTGGATGTCTATGCCCGTCTGTGAGTGCGCCAGCTCCGATATTATGCGCGGGATGACAGGCACGCCCATCGTCAGCAGCTCATGTGCCACCCTGTAGTGCACCATGGCCTGCACCATGGGGTAGCAAAATATCACCTCGCCATTGCTCCGCACGGCCGGGTCGTTGTGCACCATGGCGTCCACGTCGGTGTAGAGGAGTCGTTTTATGGTCGTCAGCCGCTCAATAAAGTCAACGGTGAGGTCCGCCGCGCGCTCTGCCACGCTCTCCTCTCCATCGGCCTGGCCGAAGACGAGCCCGCGGGCTATCTGCGTTTGCAGGAGTGAGCCCAACTGCTCCACGCTCATGCCAATGTAGCAGGTGCGGATGTCGCCCACGGCCTGGCGCTTGTCAAAGAAACCGGGAAACACGATGTCTTTCACCAGGGCCACTATGCGCTTCAACGCCTCGACCGATGGCAGCGGCGCGCCGCTGTGTACGGCCACGCTCTCCTCGCCCTCCGATATTGCCGACAGGTTGGCCACTGCGGCCCGCAAGCGTGTGCTTCTGGCTGTTTGCATATTGTATTGTTTGTGTGGTTATTGTTCTTGCCTTGGAGGCTTACTCATCTTCCAGAGACAAAATGGTTGGCTCTTGGCCGCAGATGGGGCAATGAGCCGAGCGGCGCACGTTCATGGTGTGGAAAGCCATTTCCGCGGCGTCTATGGTCAGCAGCCTGTCGGTCAGCAGCTTGCCTGTGCCTGTGAAATATTTCAAGACCTCTGCGGCTTGCAGCGCGCCAACAACTCCGGCCACAGGCCCCGCCACGCCCACTTGCGCGCTTGTCTGCGTCTGCCCTGCCGCGGGAGGGGCGTTGAATATGCAGCGGTAGCAGGCGTGACCTGGCACGTAGGTCATGGTCTCGCCCTCAAATCGCAGCACGCCGCCGTGAGAGAAAGGCTTGCCAGCAAGGACGCAGGCGTCGTTGATGAGAAATTTTGCGGCGAGGCTGTCTGTGGCCTCCACCACAAAGTCGTAGTCTTTGATGATGCCCATGGCGTTGCCCGCCGTGAGCCTCTCGCGGTGCCGCACGATGCCCACGTGCGGGTTTAGGGCCCGCAGCTTCTCCGCAGCGCTCTCCACCTTTGGTCGGCCCAAATCTGCCGATGTGTGGAGCGTCTGCCTCTGGAGGTTCGATGTGTCCACGGTGTCGAAGTCCACAATGCCAAGCGTGCCAACGCCAGCGGCCGCCAGATAATAGGCCGCGGGAGATCCCAGCCCGCCTGCGCCCACAAGCAACACCCTGGCCTTGCGCATCTTGGCCTGCCCCTCCGCCCCTACGCCTTTAAGCAGCATGTGGCGGCTATATCTCTCTTTCTCTTCTTCTGAAAACTCGTATGTCATGATGCCATTTGTGGTGTGCCGTGCGGCCTCAAAAGTAGGCAAAATATATTAAAAGGGTAGGCCGCGGTCGGCAGAGATAAGTCTGCCAACCGCGGCCTTGCCCAACTTATGCGTGATGGTCTGCAAGAGCCGAAGCCCTTGTCACCTACTTGTCACCACGGATGGCTGCGATGCCCGGGAGAACCTTGCCCTCCATATACTCGAGCATTGCGCCGCCGCCGGTAGATACGTAAGATACCTTGTCGGCGAGCCCGTTCTTGTTGATGGCGGCTACGGAGTCGCCACCGCCAATGAGGGTGAACGCGCCATTCTCCTGCGTAGCCTTGGCCACTGCGTGAGCGATGGCGGAGGTGCCTTTGGCGAACTTGTCAAACTCGAAGACGCCCATCGGGCCGTTCCAGATGACGGTCTTGCTGTTGGCAATGACCTTGGTGAACTCTGCGATGGTCTCGTCTGCGATGTCGAGACCCATCCAGCCGTCAGGAGTCTCATCGATCTTGGAGACGTTGGTGTTGGCGTTGGCATCGAACTTGTCAGCGTTGAGGCCGTCCTTCGGCAAGTATACATTCACGCCCTTGGCCTTAGCCTCGGCGAGAATCTCCTTGGCGAGGTCGAGCTTGTCATCCTCGCAAAGTGAGGCGCCGATCTTACCACCCAGGGCCTTGATGAAGGTGTAGGTCATGCCGCCGCCGATGATGAGGTTGTCAACGCGGTTGAGGAGGTTCTTGATGATGTTGATCTTGTCAGAGACCTTGGCGCCGCCCATGATGGCGGTGAAAGGCTTCTCGGCGTTGTTGAGGACGCGGTCCATGGCTGCCACCTCCTTATTGATGAGGAAGCCGAACATCTTGGCGTCCTCAGGGAAGAAATCGGCTATGACGGCCGTGGAGGCGTGCTTGCGGTGCGCGGTGCCGAAAGCGTCGTTGACGTATACGTCAGCGTAGGAAGCCAGATGCCTGGCGAACTCTTTCTGAGCCCCTTTGAGATCTTTCTTTGCGGCCTCGTAGTTGGGATCGTCTTTCTCAATGCCACGTGGCTTGCCCTCTTCCTCCGGGTAGAAGCGGAGGTTCTCAAGCAAGAGGATCTCACCGGGCTTGAGGTTCTTGGCTGCCTCGTCTGCCTTGTTGCAGTCCTCGGCGAACTGAATCTTGCCGAGATACTTCTCGATGGCAGGGATGATCTGCTTGAGGGAGTACTTGGGTTCGGGATTGTTCTTCGGCTTGCCCATGTGGCTCATCAGGATGGCCGCGCCACCGTCAGCGATGACTTTCTTGATGGTGGGGAGGGCGCCGCGGATGCGGGTGTCGTCGCTAACTTCGCCAGTCTTCTTGTCGAGGGGCACATTGAAGTCCACACGGATGATGGCCTTCTTGCCTTTGAAATTGAAATCGTCGATCTTAATCATGACTTTATGATTGAATAATTTTGTCTTTCCCTGCCGCCCTTGGCGCGGGCGCGGCCTGTGGTCAGGCCACGTCAAAATTACTCACCCTGCTCAAATTTTGCAAGGATGGCAGATTAAATTAATCAAATGCCGCCACTCGCATGCGCCCCGCTCTCCCGTAGCCGCTTCACCCAATGTGCGGGGCGGAACAAGATGTCGTGAACCCCAATGCGCTCAAGCCCCATTGCGAAGAGGATGGGCAGGGCGGTGGAAAGGACGGTGTTCAGCAGCAGGCTGAGCCAAAAGTTGGTTACGCCCAGCGCGATGAAAACGTTGCGGAAGCCCGCCGTCAGGAAGCAGTGCGTCACGTAGATCTCCAGGCAATAACGCCCGCAGGTGGCGAGCATCTTGTTATCTAGCCACTTTATGGCAGAGAATGCCTTCCAAAAGAAGATGCTGAGGCCAAGCGCGACAATGGTGTTGACGAAAGGCAGGCGCGACACTATTCCTGAATATGACTCTGTGCTGCGGCTCCAGAAAAGGAAGCAAAGAGCGCAGGCGACAACAACTCCCGTGATGGCCACGCCCCAATTGGGCGTATGGCCTCCGCGTTGCAAAATGGTGCCTAGGTAAAAGAACGGGAGGAAGAATAAGAATTGGTAGATGGTGAGCGTGGGGAGCGGCGGCAGCAGAGCCGCAAATGCGCTCAAGATGAAGAGGACGGTTGCGATTGTTGCCCTCTTCTTGAATTTGACCAGAATGATGTTGGAGGCGTAGAAGGCGGCGAGGACGTAGAGATACCAGTACGGAGCTATGGGTCTCCATCCGATGCTGAGCAGGTCGATAAAAGAGGCAGCATTGTTTGCGAACCTTGAACACAGCACTTTAAAGGCGACAATGAGGATTGAGAAGATGACGTAGACCGCGGCAATGTCTAACAGTTGCGTCTTTAGCTTTGAGGCCTTGGCCTTACAGTCTTCATCAATGTAGGCTAGGGAAAACATGAACCCGCTTATCAGGAAGAATAGCGGCATGTGGAATGCGTATAACGCTTGATAGATGCCAAATTCCGCCACTACGGCGGACGGGTATGTGGAGCCACTAATGTAGCCGTCTACCACATGCCCCATCACCACACAAATTATCGCGAACCCTTTGAGGCTGTCTAGCCAAGTTATTCTTTTCTTGGTTGTGACGCAAGCCGTTAAACTTGCCGCATTGTTTTTCGGGGGGGGTGAAATTATTCACGGTTGTTGGATTTGTCGCTGATTAATAAACTGTAGTCTTGCTATTTCATGGCCTCTGTAGCAATCCGTACCACTTCGCGTGGCACGCCCGGTGCGAACGCCACGAAGTCGGGGTTGCGCAACGCGGGGCGGTTATACTCCATAAGCTCGCCGTCCGAGACCTTGACAAGCCCGCCGCCCGCAGCCTCCATTATGGCCTGCCCGGCTGCCGTGTCCCACTCCATGGTGGTGCCTGAGCGCGGGTATAGGGCCGCGGAGCCCTCGGCCAGCATGCACTGCTTTATGCTGCTGCCTACGCCTAGCAGCGCGGCGTCCGCCCACCCGTCAAGATGCCTCAGGGCGTCAACCACTCTGCCTGTGGCCGCGCTGGGGTGGCTCACGCTGCCTAGCACAATGTGCGGGACGGGGCCGAAGCGCACGGGCAGCCTGGTCTCTTGGCGCGTCGCTCCGTCTTCTTGGAGCGCGCCGCGCCATGCCGCTCCGCCGCGGGTGAAGTAGACGCTCCCCGTGGCCGGCACGGCTATGACGCCGAGCGCGGGGCGGCGGCCCTCCGCCAAGGCTATGCAGACCGAGAACATGTCATTTCGCTTGATGAACTCTTTCGTGCCGTCTAGCGGGTCTACAATCCACATCTGTCTGTGGCGGCTGCGCGTGGCATAGTCTTCATGGGCCGTCTCTTCGCTCAATATGGGCAGGCCGCTGGCCTCTAGGGTCTTGGCAATGGCGGCATTGCTGGCCATGTCGGCGCGTGTCACGGGCGTGTGGTCTTCCTTCTCCACAATTCCCATGTCCGCGCCCGAGGCGTAGATGCCCATTATTTCTTTCGCCGCATAGGCCGCCGCGCGCAGCGCGAGTGGCAGTAGCGTCTCTTCTTCTTTTGCGGTCATTGGCCTCTCTCTCCTATGGGTTTAGGCAATGAGCCATCCGCTCCAGCCCCTCGGCCAATTGACCCCTGGGGCACGCCAAGTTGATGCGCACGAAACCCTCCGGAGCGCCGTAGATGTTGCCGGGAGACACCCTCACCTTGGCTTGGCGCAGCAGCTTGACGCCCAGTTGCTCAGACGTCAGCCCCAGCGCTCGGCAGTCGGCCCAAGCCAGGTATGTGGCCTCCATCCGCGCCACTTTCACCATTGGCAGCCGGTGCGCCATGAAGTCCAGGAGGTAGTCGTAGTTGCCTTTGACGTAGGCGCACATCTCCGTGAGCCAGTCTTCACACTCGTTGAACGCCACCTGCAAGGCTATGACGCCAAACGGGTTGACGTCGCACACCTCGTTGACGTTTATGGCCCTGTCCACGGCCTGCCTCAGCCGCTCGTCGCGGGCTATTATGTAGCTTATCTGCAACCCGGCCGTGTTGAAGCTCTTGGAGCATGAGGCGGCAATGACGCTGTGAGCCTGATATTGGCCCCCTATGCTGCCGAAAGGCGTGAAGCTATGGCCTGGCATGATGATGCCGCTGTGAATCTCGTCGGCAATGATGGCCACGCTGTGTTCTTGGCATATGTCTGCCATGCGGCGCAGCTCGTCTGCCGTCCATATTCGCCCCACGGGGTTGTGTGGGCTGCATAGCAGGAATATTTTGGTGTCTGGCAACGCGGCTTTGCGCTCGAAGTCGTCAAAGTCAATGGCGTACGTGTCTCCGCTCTCCACGAGCTTGTTTTCCACCACATGGCACTTGTTGTTGGCAATGCTGGAGAAGAAGCAGTTGTAGGCAGGGGTTTGCATCAGCACGCCGCAGCCGCCGTCTCCCGCCAAAGCTTTGATGATGGCCGACACGGCTGGCACCACGCCGGACGTGTATAAGATCCACTCTTTTTCAACGTGGCAGGCGTAGCGGCGCGAGTACCAGCTGGTTATGGCCTCGTAGAAGCTGTCCGGCACCTTGGTGTAGCCAAAGATGGCATGATCCACCCTCCGCCGCAGCGCATCCGCAATCTTTGGGGCCACGCGGAAGTCCATATCCGCCACCCACAGCGGGATGACGTCTTGCTCGGGCGCGTCCACGTCCCATTTGTAGCAGTCGGTGTTGTGGCGCGACACGCGCTCGTCGAAGTTATATGTCATTTTGCTTATGGTGGGCTTGTTTGCGGGGGCGTGGTGTCTCGCCCCCCTCTCGCGAATGTAAGCTATTTTTGCGTGCGCGTCTCAATCTGGCAGTTGGCTGGCGCTTTTATGTTGTCGTCAATTATGATCTGCCCAATGCTGTCTGCCACAATGTGACCCGCGCGCGGGTTTTTGACGGACGTGACGTGGCCGCGCAGGTCGGCCTCCACCTCGCTATATTCAAAGGCCAGGTCGGCGTCTGGCGCCATCTCGCAATTGATGAGGCGCAGGTTGCTGGCATAGCAGAGTGGCTGTGTCTCAATTATTTTGCAATTGATGAGCGTGAGCCTGTTGGAGTACCATGCCAGGTATTCTCCGTTGAGGGTGGAGTCAATCACGGTCACGTTCTCCGTGTTCCAAAACGCGTCTTTTGTGTTGAGCATGGAGTTTCGGATCTCCACGTTTTTGCAATATTGGAATGAGTAGTTGCCGTTGAGTTTCAGGCCATCCACTTTGATGTTCTCGCAGTGCATGAAGATGTAGTCGCCCTCGTTCACCTCCACGTTTTTCACCTCAATGTTTTTGCAGTGCCACAAGGTCTCGGCTGCGTGGGGTAGGCGCACGTTGGTCAGTTTCACGCCATCCATCTCGCGAAACATTTTGGGGGCCTCCACCACGGTGTCTGTCATCTCCAAGTTACGAGAGTACCACAGAGCGGCGCGTCCGCCCTCGGTAAAGAGGCAGTCGCGAACCTTGAATCCGTCGGTGCACCAGAAGGGGTATTTGCCCTCGAAGCGGCAGCGTATGGCCTCGATGTCGCGCGTCTCTTTAAGCGCGCTCTCGCCGGTGTGGATTGTCACGTCCTCAAGCCTGAGGTCGTGTGCGCGGTAGAGGGGTCTCTCTCCGCCAAACTCCTGATTCTTTATTGTCTCCATGTGTCTATATGTCTTTGCCCGGCGCATGGCGGCGAGCCTGCGACCGAAGTTTTTCATGCGGCTAAGGTAACGACAATAGCGTCACGCTTGTGTACCCAAATTACTTTTTGCGCCTTTGCGCCAGTTTCCCCATCGCAGCCGCGCCAAGAATATGGCGCCGCGGAAGCACAGCTCGGCGCACATGGCCGTCCAGACTCCCGCCAACCCCAATGACGGCGCCAATGCGTAGGCCAATGTGAGGCGCACCGCCCAGATGCTGGCCAGGTTCATCAGGCACGGCTTGAGCGTGTCACCCGCCCCCACGAAGACCCCGTAGCACACGATGGCGGCGGCGAACATAGGCTCGGCGAAAGCCTCGATGCGCAGAGCCTCCACGCCAAGGGCGCGTATCTCCCCGACGGGCGTGAGAAGATCCATCATGAGCG
This sequence comes from uncultured Bacteroidales bacterium, assembly GCA_934717675.1. Lineage (GTDB taxonomy): Bacteria > Bacteroidota > Bacteroidia > Bacteroidales > Marinilabiliaceae > W3P20-009. The sequence continues at coordinate 59,363 of CAKUYZ010000004.1, forward strand.
GCGCCCCCGCATACATCACTGCGCCCATGACGCCCATGACCGCCATGCCCATGACCACTGATACCCGGGCAAAATTCCGCATCAGCCTTTCCCTGCCCGCCCCGAGGCTTTGCCCCACGAGCGTCTGCGCCGCGTCGGCAATGCCATAGCCTGGCATGTAGCAGATGCTCTCGGCCGTCACGCCAAATGAGTTGGCGGCGATGGACATTTTGCCAAGAGGGGCCACGATGGATGTGCTGACCACTTGCGCGCCCGTCATGACCAGGTGCTGAATGCCCATGGGAAGCGATATTTTCACGGCGCGCCTCAGGCACGCCCTGCGCGGCAAGAATGAGCCTTTCTCATGGCACAGGCGCAGCGCCGGCGAACGGCGGAAGACGTACCACAGCAAGAAGCCGGACACCACGATCTCGGAGGCCATGGTGCCCAGGGCCGCGCCCCTGATGCCCAGCCCCGCGCCGGGCAGCCACAGCTCCACGCCAAACAGCTCCGCGCGGCGGCTAGGGAATATGAGGAGGAAGTTGAAAACGACGTCAAGAGCGCACAACGCCACGTTAGAGAGACTGGGGACCACCACGTTGCCGCTGCTGCGCAGCATGCCGCTGCACAGCATGGCCATCTGTGAGAATGGCAGCGTGAGGCTCACGAGGCGGAAGTAGTCCGTGGCGCCGCCGCATATCTCCTCTCCGCCTCTGAGCCACCGCGGCAGCCCGCCGCTGACGCTCAACGCCACGGCCATGACCATGAGGCTGAAAGCCAGCGTGGCCACGATGGCCTGACGAAGCACGGCACGTGCGCCATGGTTATTGCGCGCGCCGACCAGATGAGCCACCTGCACGCAAAATCCGGCCGCGGCGGCGTTGCACAGCCCCCACACCATCCATGCGCTCGTGGCCACGAGGCCCACCGAGGCCGACGCGTCGGCCCCAAGGCTGCCCACCATCGACGCGTCGATATATTCCATCACAACATGCGAGAGCTGCGCCAGCATGGACGGCACGCTAAGGAGGCACGTGAGCAGCACCTGCTGGCGCACGGAGAGCGGCTGCCCCTCGCGAAGGAGGGCCAGAAGACTGTCTGTGGTGGATGTGCGAAACAATGAGGCCATGACACATAGGGTGGGCGGCCGTGAGGATATTTCACAAAAAGACGGTCGGGCCCACCTGAATTTTACGCCGCGAAGATAACCCTAAAAAGCCTACGCGGGTTACCACTTTTACGGTCGCCCTTGTCGGCTCTGAAAAAAGAGAAGGCCCGGCAGCGACAATTCGCTGCCGGGCCGGCCAGGTGCCCCAAGCGGGACTCGAACCCGCACGGCCTTGCGGCCAAGGGATTTTAAGTCCCTCGTGTCTACCATTCCACCATCAGGGCATCCATAAATGTCATAGATACGCCGCGAATATACGCCAAACAGCACAAAAAACGCAACAGCAGACTCCCCAATGTTCCACAAAAAGGCCCTAAGTTCACCCTTGGGATCCCATCTCGCGCAAGAGGTCTACCCGCAATCCCTCAAGGCGCGGGTCGTCTTTGTGGCTCACGGGCTCGCCAGTGATGCAATGGTCTTGCGACCATTCTACGAGTGACTCCAAGAAAAGCACCCAATTGCGTATCTTGTTGAAATTCAGCGTGCCTTGATGCTGGCGGAACTCAATGGTCTTATGCCGTCTCCACGCCTCGTAGTTCACTGCGCAATATCGACCCCTTGACCACAGGCGCAGGGCCTCGCGAGACATGGCCGGCGAGTCCGGAATGTCCACAACGCGGCAAAAGTGATTCCTCCGCCTAGACGGGGCCAAAGAGTTGTTTATGATGACGTGGAGCATCCAGTAGTTGTGGCCAATGTTTTGCCACTGTTGGCGCGTGAACCCGTGCGCGTCTATGTGTACGTGAAGTCCGCATGAGGCGTTGACGCCTCCCCCCGCCGCGCTTATGGCCTCGCAGATGGCGCGCAGGCTGTCCCAAGCCCCCAGTGGCGGTGTCACCACCTCGTTGCAGTCGATGCCGCGCAAGCTGCCATCGGTCACGATCTTGGTGTAGGCGCGGTCATGATGGTTGTAGCTCTCGCTCATCACCGTGAGCCCTCGCTCTTGCGCCATGGCCACAATGTCTCCCCTCCTCGCGCCCACGCACTCCAACTCTACGCCAAAGACCCGCGTCAGCCCGTCGGTGGGCGTGGGCAGGGTGAGGGGCTCCTCTTGTGGCGCGGTGCGTGGCGTCAGTCGCCTCACGACCCTTCGCCTGGGCGTGAGAGGGGCGATGGAGGGCCTCGGCGCCGGCCGGTCCGAGACGCGGCATTGCGAGAGCCTGGTGTTGAGATATTGGCTGGCGGCCGTCATTCGGCGGCTGCGGATCACTGCCGAGATGATGTCTTCTGGAATTTCGGCAATTTGGAGAGACCTCTGCCACATGGAGGTGGGCAAAGCCCTCACGATGTTGAGCTCTGCCATTTTGCGTCTTAGCGAGGTCCTGGTTTCTGTTGTCGCGGTCATAATCAGTAGATGCGTTGCAGGAAGTTGAGTTGGTCGAATTTTTTTCGGTGGGCGGTCTGTCGCCGCCTCTGTTTTTCCGACCGCAATTTAGCCACTTTAATTGCCGCGGCCGCTGTCCAATCTGTCCATTTGCCGCGGGGTGGGTGAGGCTGGCGTTTTTTGACAATATGCCTTATTTGGCGCGACATCCACTTGCGGGTTGCCGATTGTTGACTACCTTTGCCGCCGCAAAGCGGGGGGGCGCGGGCTCTTGTGCCAACGCCCCGCCAGATGTTTAACTAATAACAATAAGCATGGACGACTACCCTCCGGCGAACAATGAGAAGCACATCGGTGCCTCTGTCTCGTCTTCACGCGCGGGTCGCGGCCGTCTTGCTTAGCCGCTCCAGTTCTCTCCCCCGCAGTCGTTGATGGCCTTGGGACAGGGTGTTGCCGAAAACGCGTCGGCGCGAGCCTGCTAATAGTCCCATAATTCTTTTCCTAATTGGCAAAAGGCCATGATGACATTCTACATCAACAACAAGGGTTTTGAGGTGACGGACAAGTGGGAGCCCAACTGCTGGGTCTCACTGGAGTGCCCCACCTCCGAGGAGCGAAATTTCTTGATCTCCGGGCTGGAAGTGCCGGAGTCCTTCATATCAGACATTGAGGATAACGATGAGAGGCCGCGTCGCGACGAGGACGATGACGGCTGGCAGCTCATTGTGATCCGAGTCCCCATCCGTCGGAACGACAGCCGGATAGACTTCACCACGGTGCCGCTCGGCATCATGATAAAAGATGACGTCTGCGTGACCATCTGCAACTACAAGACCGAGATGCTGGACGATTTTGTGGTCTACACCATCAGGAAGCGTATCACCGTGGCCAATCACTATGAGTTGGCAGTGCGCCTTATGCTCTCGGCCTCCGTATGGTTCCTTAAATACTTGAAGAATATCAACGTCCAGATAATGAGTTCGGAGTCGGAGCTGCAAGAGACGGTGCGAAATGACGAGCTGCTCAAACTGCAGCGCATAGAGAACTCGCTGGTCTATTTCGTCACGTCGCTCAAGGGCAACGACGTGCTGTTCTATCGCCTGGTGCACTCCAAGACGGTGCGAGACGCCTGCGACGAGGACTTGACCGAGGACGTGGAGATTGAGCTTAAGCAGGCGGAGGAGACCACCAACATATACAGGAACATTATCCACAGCATGAGCAACTCCTATTCGTCCGTCATCTCCAACAACATCAACGGGACCATGAAGACGCTCACGAGCATCAACATCATCCTCATGCTCCCCACGCTCATAGCCAGTCTCTATGGAATGAACGTCTCCAACTATATGGAGGACAATAAATACGCCTTCTTCATCGTCGTGGGCGCGTCGATTGTGTTGAGCATCTTGCTTTCCTTATTCTTCCGACGCAAAGATTTGCTGTGATTGACCTGCGGGTGTTGATAGACGACGCCCTGCCCGCGCCGTGGCGTCGGGAGCATGGCCTTGCCCTGTGGGTGACCGTGTCTCCTGCCCGTGGCGGCTCCGTGCGGCATCTGCTCATGGACGTTGGCCAGCACCCTGCCGCCCTGTCATCTAACGCCACGGCGGCCGGGGTGGACTTGGCGCAGGCCTCGGCCGTGGTGCTGAGCCATGGCCACTATGACCACGCGGGCGGGTTGCGAGCCTTGGCCGAGGCCCGTTATGACGGGCCGCTGTTCTTGGGCCCTGACGCGGAGCGTCGCCGCTTCTCCGTCCAGGTGGGTGGCGACGGCGCGCCGGGGCGGATGCGCAAACAGATTGGAATGCCGGAGCCGGAGTTGTTGCGGCTGTTTGACGTGCGCCGCGTGGGCGGCCTCTGCGGGCTCGATGGCTGGCTCACGCTCTTCACCTTGCCGCAGGCCGCGCCTCCTAACGCCCGTCTGCTGGCCGCGGACGGCGTCGGGGCGGACACATTCTCTGATGAGGTCTTTGCGTTGGTCTCTGACGGCAGCGAGGAGTGGCTCTTGGGCGGATGCACTCACCACGGTTTGCCTCAGCTGCTGTCTCATGTGTTTGGCCAGTTGGGGCGGAGGCGCATTGGTGCGTTTGTCGGCGGCCTGCACCTTCAGGGGAGGGGGCTGGCCGAGGTGGAGAGTGTGGCGCAGGGTGCCGCGGCCTATGGTGTCGGGCGGTGGATTCTGCTCCACTGCACGGGAGCGGAGGCGCAGGCGGTGTGGCGCGAGCGTTTTGACTGCCCCAAAGCTTGGTAGGGGGCTTCTGTCGTCTTCTTTATGACTATTTTACACATCGCTCAAACACTTATTCACCCCTAAAAACTTTTTTGTCCACCTTCAGGCCGCAAAAATTGAAGATATTTGCAATCGGAAACAGATGGGCGGCAAAAATTAGCGCATCTGACTTAATTACCGAAAAACGCAAATACATATTTTAATATGAACATCTTCAGCAAAGCTCTCGGCCTTCTCGCCCTTGCGGGCGCGTCTGTGCCGGCCCTTGCGCAAGACGCCACAGTGGTGGTGAACGCGGACATGGGCCACACCACCATAAGCCGTCATATCTACGGCCATTTTTCCGAGCACCTTGGCCACTGCATCTACGGCGGCCTCTGGGTGGGCAAAGACTCCAAGATACCCAACGTAAACGGCGTGCGCAAAGACGTCATCGACGCGCTCAAGAAAATACAGATTCCCAACCTGCGTTGGCCGGGCGGCTGCTTTGCAGACGAATATCACTGGAAGAATGGCATAGGCCCGCAAGAGAACCGCGCCAAGATGGTGAACACCCACTGGGGTGGCGTGGTGGAGGACAACTCTTTCGGCACTAACGAGTTCCTCAATATGTGTGAAGAGATTGGCACAGAGCCTTACATCTGCGGCAACGTGGGTTCCGGCTCGGTGGAAGAGATGAGCGAGTGGGTGGAGTACATGACGTTTGACGGCGAGAGCCCTATGGCCAACCTGCGTAAGCAGAACGGACGCGAGAAGCCGTGGAAGGTCAACTTCTTCGCCGTGGGCAACGAGAGCTGGGGCTGTGGCGGCAACATGACGCCGGCCTATTACTCCGACCTCTATCGTCGCTACCAGACTTTCGCCCGCAACTATGGCGACAATCACCTGCTGAAGGTGGCTGGTGGCCCCAACGTTGATGATTATAACTGGACGGAGACCGTGATGCGCAACGTCCCGCTCTGGCAGATGTGGGGGCTCTCGCTCCACTACTATGTCCATCCGGGCGGATGGGACAACAAGGGCAGCGCCACCAAATTCTCTGACGAGCAGTATGTCCAGACTATGGAGCGAGCCTACCATATGGATGAACTCATCACCCGTCACGACGCCATCATGACGAAATATGACCCAGAGAAGAAAGTGGCCCTCGTGGTGGACGAGTGGGGTGCGTGGTATGACGTGGAACCCGGCACCAACCCAGGCTTCCTCTTCCAGCAAAACACAATGCGCGACGCGCTCATCGCGGCAGTAACCCTCAACATCTTCCACAAGCACGCCGACCGCGTCCGCATGGCGAACCTGGCGCAGATCATCAACGTGCTGCAAGCCATCATCTTTACCGATGGTGACAAGATGATGCTCACCCCAACATATCACATCTTCGATATGTATAAGGTGCATCAAGACGCCACTCTCCTGCCATCCACCACCACGACCGGCCAAATTGAGAACGGCGGCTTCAAGGCCGACCGCGTGTCCGCCTCCGCCTCAAAAGACAAGAACGGGGTCATCCACATCTCGCTGGCCAACCTCGACCTCTCCCAAAAGGCCACTGTCAAGGTTGACGTGCGCGGCTTCAAAGCCAAGGCCATTGCCGACGCGCAGGTGGTCAAGGCCGACAATATTGCCGACCACAACACGTTCGAGAACCCCGACAAGATTGACTTGGAGGGATTTGACGGGGCTAAACTTGGCAAGGACGGAACGGTCACCGTCTCCATGCCTGCCATGTCTGTGGTCACGTTCGCTGTGAAATAGGCTGTCGGCGCAACGCGTTTTCTAAGTTGGGAGGTCACCGCGCGGCTCCGATGCCGCCTCTGACCTCCACTTTTTTACGGCTCTTGCCATCAAATGGAAATAATTAGCATATAAATGAATAACAGTAAGATAGGTGCGCTGGCCATTGCCGCCCTCACAGCCCTCTCGGCGCAGGCGCAGCAAAAGACATTCGTCCTCGACGCCTCCAAGCCAGCCAAAGGCGCGCCGATAGCGCAGACCATGTATGGCCTGTTTTTTGAAGACATCAATTATGCGGCCGACGGAGGCCTTTACGCCGAGATGGTCAAAAACCGCTCCTTTGAGTTCCCGCAGGCGCTTATGGGGTGGGAGAGCTTTGGAAAAGTTGAGGTGAGGACGGAAGGCGCGCCTTTTGAGCGTAACCCGCATTACGTGCACCTCGACCCCGCCGGCCACCCGCATAAGCGCACGGGCCTGCAAAACGAGGGGTTCTTCGGCGTGGCCGCGCAGAAGGGCAAAGAGTATAATTTCTCAGTCTGGGCCAGGGCCACAAAGGGCCAGAGCAAAATAACGGTGGAGCTGACCGACCCGGCATCGATGGGTGAGACTCAGGTGATTGGCTCGGCCGATGTGGAGATAAACGGGACGGAATGGAAGAAATATACGGCCACAATCAAGGCCACGGATTCTGTCAAGAAGGGCAAGCTGCGCATCTTCTTGGCCGGCGAGAGCGTTGACCTGGATCACGTGTCTTTGTTCCCCGCCGAGACGTGGAAGGGCCGTGAGAATGGCCTGCGCGCCGACCTGGCGCAAGCCTTGGCAGATGTTCACCCGGGCGTGCTCCGTTTCCCTGGCGGGTGCATTGTGGAGGGTACTGACCTCCAGAGCCGTTACCAGTGGAAGAATAGCGTCGGCCCCGTGGAGAACCGCCCGCTCAACGAGAACCGTTGGCACTACACGTTCCCCCACCGCTTCTTCCCAGACTATTACCAGAGCTATGGCCTTGGCTTCTACGAGTTCTTCCTCTTGTCTGAAGACATTGGGGCGGAGCCGCTGCCAATCCTTAGTGTTGGCCTGGCTTGCCAGTTCCAAAACGAGAACCCGGACGCTCACGTGGCTGCCACGGCCGAGGCCCTCAAGCCTTATATCCAAGATTGTCTTGACCTTATCGAGTTCGCCAATGGCGACGCGTCGACCACATGGGGCAAGCTCCGTGCCGACATGGGTCATCCCGCGCCGTTCAATATGAAGTATATTGGCGTGGGCAATGAGCAGTGGGATGCGCTCTATCCTGAGCGACTAAAGTTTTTCGTAGAGGCCATTCGCAAGGCGCATCCTGAGATAAAGATTGTGGGTTCGTCTGGTCCCGACTCCGAGGGCAAGCAGTTTGATTACCTGTGGCCTGAGATGAAAAAACTTGGAGCAGACCTTGTCGATGAACATTTCTACCGTCCAGAGAGTTGGTTCCTAGCCCAAGGCGGTCGTTATGACGGCTACGACCGCAAGGGGCCCAAGGTCTTTGCCGGCGAGTATGCCTGCCATGGAGCCGGCAAGAAATGGAATCACTTTCACGCCTCGCTGCTCGAAGCAGCATTTATGACGGGCTTGGAACGCAATGCGGACGTGGTACGTATGGCCACCTATGCGCCTCTTTTCGCCCACGTGGAGGGTTGGCAGTGGAGGCCCGACATGATATGGTATGACAATACCCGCTCCGTCAAGACTGCCAGCTACTACGTGCAGCAGCTCTATGCCCACAACAAGGGAACAAGCACAATGAAGCTCTTGATGGATGGCAAGGCAGTTGAGGGTGCCGAGGGGCAAGACGGCCTCTTTGCCTCGGCAGTATATGATGCGGCTGACGGTTCTTTCGTGGTCAAAGCCGTCAACACCGCCGACAAGGCGCAAGATGTGACACTTCAGCTCAAGGGTTTGAAGAAAAAGCAGGTGGTGGACAAATATACGGTCACCACGCTACATTCTGACGACCCCGTGGCCGACAACACGCTTGATGCCCCCGACACCGTGGTGCCTGTGGTTGAGGAGAAACTAGCGACAGACGGTCAGAGCGTCATGTTGAGACTTGAACCCCAGACGTTCTACGTCTTCCGCCTTACGGTGAAGTAGCCGTTGGCTTTTAGAAAGAAAAGATCCCTCTGCGACAAGAACTGTGTCGCAGGGGGATTTTTTTATGTGTTTATGTGAGGGGGGGCAGGTGGTCTTTTTCACAATATGACCGTGGCTATTGGTGTAGGGTACGATTTCATAAGTTCAAAACAGTTTCTGAGATTTCTTCCGCGCCCTTTTTCTTTGTCCAGCATGTGGCGCGTGGCGCGTTTCGTCACCGATTTTGACATTGAGGGGATGTCACTCGTCACTGATTTGTGCCGTTTGGTCAAAAAAGGGCAAAAAGTGTTTCGTTGACGAGTTTTTGCGCATACATTGTCGGCTAGTAAAGCCACTCCCTTGGGTCTGTGACCCTTGGCAAGTTGAATTAAATCTAGGCGACTATGCGAAAAAGACTATTGTTTTTTGCGGCGGCCCTGGCGGCGATGGCGGTCTCCGTCACGGCCCAGCGGCATTCGCCGCAACGCTTTCCGAGGATCTCGGGCAGCGACTGCGTCTCTATGACGTCGGCCAACACCTACTCCGTGCCGGCGGACACGTTCCGCCAGTACATCAACGACGGTGCCAACTCCATGCGCTGGCAGCTGTGGGGAGACATTGAGTTCACCAATGGCACTATGAGCAGGCGGGTGATAAGCCTGTCGCACGGCCTCGCAGGGCGGCTGCAGTGCGATGGTGCGGATCTGTCGAGCGGGATGGTTGTCCGTCAAAACGGCGTGGCCAGGAGCTACCGTCTTGTGGTTAAACATTAATAATCAGGAAGGTCATGGCGGCAAAAGTCCGCCATGACTTTTAATATAGAGACATATGATAAGGTATGTAGTATTGTTGCTCCTTCTCGCTTTAGCATCGGGCAGGACGTTTGCTCAAGAGTGGAAACAGTGGATTGATACGGCGTACGTCTCAGGTCTTCCAACCCAAGGTTCTCTGACGGAGCCAATAGATATTTGCACAGTGCAGTTTAATAACATTCGAACCAGTTGTAAGGATAAAACGTTGGAAGAGACTACTATAGATGATTGGGCGCGAATGCAGTTTAGTTCATATTGCACATCCGACACAACCGTGGGTCTGGCATCAGGTATAGTATGGTTTTGGGTGAATGGCAAGCAAACGAGAGGTGATGATGTAGGTGGCGATTATGACTTTATTTTAAAGATTCCAGAGGTCGCTACTGATTTTTATGGGCGTCATAAGATTCTAAAGGTAGATCGATTAGACTCATGGTCTTTTTCAGGAGTAACGAAGCGAATAAAGGGAATCATTATTCCTAAGTCGGTCTCTTATGTTAATCCGCTCGCAATATACAATGCTCAAGATGTTGTGAGAATATCAGTGGAGGAAGGCAGCCCATATTTCTCAAATTATAACGGCTATTGCTTGTACGACGCAGAGGGGACCACACTTATGGTATGTCCTTATCGCGGCACCTTTGGGCAATATTTCAAGGATGGCATTGTGGCTATAGGTTCTGACGTGTTTTCCCATCATTCTTGCAAAAGTTTGTCGCTTCCCGTGACGATAAAAAAGATTGGGGATAGGGCCTTCTATGGCTGCCAATTGAAGAGGATTGAGATTCCGGACGCTTGTGAGGAGATCGGGACGGAGGCTTTCGGCGGTGATTTGTGGTATGATTGTGACACGCTCTTTTTGGGGCGCAATCTGCGAACTATAGGTTACCACGCATTTTCATTCCATCAGTGGGCTCCAAATTCACGGAGAAGCATATGCATAGTATGCAAGGCGACGACTCCTCCTGAGGCTATACATGAAGGTTTGGATCCTTTTGACCTGTGCGCCAAGAAATCCATCAAGCTCCTCGTCCCAGAGGGCAGTGTGGAGGCCTACCGCAACCACTGGGTCTGGGGGCAGTTCAGCGTCATTGGCGACCCCGCTCTCAACCCGGTGGATGTTGAGCCGGATGACCCCACGTCGGTGTCCGATCCCGAGGCCGGTGGCCTGCGCGTCCGCGTCGACGGTCGCGACATCCTGTTCGACGGCGAGACCGACGTCGAGGTGTTCACCCTCGGCGGCCTTCGCCTCTATGCGGGTCGCACCGCCTCGCTCTCCATAGCCTCGCCTGGCATCTATTTGGTCTCGGCGGGCGGCGGCAGCGCTAAGGTGCAGATACGTTGAGCAGGGAATGATTTATAGAGCGGCCCTCGCTGGATACAGTCCTGCGGGGGCTTTTTATTTTGCGTCCGCAACCAATTCGAAACGCAAAAACGGTGCGGCCTTGCCTGGCTCTGTGGCCACCCAGAGGGCTAGGCTGTCGGGAAGCAGCACCACGGCGTGGTGTGCTAGTGTCTGATTTATGGCCATATCATCGTCCGCCGTGGCTTGTGAGCCGTCGGGAAGGGTTTTGTCTCGGAGAATGGCCATGGCCTCCGCTGTCCCAATGGGTGTCAGGGAGTCCGTAAGGGTCTCCATGCGATGGCGGCGGGTGCGACTGTCGGCCGTGGAAAAACCGCTGGGGTTCATAGCCGCTGTCTCAAAGTGGTTGGCCGATATTATCCTGTCGTCTTTCATCCGCCGCGTGGCCATTCCTTGCGGCCCCATCTCAATCACTGCGGCCGAGCTGTCCGCCACGGAGCATATCATGACCGACTCGCCCACCATGAGCCGCGCCTTGGCGGCTAACGCCTCAGCCTCCGCTATAGTGGTGGCGTTGGCCAATATTAGGTGCGTCAGGGCGGTCACGGGAGTGCGGGGCTCTAGCGGAATTTCTGCGGGGGCGGCGTTGATGGTCACGCTCAGTCCCGCGCTGTTCATCCCGCTCACCACGCCAAGCATGCCGGGCCAACATACCGATATGTGGCGCGGCCCGCTGTCTGGCTCCTCAATCAATATCATCTTTTGCCTGGCGAACTCGTCTCCGAAATAGAAGTCGAAGTTTCGCCCCTCAATGAGTTGGCGCCCTGCCGCCCTGTGACCTCTCACGGCAAAGGAGGTGCAGCCGGCCTTGACGTCCGTCATGCTCAGGTGTTGGCTCATGGCATGCCCCATGTCATGGGCGGCCTGATAGAGGATTTGGCGGGTGTATGCGTCTCCAAGGTCGTCATATTGGCTGTGCGGCGCGCAGGCTTGCGCCATGGCCCAGGTCTCTTGCCGCAGGTCTTCCGTCATGAACTTTGAGAAGTCGAACCCTGCCGCGTCCGCCACCCACAGCATGGCGCGCAAGGTCCACTGCCCGCCCACGGCCTCAATGGTTCGGCTCAAAAACACTTCTTCTTGCCGCCTTATCAAGCCGCCGCACATGGCTGCGTAGTCCGCCCCGCGCTCTGCCGCGTTTCCGCGCAGGGTCACCACGGTCAGCCCCTCCTTCGCGGTTTGGCACTGCGAGCGGCGGCAGCGCAGCGTGCCGTCGCCATCTTCGGTCACCGTCAGCCCGTCGGCCCATCCGTCTGGCATGACTGGCGGAGTGAAGCGCGGGCCAGTGTAGAGGCTCACTCGCAGAGCCACCAGGGAGGCGATCACGAGCGGCGAGACGGCAACTGCCGCCACAACCTTCAGAATTGTTTTCGTGGCTCGCCTCATGGCTCAGGTGCGCATTTTATTGTCATTCGTTTCCCCTGAGCCTCCAAATATCCCACAAGTGGGGACCTGCGGCAGAAGTCGGCTTCGGCCTCGGATGCCGCGGTCGCCTCAAAATTTGTGGCGCCAGATGTCAGAGCCTCCCAAAATGCGTCTAGGCAAAGACGTCGCCCGTCTGTGGGGTCGCCTTGTCCGTTTGATTTCTGGCTGACGAATTTTTTCGCCAAGGCATATTCCTCTTGCCCGCGGAAGACGTAGCCGCGCAGCAGCATGTCGCGGAAGAAAATGTTGTCGTGGTCGTTGTCTCGCCGCAACTCCGAGAGGGCTTCCGCTATGGAGTGTTGCAGGCCGCGCGTGATCTCCTTTACCTCAGCTTCGCCAATCGCTCCGCAAAGACGTATGGCCGGCAAGACCCGCGTGGCCATGCGGCATCGCATAATGTTGAGTGGCTGCAGTTTAGAGACGGCCATGCCGTGGCCATAGAACGCTATGGGGACAATGGGCAACCCCAACCGTGCCGCCAGGGCGACCGCCCCTTTGTGAAAACGCCTCACTCGGCAGTCCCCGCTACGGCTGCCTTCGGGAAATATGACCACGGAACACCCGTCCACCACGGCCTCACCCACGGCCTCCGCCACGGCCTCCGCGCCCTCGCCGTTGGTGCTGAAGAAGCCGAGCTGACGCGTCACGAGGCCGAGGAACGGCACGCGGGCCACCCATCCCTTGACCACGAACACCAGTCGCGGCGATGCCGCCATGAGTGCCAAAATATCCAGAAAAGACTGATGGTTGGCCACGATGACCGATGGCTCGCCGTCCGCCAACCCTCTCGGCACGTCAAGTCTCACCACGCCCCTGCACACTGCCAGATAGAGCCGCGTCATGCGCCACGCCGCAACCCTCATGGCGCGCCTGCGCCTGCGGGCGGGGTGGACGGCGGCGCGCAATGCCAACCCCGCTAGCAGCACCATGCCGACTGTCACGCCATAGAGGGTGTAGGCCCAGATGCCGCGCAGCAGGCTCGGCAGGGTGTATGGCACGCCGCCACGCCGCGCGGGGCCCGAGATGAGCAGGCGAAACAAGACCGGCTGGACAACGAAGCTGGTGACGATGACGGCCACGAGCCCAAAGATGGAGATGAGACCCAGGGAATGCACGGCCGGGTGACGCCCAAACACTTGCGCTCCTAGACCCGCAATGGCCGCGAAGGCCGAGAGGACTATGGCCGTCTTGTGGCTGGCCATGATCTTCTGCCCGCGCGAGTAGCCGGCCTGGAGGCCGTCCATTATGAAGATGGCGTAATCGTCTCCCACGCCAAAGATGAAAGTGGAGAGAATGATGTTCACCACGTTGAACTCCACGCCGAAGATGGCCATGAGCCCCAATATGATGACCCAGCTCACGCACATGGGCGTGAACGTGAGCAGGAACAGCTCAACGCGGCCATATGACGCAATGAGTGCCGCTGCCACGATGAACGAGCTGAGCAGCAGCAGCCAGTTGAAGTCGTCCACCATCTGCCGGGCCATCTGCCGTGAGTAGTAGCCCATGTCGGTCAGCACGGTGTGGGGAATTTCGGCGAGCGAGGTGAAGACATTGTCGCGACTCTCCGTGTCGGTCTCCACGTTATAATATAGCATAAGCAGCGAGTCGGAGGCCGACACCCAGTCCGCGAACATCTGCGACCCTTTAATCTCGGTGTCACCTACTGCCTCTCGTCCGCCCCGACCTTCAAGCAAGGCCCGCAGCCCGCTTAGGGCGGTCGGATCGAAGCCCAGCCGCCCGCCCTCGGCCTCCACGGCTTTCAAGACGACCCCGATGCGGCTTGGGGTGAAGATGGAGTCCCACATGGCGGCGCGCTCCTTTGCCTCGTCTGGCGTGGGCAAGAAGCCGCTCGCGACCGACGTGGCGGAGTGCAGGCCTGGCGTGCCGGACGCCTCGTGCTCAAAGCGCCGGGCGTTAGAGGCCAGCTCGGCCGCCGAGGCCCCCGTCACCACCACGGTGCTGCGATGTCCGCCAATCTCCAGGGCCTCCTCCATGGCGCGCAGCGAGCGACTGAGGCGGGTGTCGCCCGTGTAGTTCAGTGCCGACATGTCGGGGTTGAAACGCACGTCGGTGAAGAAAAACAACGTGACGACGAATGTGACGCACAGCCCGCCAATGAGCCATTTGTTGCGAGAGTAGTCATAGCCCGCCACGCATTCCACAAGCCGCAGGCTGCGGCCTTCGCGGCCTTTGCCCGTGGTCATGAGGTGGGGCAGGAAGATGAGGCAGAAAAGCAGCGTGCCCACCAGCGTGAGCGAGGCGAAGAGACCCAGATGGCGCAGCACCGTGGAGCCCGTGAAAAGCAAGGCCAGAAACGCCCCTATGGTGGTGACGCTGCCAACGGTCATGGGCCACGCCATCTCTTCAATGAGCTGGCGCACAGAGGTGGCGTGGAGGCCGTGGGTCATCATGTGGATGGAGTAGCTCAGGGCGAGTCCCAAGATGGTGGCGCCTGCGCCTACGGCCATCTGCGACAGGCTCACGCCCAGCATGGCCGTGACGCCCATGGCGAACAAGGCGCCGAAGGCGACTGGCACAATGAGCAAAGCCACGGCTCGCGCGCTGCGAAACACAAGCAGCATCACCACAGTCAGCACGGAGAGCGATATGGAGAGCGTCAGCACCTCATCGGCCTTGACGCGCGCCGAGTTGGATACGGCCACCAGTGGCGCGCCATAGACCAGCGTCTCCACGTCTGGTGTCAGGGCGCGTTGTCGCCCAATGGCGTCATACACCTCCGTGGCCAGCCACTCGTTGTCCGCCGTCTTGAGAAAGTCGGACGCGAGGTCAACAAACATGAGCAGCCGCCGGCCGTCGGTGGTGAACAGGTAGCCGTCTTGCATCTCCAGCCCTTTGGCCACCTCGGTCTGTTTCAGCCTCTCCAACACGGGCAGGCTCAGCAGTAGCGGGTCGCGGCTCAGCAGTGGTGCCAGAGCCGTCCCCGCGGGCGAGAGCAGTGCCGCCCTCGCGGTTTCCAGTCGGCGTGTCATGCCGTCTGGCGTGAAGGCGGAGTCTAGGGCTGCGTAGTCTCGTGGCGTGAGCAGGATGGGCAAGTGGCGGTAGACGTAGCCAAAGAGTGAGTCGGTGCGCTCCTCGCCCCAATAGAGGCTCACCTTGCCCGCCCCGCGCAGAGCCGTGTCCAGCCGCGAGGCTAGGCTCTCGGCCGCGTCAATCAGCCTCCCGTCGTCGGCCTCGGCCGCGCTGTCCGCCATCTGGAAGATGAACGTCAGCTTCTCCATCGCTTTCAGGTTGCCCAGCACGTGCAGCGTCTCGGCGTCGGACTTAGGGAAGAAGTCCTTAATGTCTTCAGATATCGTTAGCCGTGAGGCGCATACGGTCAACGCCGCTACCGTGACGGCCATCACGCCCCACAGCCGAGCCTTGCTCGCGCCGAGCCATGAGAATATGGAGAGGAAAAAACTGTTCACTTGCGGAAAATGCGGATTAGCCCCCACGCCACGGGCCACGCGGTCACGCCCAGCAGCACGCCCAAGGCGGCGGAGCCGACGGCGTAGTCCGTCACCGACTCGCCTACGCTCTCGGCCGTGGCCTCGGTCAAAGACAGGCTCACTTCGTGCCCAAGCAGAAACCCGCCCAGGTGCAACGCTCCGTAGACAATGAGGGGGATGAGCGGCGGCAGGCTGATGTTGGCAAACGCCCCGACAACTATCTTGTTGAGCCTCAAGATGTGAGCCAGGCCTATGGCCGTCACAGTCTGGAATCCCCATATCGGCATGACGGACATGGCCGCGCCCAGCGCCACGCCACAGGCCAGCCGCTCCGCGCTCTCGCCGCTGTGCAGCAGGTTGCGGCTCAAGAAGGCCCGCCACTCGCCGCTCCGCAGCCAACGCCAGGAACGAACGGGATAGAACCACAAGACGGCCACGAGCAGCAAGACGGTGTTCAGTGCGCTGATGCGCAAAAAGTCCGGCCCCGGGCGGAAGTGGCTCACCCTGTCGGGCGGGTAGGCCACGCGAATCGGCACGTTGACCACGCGCACGCCGCGCCACGCCAACCGTACGGCCACCTCCACCTCAAACTCATAGCGCGGCGTGAAAAAACGCATCCCCCTCATGGCCTCGAGCGGGTAGAGGCGGAAGCCGCTCTGCGTGTCGGAGAGGCGGACTAGGGTGAAAAGGCGAAACCAGAAGTTGGAAAATTTGTTGGCGAAGGTGTTCTTCTGCGGCATGCCGTCGGCCTCAATGTTGCGCGCGCCAATGATGAAGGAGCCGGGGTGGGTCTCCTCCTCCCGTAGCAGGGCGCCGGCGTCGGCGGCGTAGTGTTGCCCGTCGGCGTCCATCGTCAGGGCGTAACGGAAGCCTCGTTCCGCGGCGCGGCGGAGACCTTTTATCAGCGCGTGGCCCTTGCCGCGGTTCTTGCCATCGGCATAGCCTGTCACCTCCACGCCATCTGGCACATGGGCAAGTTCGTTGGCCGTGTTGTCTGTCGAGCCGTCGTTCACCACAATCACGTCGGCGCACCACTGTGCAGCCTCGGCTACCACGCGCGCCACCGTCCCGCCATTGTTATATGTCGGGATGACGAGGGCGCAGCCCAACTGTCTGGCTGTGAGCCTGCACTCTTCTGGGGCCATTGCTTCAGTTTTTGGGCGTTTGTTGGGCCGTCACTTAGTCTTCCGTGATGAGCGTCATGCGGATTTTGGTATACTCGGTGCCGTCGTCGGCCTTCACCTCGGCCTTGACGTTCAGGGCCTCGTCTATGCTGAAGTTAATCACCACCTTGCGCCCGTCTGGCGTGATCGGGGCGATGTATTTGGCGTCTTTCACCGCGGCGATGCGCGTGCTTCCAAGCCCTTTGGCCTGCTCGGCGCAGCGGCGCGTCATCATGAGCGTCATGACGCCAGGCACCACGGGCTTGCCGGGGAAGTGGCCGCTAAAGATGCTGTGCGCCGCATTGATGGTCAGCGTATACGTGAAAGTGCTGTCGGCATTCTCTGTGCCGGATATTATGTTGAAGAAATCGTTCATGCGGCAAATTTAAGCAATAATGACTTACGGGATAGCCCTTTTGGCCACTATGCGCCTCTTGACGCGTGCCTTGCCTGCGTTCCCGATGTGGCCGGCCTTGCTCCTTTTTGCATATATTTGGGGCGGGTTAGCCCGGCAGGGCTGACCATGTGAAAAAAACGTCTTGTCACATTGAAATATACATTCCCATTGCCACCATATGGCGACATAGAGGTCTGTGTCAGCACCCGCGGAACCAGGTTGCGTATGCGTGTTGATGCCGACGGCGCAGTCCGCGTGTCATCGCCGCCGTTTGTGCCGGCCTCGGTGGTGGAGGATTTTGTAAAGGGGCATACCGACTTCATTGACCGAGCTTTGCGGCGTGAGACCTCGAGGCCCGGCCGGGCGGGCGTCTTGCTCCCGTCGTCATCTTTCTCCACCCGTGGCCATGTTTTGCTGATGTCGCCCGTGTCAACAGACGGGAGCGTCTTTGCGCGCATTGGCCCTGGGGCTGTCAACGTGATATACCCGCCCGATGTGGATCCTGCCTCAGACCGCGTGCAGCAGGTGGCGCGCAAGGCCATCGTGGCGGCCATGAGGGATGAGGCGCGCCAATATCTGCCCGCGCGCATGGCGCAACTCGCCGCGGCTCACGGACTGAAATATTCTCATGTGGCAGTGCGCGATATGAGGTCGCAGTGGGGAAGCTGCTCGTCGGAGGGCCGGATATGCCTCAATATTCAGCTTATGAGGTTGCCAGACAGGCTCATAGATATGGTCATACTCCACGAGCTTGCTCATACGGAACATATGGACCACGGCAAGGAGTTCTACTCTTTGCTAGACGGCATGCTTGGCGGGCGGCACGCTGAACTCAAAAAGGAGCTCAAATCATATAGCACCGCATTTTGAGCGGGCACGTCAGTTGGCGGCGTAGCCAAGCGTGGCCACGCCCAGCCTTGCGCCTTTTATCTCTCGCAGGGCCGCCAGGCACGCCTCGGCCGTGGCTCCCGTGGTGAAGACGTCGTCAATCAGCAGCAGCCTGCGCCCCTCCAGTTCTTGCGCATGGGCGGTGAGGGCGAACGTCCCTTTTGAGTTGACATATCGCTCCTCGGCGTTGAGGCGCGTCTGAGTTCCGGAGGCGTCTTGTCGGCGTAGGATGTCTTGACGGACTGATAGCCCCGTGGCGGAGGCCATGCCGCTGGCCAATAGCAGGCTTTGGTTGTAGCCGCGCATGCGTTCGCGCGCGGGGTGCAGTGGCACGGGGATTATGTGGTCATACGCCTCGTTCAGTCCTGCGGCCGCGGCCTGCCGCCCCATTTCACGTCCCAGTTCCCACGCCACGTGGCGGCACCCCCCGTATTTAAATGAGTGGATGAGGCGGCGCAAGGTCTCGTCTTTGTGGAAGAAGAACGCCGCCGAGGCCGAGATCAGCTCCACGCGGCCGTCCATACGGTCTTTCATAGGGTTCTGCGGCCAAGCCTCAAACCCCGTGCGCGGCAACTTGCCCAGGCAACACCTGCACAACGCCACCTCGCCGCCGCCAAGCCCGCCGCCGCAAGCCGCGCACGTCCGTGGCGAGGCCAACGCTTGCAGCCCCTCGGCCACGTGCCGCCATAACGTCAGCGCCCCCACGCCTGTTATACGTCATTTAGCCTTGGCGCGGAAGCGCAGACCCATCACAATCACGTCGTCCACAGCCCCAAGGTTATGCCGCCAGGCGTCGTAGGTCTCGTTCAGGTGGCGCATCTGATCTTCCATAGGCTCGTCGGCAATCTCCTCCAGCATGGCTGTAAACCTCTTGGTGGAGAATTTTATGGCGTCCTCCTCATTAATTTGCCCGTTGGAGCCTGGCTCGTCTTTGGCGGGGTCTTGGCCCAGCTGGTCGGTGTAGCCGTCGGAGCACATGTATATGCAGTCGCCGTCTTGCAACTGCGTGGTGGTCTCGACAAACTCGTTGTCATTCCACACGTCGCCAATGGCGCGGCGCGTGCCCTTGATGGTGCTGAGAATCCCCTTGCGCACCACGAAAGTGGGTCTCTTGGCCGCTGCCGAGATCATGATGCCCGTGGCCATGTCCACGTCAATTATGCTGCAGTCCATGCCGTCTCGCGTCTCCACGGCCTGGTTCTTGTTAAGGGTCTGCTTCACCTCTTTGTCCAGCCTCTCTAGCAGTTTTGCGGGGTGGCGAAGCTCCGGCTCGCGCGTGGCCTCGTTGAGGATGGTTGTCCCGATAAGGGTCATGAACGCGCCAGGCACGCCATGCCCCGTGCAGTCGCCGCAGCAGATGAGGGCGTGGTCGCCATACATGTTGAACCAGTAGAAGTCTCCGCTCACAATGTCTCGCGGGCGGAAGATGAGGAACGAGTCGGCAAAGGGCAAGTCTTTCAGACTTGTGCGCGATGGCAGCACGGCCGTCTGGATTCGGTTGGCGTAGGTTATGCTGCCCGTTATGTCCTTGTTCTTGCGCTCAATCTCGTTTTTCTTCTCGTTTATCTCTTTGGTCTGGCGCGCCACTTCGGCCTCTAGCTCCTGCTGCCTCTCCATAAGCTTGCGCTCTCTCCATTTGGCGAAGGATCGCACGCCGAGGAGCAGCACCACCACCGAGGCTATGGGAAACCACGCCATTTTCCAGAACGGCTTGTCAACGTGGATGGATATGCGCAGCGGCCTCTGGCTCACTATGCCCGAGCTGTTGAACGCCCTTATGTTCAGCACGTAGTCGCCGTCTGGCACGTAGTCAAACTCTTTGTGGTTCTGCGTGCCGAGCGGCATCCAGCGCGGTGTGGACTCCTCGCCCTTGCGCTGCATCCAATATTCATAAGTGACGTTGGCCTGGTCTTTCATGCAGATGCCCACAAACTCAAACTCCAGCTTGTCGGGGTCGCCGCCATAGGGGTATGCCAGGTCGATGTCGTCATGAATGTCTTGTTTGCGGCCCGATACGGTCACACCCGTCAGGTTCATTATCGGGGCCACGACGTTGCGCTTGTCATAGGCGTTGATGTAGTGCACCACGCCCTGCGTCGATGAGAACCACAGGTCGCCACCCTCCACGGCCTCCACGCCCGTGAACTCATAGCCCATGCCGTTGGCCGGCCCGAAGGTCCTCATGTTGCCGTTGGCCAGGTCTATGCAACTCAGGCCGGGCTGGTGGCACACCCAGATGTGGCCGTTGCCGTCTTTGGCCAGGCCGTAGCAGTAGTTCTTCTCAAGCCCGTCCGCCGTGGTTATGGAGACCACGGAGTCGTTGCTCGTGCACAAGATTCCGTTGTTCACCGTGGCTAGCCAGAAGCGGCCGCGTTCATCGCACGCCATGCCGGCCACGTCCACCGGCACGTCGGCCAGGCGGTGCACGTCGAACGTGTCGGAGCCATAGAGCATGGCAATGCCGCTGTCTTTGGGACCCAGCCACAGCTGCCCGTCGGGGTCGAGGTGCACAAAGTTGATGTTGTTGTGCGGCAAGCCGTCCGCGGTGGTGTAGGAGCGGAAGCGCCCGTTGGCCATGTTATATGTCACCAGGCCGCCGGCCGTGGCCACGTAGAGGCACGTGTCATCTGCCGCCATGTCGTTTATGGTGAGTTGGCTCCTCTGCGCGCCCGACTGGTCTAGCGGGCGGTAGCGCATGTCGCCATCGTGCCGGACGTAGATGCCGCGCCCGCGCGTGCCCACATATTGCGTGTGGCTCTTGCGGTGGAAGAGGATGCTCGTGATGTCCACCTTCTCGGGCAGGCCGAAGCTCTTGTCATAGAACTCGAAGTTGGACATGCACTTGGTGTCCATGTTTATGATGCCGTCATTCAGGCCCAGCCACAGCCTTTCGCCGTCGAGGCAGGTGGAGTAGACCTTGGCCTTGACCAGGCCGATGTCGCTCATGTTATATTGGGCGAAGTAGTTATTGATCCACGCCACGACCCCCGCGCCATAGGTGGCGAACCAGAATATTCCCTCGCGGTCCACCATGATGTCCGCCACGTAGTTGTTGCCCAGCCCGTTCTCGTCATTGAGCGTCAGGGCCTCCACGTAGTCGTCTGTCTCGGGCCTGCGCTCCCACTCTTTCACGCCGTCGCCCCACGTGCCCAGATACAGGTTCCCGCTCTCGTCTTCATATATGGCGCGGATGTCATAGGTGGCCACGTGACCGCCGGAGCACACCCTGTTGCACTGGCTCAGCAGGCGCGCCCCGTTGGTGGGCGAGTAGCGATAGATGCTGCCGTCGTCTTGACAAATCCAGTAGTTCGCCCCGCCGCGTGTGGGCGCGATGCGCGTGACTGTTGTGGCGGGGATGTCCGTTATCTCTTCCGGTGCGCTCAAGTTGCCGTCGGTGTCCACCCTCACCATCAGGAGGCCGTCGGTCGTGCCCACTAGCAAGACCATGGAGTTGACGGCGCATATTGAGGTGTACATGCGGCTGCCGAACAGATCCTCGTCAAAAAAGGTCGTCATCTTGTGCTCGGGGTCAATCTTGACGATGCCCATGTTTTGCTCCACGGCCCATATGTTGCCGCGGTCGTCTAGGCACATATCTTTGATTGGGGCCGTCATGTCGTCCCGCGCCGGCACTTTGATGAATTTGCGGCCGTTGTTATACGTGAACGTGCCGTTGCCGTGCCCGCACCACAGGTAGCCGTCGGTGTCTATTATCATTTTGGATATGTAGTTGTCCGACAGCGAGTCTCGCGTGGTGTAGTTGGTGAAGTGGAGGCCGTCGTAGCGAGACAGGCCCTCGGCCATGCCCACCCAGACAAACCCGCTGTTGTCTTGGACGAGGCTGTATATGTAGTTCTGTGGCAGGCCCTGCGCGTTGGTGAACTTCGAGAGGTTGAAGTTCTGCGCCAGGGCGGCTTGCGCCAGGCAGAATGTGGCCAGCAGTGCCGCGACGGCTCTTCTCATTTCTTATTCTCTGTTTGTTTTTCCGGATTCTCTAGTATACCACCCAGCCAGCGCCCCCCGCTTGGCCGTGTGGTGGCTGCGCGTGGGGTGCTGACTTGTGGTTTTCGGGTGGGCTTGCGCCTAGTGCTTGGGCTTGATGCCTATGGAGTATTTGTATTTAGGGATTCCGCCAATCGGCACGCTGTAGAACGGCATCAGCTCGCCATATTGGTTTTCGAGGAATATCACCACGTTGTTGTTCTTCAGTGGCTTGTTTTTGAACTTGATCATCTGGATGTCCCAAGATGTGTTCTTCTCCTCGGCCACCACCTTGTGTGTGCTGGTGACCCACTCGTTGTTGCCGCTCACTTTCATCATCTCGCCGTTCTTCGCCACGGATATTATTCGCAGCATTCCGTCAGAGTCCCAGTCAAAGTTGCTCTGTTTCAGTGAGATTGTCTTGTCGTCAATATACGGGTAGATATGCGACACCTCGGAGGCCGAGTCATGCATTCGGAATTTGTATTTGAAGTAGTAGGCGAACGCCCCGTCCACCTTGATGTTGTCATCTTGCTTGCGGCTCAGGAAGAGGCGGTACATGTTGCCGTCGTCCCCCGCCACGCCCTCAATGACCAGTTTGAACGTGCGCCCTCCAAACTCCGGCAGGTCTTCTCCTTCCGACGGGTTGAAGGGCCCGAAGGTGTACCACTTGTCGTCATATTTGGCGTCAGGGCCAAAGGTCTTGGTGGCCAGCATGGTGCCGCTCTTAAATTTGCCTTTGACGTTGCTCTTCTGCGCGTCTTTGTTGGAGCAGGACTCCTTGCCGCCGTATACGGAGAAGCGCGTCTTCGTGTTCCAGTCGCCTCTCACCTCGTCATTCTTGCCGCCACAGTCTGGGTCGAAGACCCTGATGTAGATGGGCGTGGTGCAGTCAGACGGGATGGAGAAGAATATAATCTGGACGAAGTTGTCGTCCCCCCACTCCGTCTGGCTGTCTTTGCCAAATGTCATGAGGAACGGGATGTTCTCGTCTGCGCCCGGCACGGGCTGGGCTTTGGCGGCCACCAGCCCCGCCAGCCCCGCTGCCAAGAACAGCAGTCTTTTGATATTCATTTTGTCTTTTCTTTGTCTTTATTTTTCAGTTTGGGCTTGCGCTTTGCCGTATGAGGGGCTCATTCCACGGTCACCTCCACCCATGTGCACCTGCGCTCGTTCTCGTTCCTTGCATCAATCGTGCCACACTCGACCCTATACGTCCCCTTGCGGGCGAAAACCGTCGTGGCGCGTTGGCCTTTCACCTTGTCGCCGTTGCCCATGTCCCAGTAGAACTCGCTTGGGCGGAAGCCCGGGATGCCGTCGGCGCTGGCCGCGAAGGTGACGGCCTCGCCCGCCGCTATGCGCTTCGGCACCTCAATGTCCACCTGCTCCGGCTTGGTTATGTCCAGCTCATATTGCGCCAGGGAGAACATCTCCTCGCCCGATGTCTTGTCAAGGACGCTCAACTCTATCTGGTATGTGCCGAAGTCTTCGTAGCAGTGGTCAACCTCCACGCCCATGGCGTTTTGCCCGTCGCCGAAGGTCCATTTGCATTGGAACGTTGTGGTGTCATAGTTCTCGGCGGAGGCCTCGTAGAGTGTGTAGCACAACTCCGGCTTTTGCAAAGAGTCACATTGGGCGAAGGTGGGGAACGTGCGGCGGAAGTAATATATGCGGTCGCCGCCGTCGCGGTTAGATGTCAGGTAGCCCCACTTCTCGTCGTCGCTATACCAGAGGCCGTAATCGTCGCGAAGGCTGTTCAGCGCGTCGTCAAATTTCTGCGGCGTGGCGAAAGTGCCGTCGTCGGAGCGGTAGGTGTAGTATATGTCCAGCCCCTGGCTGTCTTCGCGCCCGTCGGTGGAGAAGAATATCTTGCCCGACGGGTGGATGTATGGCGCCGTCTCCACGCCCGGCGTGTTCACTTCGGGCCCCATATTGCACGGCTGGCTCCACCCCGCGGGGGTCTTGACGCAGTAGTATAGATCCACGCGCCCCTCGCCGCCCAGTTTGTCTGAGGCGAAGACCATCAGCTGCCCGTCTGCCGAGATTGACGGCATCCCGCAACTGGCTTTGGCAGGGAGCGACTCCACGGGGCGGCCCTTGGCCTTGTGGCTGTCGCTGTCGTAGCGGCAGATGCTGAGCGGCGCGCCGCGCAGGCCTTCCGCGTCCATATTGTTTTGGCTCACGTAGGCCGAGCCGTCGGGGTCGAAGCAGACCGACACCATGTTGAACGGCTTGTCGGCGTTGCCGAGATATGGCCTCACGCGTCCCGCGGGCTTGCGGTCTTTCACCTCGACCCGGAAGAGCTGGTATGGGTGCTGGCCTCGCTGGTCAAAGAACGTCTTTCTGATGTCCCATTTCCTGTTGCTGGCGAAATAGAGCGTGGAGTCGCGAAGCGCGGGATATATGGCCTGCGCGCCTGGCGCGAGGTCTAGCGGCTCTATCTCAATCTCCTGCGCGCTCGTGGCTGTCGGCGTGAGCCATGCGGCCGCGGACAGGAGCGTCATGATGAGGCTTTTGGTGTTCATGGGAGGTCTCTTTAGTAGAATCTGGGGCCGACGGCCTTGATCTTGTATATCAGGTCGTATTGGAGCGTAATCTCGTGAGAGCCGCTCTCATATCCGTTGAGCGGGCCGAGGCTCATGGTGTAGCTATACGCCACCTTCAGCTGCGGGTTTGGCTTATATGCCGCGCCAATGGTGGCGTCTTTCGTGGTGCGGCCGGCCAGGGTCAGCCACACTTTCTCCCTCCATATGGCGCTGACGCTCAGCGTGGCCGCGGCGTCGGTTTTCTTGCAGTAGTCTGCCAAGACCGATGGCTGCAGGGCCACGTCAGCCCCCAGGTCAAACCAATAGCCGCCACAGGCCATATATGTGGCGTCGGCGGGGGCGAACTTGGTGTCTTTGCGCTCAAAGTCGTCGGTCACAATCAGAGACGTGGTGCTTATCCCGGCAAAGAATTTGTCTCCATACAGGCTCACGCCCACGCCCAGGAGCGGAGCCGCGTTGGTCTCTTTCTCTGCAAAGGCGTCGTCTTGCCCATCCATAGTCCTCACCTTCTCCCAGTTGCGCGAGCGTATGGCCACGCCGGGCTGCAGGGCCAGGCCAAGCGTGGCGCGCCGCCACACGCGGGTGCGGTAGCCCACGGTGGCCATGACGCCCGTGTTGGTGCTCTCGTGGATGGCCTGGTGATATATGCTCAGGCCGCCCGTCAGTTTCTCGTGGCGCATGGGCGTGTTGGCCGTCAAAATGGCGCTCGTGGGGCTGCTCTCGATAGAGGCCCACTGCTTGCGGAAGCCGCCGAAGAGGCTCAGTCCCTCCCGTGAGCCGGCAAAGGCGGGGTTGACGGCGAAATAGTTGTGCATATATTGCGACACTATAAGCTCGTTTTGCCCCCATGCCGAGACTGTGGCGGCGGCAAGGGCGGCCGTGGCGGCCAATGCTCTCAATGTCTTGATCATTCCGTTGGTGTTTTGCCGTGCGGCCTACTTTGTTCTCTTTATTGCCAGGGTCTCTTTGACGGTCTTGGTGCCGCGGCCCTTGAAGATGTAGACGTAGTAGCCGTCTTCCACGCCCTCGGCCCGCCAGTCGTTGCGGTAGTTGTTGGCCTCAAACACTTTCTTGCCGCGGCTGTCCACCACGGTTATCTTGTTTTCCCGCGGCAGGCCCTCAATGACCAGTCTGTCGTTCTTGCCGTCGCCGTTGGGGCTGAAGCCGTTGGGGTAGCGCAGCGGCATGGAGAAGAGTACCACCAGGCGCGCGGTGTCCGAGGCGCATTCCGTCCCGTCAAGGTCGGTCTCGACAACGTAGTAGTCCACGGGGCCGTTCATGTTAGATTGTGCCGTGGCCTCCTCGCCCAGGCCAGATATGCTGGCGTCTAGCCCGATGCTCTGTGGCATCAGCCCCCACTCGAATCTGTCTCGCGGGTTGGTCGGCGTCACGCTCAGCTCCACTCGCGGGCTGTCCGCCCCGATGGTGTCCGTGGCGAACTCAGGCCTCGGCTTGCGGTCCGTCACGCTGATGGCTCCGCGGAGGTCGTCGGCCAAGGCGGGGCAGAGGTTGGCGTCTGTCACCTGCGAGAGCGTCACCAGACCCGCGCCCGTGGCCTTAGCCTTGGTGAATTTGTGAAAGCCCTCGGTGTCGAACGTGTATTTGTCTTGCGTAGACAGCACCACGGAGAACGGGGCCACGCCGTCTAGCGCCACCTCGCCGTCAAAAAATCTCTCCGGGT
>CAKUYZ010000005.1 GCA_934717675.1 uncultured Bacteroidales bacterium
CCTCCAGGCCGCGCTTGTCCGCATCGAGAACAAGACATACGGCATTTGCCGCGAGACGGGCAAGCTCATCCCAAAGGAGCGCCTGCGAGCCGTGCCGCACGCCACTCTCAGCATCGAGGCCAAGCAAAAGGGACGACGCGGCGAATAGCCCATAGGGGCTTAAGCCTTAAAGCGTCAAAGTAATAGATCTACTAACATCTCCACCCGCGGGTGGGGGGGCGGGTGTCTGTGCGCCAATGCGGAATGACGTGACGCCGACCGTCCAAAAGAAGCCAAAATGTCTAGCAACTCAAAGGTGGCCATAGCGGTCATCGCGGCTGTGTTGGCCGTGGACCAGCTCTTTAAGATATGGGTCAAGACTCACTTTGCTCTTGGTGAGGAGGTGTGCGTTCTGGGCGATTGGTTCCGCCTTCATTTTGTGGAGAATAATGGCATGGCGTTCGGCATGGAGCTGTCTGGCTCCAGTTGGGGCAAGTTGGCCTTGTCCATTTTTCGTTTGGCGGCCATAGGCTTCATAGGCTGGGGGCTCGTGCGTCTTTGCCGAGAAGAAGGCCGCCGAGGGCTTGTGGTGTGCATTTCGCTTGTCTTGGCTGGGGCTGTGGGCAACATCATCGACTCGGTGTTCTATGGCGTGGTTTTCAGCTCGTCGTGGGGTCAAGTGGCGGAGTTTCTTCCTGCCGACGGTGGCTACGGCTCTTGGCTCCATGGCAGGGTTGTGGATATGCTCTATTTCCCGCTCATAGAGGGTGTATATCCAGATTGGGTGCCTTTTGTCGGCGGGCAGACGTTCTTGTTTTTCCGCCCTGTCTTCAATGTTGCAGATTCCGCCATATGTGTTGGCATATTCCTGCTTTTGGTCTTCTATCACAAGGATTTGAGCGCTGTGCTAAGCGATGCCAAGGGTGCTGATGACGGCAAGGCTCAAAATGCCGCACAATAAGCCGACAAAAAGTGGCCCCGCGCTTTGCAAAGAAGAGAAAAAGTTATAATTTTGTCATCGCTAAGCAAGAGGTAAGGCTCGGCTAAGCAAGACAAAGAGATGGTCGGTTGGATGAGTGGCTTAGTCTACGGTCTGCAAAACCGTCCACGGCGGTTCGAATCCGCCACCGACCTCAAGGGGTTCTGAAGAAATTCGGAGCCTCTTTTTTGTTGTGGTTACAAACTTAGCTTTCCCTTTCCACCGTGGGTGTCGTAGGTTCTTTGTTTGCGGGATTGAGTGTGCTTTTTTATACGCAAATAGTGCGTGGAGGAGATAAAAAACAGCCGTGCCGTACTCTGAGAAAGTACGGCACGGCTGTTTTGTCTAGTTGGTTGGAGACCTCAATAGTGGCTCCTGTCCATAGTGTCGGTTATTTGGCCGCCCAGGCCTCATAACACATCCTAGTGGCTTTTCTCCACCCCATTTTGCAGTCGTTTATGGCAAAGACGGAGAAGATCTTGTCAGTGCAGAGTGTGGAGTAGTGTGGGCGGTGCGCTTTTGTGGGATATTGATCCGTTGAGATAGGGTGGAGGCGGCACTCTGTCTCCGCCAACATGGCAATGCCAGAGGCAAAGTCATACCACGAGCACTCGCCTTGATCTGCGAAGTGATATATGCCGCCCATATTCCGCCCCGACTCATATTGCGTGGCAATGCGCAGCAGCGCCCGTCCGAGATTGGCTGCAAGCGTAGGCGAGCCTGTCTGGTCGGCCACGACGTTGAGTTCCTTGCGCTCGCTGAAGAGGCGCAGCATGGTGAGGAAGAAGTTCTTGGCCTTGTGGGAATATAGCCATTGAGTGCGGACAATCACACTGTCGCACCCTGCTGCCAAAATCTCTCTTTCCCCCGCCAATTTGGTACGCCCGTAAGCCCCCAGTGGCGCGGTCTGGTCTGTCTCCTTGTAGGGGCTATGGGCGGTGCCGTCAAACACATAGTCCGTGGAGACGTGAATCAGCACTGCGCCGGTCTCTTTGGCGGCTTGAGCCAAGAATTTTGGGGCCAGATGGTTCAGTTTGTCGGTGGCCTCTTCATTGTCCTCAGCGGCGTCCACCGCCGTGTATGCCGCGCAGTTGATTATCACGTCTGGCTTATACTTGCTTATGGTTTCTGCCACGGCTTCGCTGTTTGTCAAGTCGCAGTTGGCGGAACCCAGACCCATCATCTCCAATGAGTTTGAGAATGGCTCTGCAACCCCTTGCTCCATCACGGTTTGGCCGAGCATTCCTGTGGCTCCAAAGACGAGTGCCCGCCGTCTTTCTCCTTTTTGTCTCATTCGCTACTTAGAGTAGAGGTCCGTGTTGTAGTCAAACAATCCTTCTGCCTCGGCAAGCCGTTTGTGCTTGCGGTCTTTGTCCGAGAGCAAAATTTTGTCAGACGGGATGCGCCAGTCTATGCCCAGCGCAGGGTCGTCAAAAGCAATGGCGCCCTCGCTCTCAGGGGCGTAGAGGTTGTCGCACTTATATTGGAAGAGTGCTGTCTCGCTCAGCACGGCAAATCCGTGAGCGAATCCTCGCGGGATGAAGAGCTGCCTGTGGTTCTCGCCCGACAGCTCAACAGCCACGTGTTGACCGAAAGTGGGGCTGCCGCGGCGCACGTCCACGGCCACGTCGAGCACCGTGCCGCATATCACTCTCACAAGCTTGCTCTGCGACTTCTCGCCTCTCTGAAAGTGCAGGCCGCGCACCACGCCATAGCTTGAGAAACTCTCATTGTCTTGCACAAAGTCTATGTGCCGCACCTTGGCGTTGAAGTCGCGCTGCGAATAAGACTCAAAGAAATAGCCCCGCGCGTCGCCAAATATTTTAGGCTCAATGATGACGACACCCTCCAGGGCCGTCTTTATTACTTCCATCCGATATAGTATTACGCATTTTCCTCGGCTAGCCTGATGAGGTATTTGCCGTAGTCGTTTTTCTTCATTGGCTCTGCTTGGCGCAGGAGAGTCTGGCGGTCAATCCAACCCTGCCTGTATGCAATCTCCTCTAGGCAAGCCACTTTGAGCCCTTGCCTCTTCTCCACCACCTCAATGAAAGTGGAGGCCTCGGAGAGGCTCTCGTGAGTGCCTGTGTCCAGCCAGGCGAAGCCTCGCCCAAGCTTTTGCAAGCTCAAGTTGCCTTGCTCCAAATATGTTTGGTTGACCGATGTTATCTCCAATTCGCCGCGGGCCGATGGCTTGAGGTTTGCTGCGATGTCCACCACGCTGTTGGGGTAGAAGTATAGCCCCACCACGGCATAGTTCGACTTAGGCTTAGCCGGTTTCTCCTCAATGCTCACCACTTTGCCGCTCTGGTCAAATTCGGCCACGCCATAACGCTCCGGGTCGGCCACCCAATAGCCGTAGATTGAGGCCTCTCCGCGTTTCTCAGCTGCTTCTATCGATTTCCGCAGCATCTGGTCGAAGCTTTGGCCAAAGAAGATGTTGTCTCCCAACACCAGGCACACGGTGTCATTGCCAATGAAGTCGCGGCCAATGATGAAGGCCTGCGCCAATCCGTCAGGGCTAGGCTGCTCGGCATACGTGAGGTTCACGCCATAGTCCGCACCCGTGCCAAGCAGGCGGCGGAACCCGGGCAAATCTGCGGGGGTGGAGATGATGAGGATGTCGCGTATTCCCGCCAACATGAGGGTGGAGAGCGGGTAGTATATCATCGGCTTGTCGTAGATTGGCAGCAACTGCTTCGACACGCCTTTTGTTATTGGGTAGAGGCGCGTGCCGCTGCCTCCGGCCAAGACAATTCCTTTCATTTTCTGACGCTTGCTTTATTAGTTAACTAACACATAAACGGACGCACAGCCAAACCCGACACTCCGTCTTCGCCGCTGTGCGTCCTTATTTTTTGCGCTTCATCTTTCGCCTGCGCTCGTAATGACCCAAGGCGAAGTTCAGATCGCGCTATCTCTTGATAAACTCGCCCTGCGAATTGTCGTAGTTGAGGTAATATTTGCCTTTGCTCAGGGTGGCAATGTTGATGTTGGAGCCGTAGCCTTTGAAGACTATGCCTCCAAACTGGTCATAGACCTCATACATTGTCTCACCCGTAAACGTTATGTCGTTGCTAGTGGCCTTGAACTCAATCTTTGGGGTGGTCACAATGGTGACGGCCTCTTTGGAGTAGGATTGCACTTTGCGGTTGCCCGTGGTTTGGCGCACCCTGAACTTGTTGGCGCCGCTGTGGGTGCGCACTTTCACGTCATATTCATTGGCCTGATTATGGCCCTTGCCGCGCACTTCGCCCACTTTCACCCATTTATTCCAACGGAACTGCTCCACGATGAATGGCAGAGACCCCGTCTCACCCGAGGTGGTGAAATGCAGCACGCCGTCTTTTACTGAGATGGACTCGAACTTGGCTGGTTTCTGCACCTGCAAGGCGGTGGCGTTGAGCACCATGGGGGTGCAATCGTCCTTATACCGGATCACCACGTTCACCTCATCGCCCACCGAGAATCCATATACTGAGAGGTCTATCTCAAAAGCGCTGGAGTTTATCTCGTCGGTTGTGATCATGCCGTTGACCGTGACCTCATAGGCGCAAAAGCCCACACCCGACGGCGCAAACGGGTTCTTCACATATATGTTCTCCCCTTGGTATGTTCCCTTTATGACGAGTTCCTCGGCATTTATGTTCTGCGCAAGGCCGAACAACGACGCGAGGCCCGTAAGCGCACAGAGAAGTTTCCTCATTTTAAGCTATTGGTTTTCAACTTCCAATTTTAGCAATTTTTGCGCAAATTGGCAAGAATTCCGTCCTTATATGCGTCTATTTTTGTGGCTCCACCCATCGGCCGTCGGCCTTAATTATCTGTTTGAGAATGTCTAAGGCCTCGCTTTGGTCTATTGACCTCTTGATCACCTCTTTGCCTCGGTAGAGCGATATTTTGCCTCGGCCCGCGCCCACATAGCCGTAGTCGGCGTCCGCCATCTCGCCTATGCCGTTCACTATGCAGCCCATCACGCCAATTTTGAGGCCTCGCAGGTGGCCAAACTGCTCTTTTATGTGCCCGACAGTCTCCTGTATGTCATACAGGGTGCGTCCGCAGCCAGGGCACGAGATGAACTCCGTGCGGCTGAACCTGGCGCGGGTGGCTTGCAGCAAGATGTCCGCGGCATCCGACACATCGGCTGGGATGGCGTTGGGCGCAATGACGCAGATGCCGTCTGCCAACCCGTCAATAAGAAGACCGCCAAGGTCCGCGGCCATCTCTAGTTGGATGGCGTCAGCATTGGCCTCCTTTGAACTGTATGTGGGCACGAAAGGTGCTTCAATGCCCCTGTTTGTAAGTTCTAGTGACAAGGCGCGCATCTCCGCTTGCGTGTTCCCCGTCTCGCACTCTCCCAAGACTATGACGTTGCCGCGGCGCAGGGCCGTATCGTCTTGTGCCATGAGTTCGCTCAGTGTCAGGCGGATAAATATTTCTTGATCTGGCGCCGTCTCGGCCTTATGCAGAGACAGTATTTTGCGCTCGCCCGCAGAGGCGTTGCAGGCTGACCCGCAGTCTGTGGCCACCGTCCAGTCTTGCTCTGTGGGGGCGTGGCCAAGCGTCATTATCATGGGAGCGTTGTCTCCGCCTATGTTGGCCACGGCGCGAGACGCTCTCCTCTGATAGGCGAAGGGCGAGTAGCTCGATGTGGAGACCTCCCTCACGCCTTGAGCGTCTTGCAGTTTGGCGCAGTGCCTCACGAGTGCTTTGGCCACGGGAATCTCAGCCTCTGGGGCTTCGGTGAGGGACACTCTGATGGTGTCTCCAAGCCCGTCATTTAGCAATGCGCCTATGCCTGCGGCCGATTTTATGCGTCCCTCTGCATCGCTGCCAGCCTCCGTCACGCCAAGATGCAACGGATACACGGTGCCGCGCCGCCTCAACGTGGCGGCCAAGAGCCTCACTGTCTCCACCATGACACGTGTGTTGCTGCTCTTGATGCTTATGGCAATGTCGTGGAAGTCAAGCTCTTCTAGAGCGTCAATATATTCTGTGCAAGATGCCACCATGCCTTGTGGCGTGTCTCCATACTTGGCCATTATCCTGTCGGAGAGCGACCCGTGATTCACGCCAATGCGCAACGCCGTGCCGTGAGCCTTGCAAGCGTCCACCAATGGGCGCAACTTCTGCAAAATGAGGCCGTGCCACTCCGCGTCAGTCATCTTATCGGCATCTTTGTTGAAGCGTTTGGCCTCGCCCGTATAGTTTCCTGGGTTTATCCTCACCGCCTCAACAAGCGCCGCCGCCGTGATGGCCGCATTGGGGTTGAAATGCACATCGGCCACGAGAGGCACCGTGCGCCCTTTGTCGCGCAACTCTTGTGCCACCAGACCTATGCTGCGGGCCTCGCGCTCGCCTTGCGTGGTCAGGCGCACAATCTCGCCGCCCGCGGCCACAATGCGCAAGCACTGCTCCACCGATGCTTCTATGTCGTTGGTGTCGGTCGTCGTCATTGACTGCACGCGGATGGGGGCGTCGCCACCCATCGACAGGTTGCCAATGCGAATCGCGGCGGTCTGCTGCCGGCTATACTTAAAAAGCGACGGCGCAAACTGTTTATTGTCAGCTGAACCCATCATACCTGTTTGTGTCTGCGCAAAGATAGCTCTTTTTGTAATCAAAAAACGCCACGCCCTGGACAGGGGCGTGGCGCTCTCGCATTGCTTGGTACTATTTGCTATTTACCTTTTATTTTTTGCGGGCAGCGTAGCTGATCTTCAATGCCTGCGCCTTGCGTAGGGCCTGCTTGATGTCAGTTATGGTGCCCATCTGGATGTCGGAGTCGGCCTTGATGGAGACCGTCATCTTGGGACGATCGGACTCCTTCTGACCCTCGCGCTCCTGAAGGATGTAGTTCTCGATGTCATCGACAGTCGCGAACGAGTCATTCAGCTGGATGCGAGGCTCGGTGCCGTACTTTTTTGCCTGAGCCGGCTTGCCGACATAGATGTAGCTGACGAGCGACTTTTGCTCCAGCTTCGTCACCTCGGTGGCCTCAGGCAGTTTAACCTTGACAATCAGCGTCACCTCCTTCATGTTCGATGCGACCATGAAGAAGAACAGAAGCATGAACACGATGTCAGGAAGCGAAGAGGTGTTGACCTTGAACTGCCCTTTTTTCTTGCTTTTTCTGATGACTGCCATTACTTCTTGTAGTTTTTAGGTTCTGCCTCGGAAATCTTCTGAGGGTAGATTTTCTTGATGGCGCTCTGCTCATCTTCCTCGCAGTCGTCGAAGCTCTTGCCGAACTTTTTCTTCGCCAGCTCGTCGCGCAGCTCGTTGTAGGCTGCCTGAAGCTCGTTCTGAACCTCAAGGTAGGCCTGATACTGGCTGCCGCGGTCGTTCTGGAGAGAAATGATGCCCTTCGACACCATCACTTTGCCAAAGTAGGGGACGTCGGTCTCCGTCTTTTCTGGCATCGTGGGGTCGTTGTACTTGTTCTCAATGAACTCCTTGGCCTTGTTCTTCAGCTGGCTTACGTTCTCCATCCATTCGCCCCTGACGAGCAGCTGGTTCTTGTAGTTCAGCTGCACGGTGAAGACGTTGCGCTCCTTGATGATGGGCGCGTCGGTCTGGTTGGGCGGAGCAATAGGAGGCAACATACGGCCAAGACCGAAGTCGGAGGTCATAGTTGACGATATGAGGAAGAAGACGAGAAGGAGGAACGCGATGTCCGCAGTGGAGCTCGCGTTGACGTCCGGTGTCTCTTTCTTATTGCCCATAGTTTAAAACTCTTACTAGGTTAACAACACTTGCCTCGCCGCCCCTGCCGGCAACCCGCTAGGGCCGCCAGCTTGCGCGGCTTTCAGCCCTTACTTGAAAAGCTGGTAGATTTCGGTGACGGCAATCGTGACGATGGCGCCGCCGAGGCACAAATAGAGGGTGAAGAGGCTGGTGTCTGCAACCTTGAGCCAGTTGCCCTCGTTCTGAGTGCCCTCGTAGCCTATGAGGTTGAGAGGGGTGTCGTCACTGAGAGCCCAGAAAATGCCGATGACGACGACTGCAGCGACAACCGCCACGACGGCCTTGATGAGGCTCTTGGTGTCGGAAGCTGCGGAGATGCACTCGGAGGCGACAGCCAAGACGATGCCCAGACCAAGCAGTATGCAAGTCCAGACAATGGCCATGTCGGTGGCCGAGCCGTCAACTACCGCGTCGGCCGCGGTGTTGGTGAAGCTGGCGATGACGAGCACCACGCCCACGATGAGGGCAATGTACTCGACAATCTTCGATATAAGTTCAAATTTTTTCATCTTCCTGTTATTGTTTTGGCTTAGCTTGTTGGCAATTCGCTCATGCGCGGGGCGGCCCTGAATGGCCAGCCATGCCGCGCCTCGCGCCGCGGATTAGTGCTTAGCCTGATACTTGAGGATGATGTCCATCAAGGAGATGGAGGCGTCCTCCATCTTGTTGACGATAGAGTCGATCTTTGCGACGATGTAGTTGTAGAAGAGCTGGAGGCTGACGGCTGCGATAAGACCGAAGATAGTGGTCAAAAGGGCGACCTTGATACCGCCTGCAAGAGCCACAGGGCTCATGTCACCGAGCTGCTGGATGGAGTCGAACGCCTGGATCATACCAACGACGGTGCCCATGAAGCCGAGGGACGGTGCGATGGCGATGAAGAGGGAGATCCAAGAGAGGCCAGACTCCAGGCGGCCCATCTGTACGGAACCGTAGGAAGACACTGCCTTCTCGACCATGTCAGGGCCCTCAGCGTAGCGGTCGAGACCCTGATAGAAGATGGATGCGACAGGGCCGCGGGTGTTGCGGCAAACGTCCTTAGCTGCCTCTACGCCACCCTGCTCGAAGGCTGCCTCGACCTTGGTGAGGAGCTTCTTGGTGTTGGTGTTGGCTGCGGTCAGGTAGATGATGCGCTCAATGCAGATGGCAAGGCCGAAGACCATACATGCGAGCACGGGGAGCATCCACTCCACGCCACCCTCGACGAACTTCTCCTTGATGACCTGATGGAGGCTGGGCTCCTCTTCCGTGGCAGCGGCTGCGGCGTCAGACTCGGTGGCGACAGCCTCGGCTGCGGGAGCTGCGGCCTCGGTCTGCTCGGCTGCGGGAGCAGCTGCGCTCTCATCCTGTGCCATGGCGACAGAGCCGAAACTCATCATGCCGAAGACTGCTACGTAGGCAAATAGCTTTTTCATAATCTGTAGTTAATTTGACTTTTTATTAATTTGTTTTGTTTTTGGTTTCCCATCGGCGTGCAACGATTGCACTGCACGCTTTACGAAGCCAAATTACTAATTTTTTACAACATAAGCGTTCCGACATCGGCAAAAAGAGCGGCCGCGGGACTTTTGCGCTCGCCCATCCCCCTTTCCCTTGCGCTCGCCCTCTTTCTTTGTCGTTGAGAGACAAGGATTAAGGCGGGCACTGCCTCGTGGAAACTCTTTTTATTACTTTTTTGTTTCTGGTGAGAAGAACAGCCGCATGGCGTTTTCTGTGGTCTGCCTGGCCACATCGGCGGGCTCGACTCCCATCTCGTGGGCCAGCCGCTCCACGACGAGCGGTATGTATGACGGCTCGTTCCGTTCGCCGCGGTGCGGCACGGGGGTGAGATAGGGGGCGTCGGTCTCCGTGAGCACCCTGTCGGCCGGCACGGCCGCGGCCACTTGCGCCACTTTGCTGTTTCGGTAGGTGGATGAGCCGCCGAAGCCGAACATCAATTGCGGCCATTTGCGGCAGATCACTTTGGCCTCGTCAACGCTGCCGGTGAAGCAGTGGAGCGAGCCTGCAGGCACGTGGCCGCTCATGCGCGACAAGATGTCCATGAGAAGCCATACGGCGTCGCGGCAGTGGACAGACACTGGGAGCGAATGGTCGTAGGCGTAGCGCATCTGCCATTCAAACACTTGCTCTTGCTCGGCCTGTCGGCTCTTGTCCCAATGCAGGTCTAGCCCAATTTCGCCAATGCCGACGAACGGGCCGTGCGACTGCGCGTAATCCATAAGCCTCTCGGCCTCTTCCATGGGGTTGTCTCCCATTTCTGTGGGGTGGAGGCCATAGAGGGCGAAGCAGGCATCGGGGTGCGCCGCGCAAGTGGCGGTGACGCGCGGGGCGTCGGCCATGTTGCAAGACGGCAGCAGCATCCTGCTCACTCCGGCCTCGGCCGCGCGCTTGAGCACGGCGTCTCGGTCGGCGTCATAGGCCTCTTCGTAGATGTGTGTGTGCGTGTCAATCATGTCGCTGTTTTTTTGGGGGGCTTATTCTTCTCGAGCCGTGTCGTTGCCGTAGTCCATCTCGTCTTCGGCGGCCATATAGGTGCCACTTTCTTCCAACTGCTCATATGCCGTCGGCGATGTCTGCTGTCGCGGCACAGATGTCTGCTTGCGTTGTCGTGGCGTCAGGGCTTCCCACTCGGCGCGCGCCTCGTCTAGCAGTCGCGCCACGGTCTCCAGTGTGCGCTCGCTGTTGGCGGGCTTCAGTTGGCACTCCCATATCACCATGGTGCGCCAGCCCATTGCGCGAAGCTCGTCGCGCACTCTGGCGTCGCGCTCTTTGTTCCGTGCGAATTTGCGTTGCCAAAACTCGGAGTTTGTGCGCGGGGTGGAGTAGTAGTGGCAGCCCTCATGCTGATGCCAGAAGCACCCGTTGATGAATATGGCCGTGCGCGATGCCATGACCACCACGTCGGGCTTGCCAGGCAGTGAGGCGTCGTTTTTGCGGAAGCGGTAGCCGTGGGCCCAAAGCCACTTGCGCACCAGCAGCTCCGGCTTAGTGTCTTGCGAGTGGACGGACGCCATCACCTCGCTCACCGTCATTGGCTCCTTGGCCCGCCTCTTCGTCACTTCCTTATTATGGTGATGGACAAGACGCGGATGTCTCGCGCTGGCCTGTCTCCCTTGTCGCCCGTCAGCTCCACGCGAGATATTTTGTCCACTACGTCCATGCCTTGCGTAACCTCGCCAAAGACCACATAGTCGCCATCGAGGTGAGGGGCGCCGCCCACTGTGGCGTAGGTCTGCCTCTGAGCGGGAGAGAAAACCTTATGCTCCTCACGGCCAATCTTGTCAAGCTCGGCCGCTGAGAATTTTCTGCCGCACACCACGTAGAACTGCCCGCCGTCGCATCTGTTTTGTGGGTTGCGGTCGGGCGGCAACTTAGACGCCGCCACGGCTCCGCGTTTGTGGAAGTGCTTTTGATTGGCCAGCAGAGGCAGCGTGTAGCCAGGGCCTTGCCATCCCACCACGTCGCCTGCTTTGGCATATTTGGTGTCTGCCGCGCCTGTCTGGATAAGGAACGACGGCAACACCCTGTGCACGAGCAGGCTGTCATAGTAATGTTCCGACACCAGTTTTATGAAATTGTCTCGGTATTCGGCCATGTCGTCGTAGAGTCGGATGACGAAATCGCCCATGGTGGTCCGCACCCTGAAGCCCGCCACCCTCGTGTAGCTTATGTATTTTTTGTCAGATTTGAGCCTAAGGTCATATATCTGCGAGTGTTGAGCCGTTTGGCACGCCACGAGGCTGTCCAGATTCCTGGCCGTCACTGTCTTTCCGTCTCGTCCGGCCAAGGCTCTGAGCCTGCCGGCGTTGTCGAACACTCCGGAGCCGGGGCGCAGCGCGACTGGCGTTCTGCTTGGCCGCCATTGGAGGCGGAAGATTTGGCCGTTATAGTTGGCGTCTACGCCAAAAAGGGTGTCGGATGGCAGCGCGGCGTCGGCAAGGGTGCGCGCGTGGCTGTTGTTGCGCTTCCCGACGCGCAGCAGCACCACGTCGGTGCGGAAGTCGAAGGCTGTGTAGCCGTAGACGGGATATGTGTCTCGCCTTGTCAGGGTGGTCATCTTGGCGCTGTAGGCGCCTTTGACGGCCGAGAACGGGGCGGCCACAATGTCTCCGTCAACGTAGGTGCCGACGGTCTCGCCCACTTTCCCGCCTGTGGG
This sequence comes from uncultured Bacteroidales bacterium, assembly GCA_934717675.1. GTDB lineage: Bacteria > Bacteroidota > Bacteroidia > Bacteroidales > Marinilabiliaceae > W3P20-009. Next base: position 11,862 of record CAKUYZ010000005.1, read on the forward strand.
GTCGAAGAGGGTGAGGCGCACCTGCGAGGCCGCGTCTTGCGCATAGAAATTGCGAGCCTCGCTTTTATGCGCCCGACTATGCGCCTCGCCGCCACCACCCGAGCATGAGCAGAGGGCGATGGCGGCGAGAGTCGTGAGCGCCAGTGCCTTACTTATTGGCATAGTACGCCTCGTAATATTTCTCGTATTCGCCAGAGGTGACGCGGTCCATCCACTCTTGGTTGTCGAGGTACCAGCGCACGGTTTTCTCTATGCCCTCCTCAAACTGGAGCGACGGCTTCCATCCCAGCTCACGGCTCAGTTTGGTGGAGTCTATGGCGTAGCGCAGGTCGTGGCCCTTGCGGTCGGTGACGTAGGTGATCAGGCTGTCGCTGTAGCCCTCGGGGTTGCCGAGCAGCCTGTCCACCGTCTTGATGAGGAGCTTGACAATGTCTATGTTCTTCCACTCGTTGAAGCCGCCGATGTTATATGTGTCGGCCACCTTGCCCTTGTGGAATATGAGGTCTATGGCGCGGGCGTGGTCCTCAACATAGAGCCAGTCGCGCACGTTCTCGCCCTTGCCGTAGACGGGCAGGGGGCGGTGGTGGCGAATGTTGTTGATGAAGAGGGGGATCAGTTTTTCGGGGAACTGATAGGGGCCGTAGTTGTTGGAGCAGTTGGTCACGATGGTGGGCATGCCATACGTGTCATGAAAGGCCCTGACGAAGTGGTCAGAAGAGGCCTTTGACGCGCTGTATGGGCTGTGCGGCTGATATTTGGTCTCCTCCGTGAAGAGGGTGCCGTCAAATTTCAGGGCGCCATATACCTCATCGGTGGAGATGTGATAGAAGCGTTTCCCCTCAAAGCCTTCTGGCTTGCTCTCCCAGCATAGTTTAGCGGCTTGGAGGAGGGACAGTGTGCCCATCACGTTGGTCTTGGCAAAGGCGAAAGGGTCGCGGATGGAGCGGTCTACGTGGCTTTCCGCCGCCAGGTGGATTATGCCGTCGGCGTCATATTGGCGGACGATGCCGCGGATGGTGTCGAAGTCGCATATGTCCGCCTTGACGAACGTGTAGTTAGGCTCGCGCTCAATGTCTTTGAGGTTCTCAAGGTTGCCTGCGTAGGTGAGCTTGTCGAGGTTGATTATGTGGTATTCGGGATATTTCTTTACAAAAAGCCTAACCACATGGCTGCCAATGAAACCGGCTCCGCCGGTGATAATGATGTTGCGCTTAAAGTTGCCCATGTTTTTATTAGGGATGTATTGGTTACGTTGAATTAGCTTGCGGCGCAAAGTTATGAGTTTTGGGCATAAAAGTCGGGCGGAGTTGGCAGATTATAATATTTTCTCTAAATTTGCACCGCTTTCGGGGACTTCGGCTCGCTGAAAGCGGGATTTTGGCCTCATAGTTCAAGGGATAGAACGGGAGTTTCCTAAACTCTAAATTTCAGTTCGAGTCTGAGTGAGGCCACCAGGGGCGTAGAAGTTCGCCATCAAGCCATCTCTGACAAATTGTGTCTGAGGTGGCTTTTGTCGTACTCTTTCCCACGCATACGCGTGCCGCTTGCCGGTTAGAGGCATTTTGGCTAATTTTGGTTCAATGTTTGACATTATAGTAGTAGCACTTTCGGTTTTTGCCTTTGTCCGAGGCGTCCGCCGCGGGCTCATTGGTGAGTTGGCGGGACTTGTGGCCTTGGCGCTGGGCGTTTATGGCGCGGCACGTTTCAGCCCCATGACGGAAGAGCTTTTAGCCCCATATTTGGGCGGTTGCCCCACGCGCCTTGTGGCGTTTGGCGTCACGCTGCTTGTCATCGTCGTTGCCGTATATTTTGTCTCCTCGCTTGCCACGCGCTTGGCAGCCATGGTGGCTCTCTCGTTGCCCAACAGGCTGTTTGGCGGCGTCTTTGGCGTTGCCAAGGTGCTGCTGGCCGTCAGCTGTGTCATTGGCCTTGCAGACAGGTTGTGGCCGGGGTCTGAGGGAATATTCACGGAAGAGGAGAAGAAGGGTATGGTGACGTATAAGTTCGTCGAAGCCTTCTCCGGCTACGCATTCCCGTATATCGACAAGGGGCTTGACGCAATGCGCGAAGCCGCTGGCGAGGTCAAATAAGGGGTTCTCGTATGGCTGACACTTTTTTTCTTTTGGCGGATTGTCAAGACGTTACGCGTGCGGGGCTTCGACATTATATCGACGCGTCGTTCCCCGACTCGGTGTCGGTGGAGGTGCGCAATGAGGCCACGCTCCGCGCGGAGTTGGCCAAGAGGCCAGACGCGGTGGTGGTGCTTGACTATACGCTGTTCGACATCCGCAGCGTGGCCGACGTCGTGAACTTGAGGCAGAGGTTTCCATTGAGCCGCTGGGTCTTGTTCTCGACCGAGCTTACGCAGGAGGCCATCCGCACCTTCGCCTCGGAAGACGGCATGAGCATCATACTCAAAGAGAACTCCGAGGACGAGATAAGGTGCGCTCTGCGGTGCGCTATGCGCGGCGAGAGGTTCCTCTGCCATCAGATAACGAACCTGCTCATTGAGGAGCGGACGCAGCGGGACAACAGGGCCGGGCTCACGCCCACGGAGGTGGAGATCCTTAAACTCATAGCCAAAGGCAAGAGCGTCAAAGAGATTGCGGCAGAACGCAACTCCAGCACTCACACCATAACGTCTCACAAGAAAAACATATTCCGAAAGATTGACGTCAACAACGTCTACGAGGCCACTAAATATGCCCTCCACGCCGGACTGGTGGATCTGATGGAGTATTACATATAACTCACAGAGCAAATGACAGACAAGCACTTGGTCATCATGGCCGGAGGCGTGGGTAGCCGATTTTGGCCCATGAGCCGCCCTGAGAACCCCAAACAGTTCATTGACGTTTTGGGCAAGGGGCGTACGCTGCTTCAGCTCACGGCCGACAGGTTCGGTGACGAGTTCCCGCCCGACCACGTATGGGTCGTCACCTCGGCCAAATACCGAGACCGCGTGCATGAGCAGTTGCCCGCCGTGCCGGAAGACAACATCCTCTTGGAGCCATGCATGCGAAACACGGCGCCGTGCATAGCCTACGTCATATGGAAGATGCGCCAAAAATATCCCGACGCCGTGGCCGTCGTCACCCCATCTGATCATTTTGTGGCCAGGGTGGACGAGTTCCGTCGCGTGATTCGCAGAGGTGTCGATTTTGTGAGCGGCACGTCGAAAGTCCTCACCCTGGGCATGACGCCCACACGCCCCGAGACGGGCTATGGCTACATCCAGGGCGGCGAGCCCGTGGCGGATGGCGTCTTGGCCGTCAAGGCGTTCAAAGAGAAGCCCTCGCTAGACGTGGCGGTCCAGTACTTGGCCGATGGCGGCTATTTTTGGAATTCTGGCCTTTTCTTGTGGGAAGCCAAGACGGCCGAGGCCGCGTTGCGCAGGTTTCAGCCCGAGATTGCCGACAAGATGGACCAGATGGCAGCCGATTTCTATACCGAGCGTGAGCGAGCCACGGTGGACCGGCTGTTCCCCGAGTGCCCGAGCATCTCGGTGGACTATGCCGTCATGGAGCCCATGGGCGGGGCCAAAGTGAGCCTGCTTGGGCGGGAGAGCGGCGTGTGCGTGCTCCCGGCCAATTTCGGGTGGTCCGACCTCGGCACGTGGGGGTCGCTCCATAACCAGCTGGAGAAGGACGCCGACGGAAACTCCCTGGCCGGCTCTGGCAACGTCAGCTTCATTGAGAGCCGCGACTGCATTGTCCGCACGTCCAGTGGCATGAACATTGTCCTTCAAGGTCTGGAGGGTTACATTGTGGCCGAAGACAGCGGCACTGTTCTCATCTGCCAAAAAAATCAGGAGCAGCGGATAAAGCAGTTTAGTGAGACGTTGAAAAAACATTAAATTTGCGCTCGCCGAATAAATCAACCTTAAACCTCGTCCGCCGTGGGCGGGTGCGGGTGTGCAATGCAAACCGCGTGATATGGAGACATCGGAGAAACTGAGCGTCAGGGGACGTTTCGTCAAGTCGCTCCTGGCTGCTGGGGTGGTGCTGTTGGCATGCCTGGCATATTACATATCGGTCTACGTATACTACAACGTGGCCTACTCGTCACCTTTGTCGCTGCTCTTCAGCCGCGACATGCTGCTGACGTTCCTGCTGATTGCCATAATATGGGCCACGACGGAGACGGCCTTGAAACTCAACGAGGTATATCGTAGCCGACCATACAGCTACATCCTCATACTCCACGTCATAGAGAACATTGTCGGTGTCTCCGTCTTGTTGCTCTGCATGGTCATCTTTGGCTTGCCGAACTACGGGCGTATGGTGTTGGCGCTTTTCTGCGTGCTCTCCATCATATTCTCCTTCTCGGCCAAGATGCTGTTCTACCACGTCTTGCGAACCATGAGGCGCGGCGGGCGGAACATGAGGAACGTCCTTTTCGTCTGCGACAAGAGCGGGGAGCGGCTGTTGGCCCTCATCAACCGTCACTACGAGTGGGGCTATAAGATTGTGGGAGTTATTGGAGACGACTACATTGTGGACAAACTCCAAGGCCGGTTCCCTGTCTACCCGTTGGCGTCGGCAGACATTGACTCCATCTTGTCGCAAAAGATAGACGAACTCATCTACGCCCGCGACAATGTCAACTCGCAAGACATTGTTCGCCTGCTTGACGTATGTTCGGACTTTGGCATCACCTTCCGTCTCTACTCCACATTCCTCAACAGGGTCTCCAGCTCCGCCTATGTGCGATATTTTGACACAAATGCCGTCCTCACCATCTCCAACATGCCCTCCAACTATGTCGGGCTGCTGGTCAAGAGGCTCATTGACATTGTGCTGTCTCTCTGCGTCATACTGATTGGGTTGCCGTTCTTCCTCATAATAGCTCTCCTCATCAAGATAGACAGCCCGGGGCCGGTATTCTTCAAGCAAAAGCGGTCTGGCCTGCGCGGGCGTGTCTTTGAGGTGTTCAAGTTCCGAACTATGGTGGTCAATGCGGAGCAGCTCAAGAAGGAGCTGATGGACAAAAACGAGATGACAGGCCCGGTGTTCAAGATGACCAACGACCCGCGCATCACCCGCATGGGGCGCATCCTCCGCAAGACTGGCATAGACGAGTTCCCGCAGTTCCTCAACGTCTTCATAGGAGACATGAGCATTGTGGGGCCGCGCCCGCCGCTGCCGTCAGAAGTGGCTCAGTATGAGAGGTGGCAGATGAGGAGGCTGGCCATGAAGCCGGGCATCACCTGCATCTGGCAAGTGGCTCCAAACAGAAACTCCATCACCTTTGAAGATTGGATGAAGATGGACATGGAGTACATAGACAACTGGTCGCTCACGCTCGACTTTGTGCTCATGTTCAAGACGGCCGCCACCATATTGCGCGCCGATGGCAAGTGACAAGACAACCAAGCACCTGATGCCCAACAAGAAAATAAACAAGACATATATCATCGCGCTGTGCGCCCTCGCCCTGGTGGCGGGTGGCGCATATGCCGTTTTCACGGCCTTGAGGCCCACTGTGCCTAACGAGAGGAAGATGGCGCGGGTCTTGGCCGACATCTATACAGCCGATGCCGTGTTGCAAGAGTATATGCCTCACGGGGCGAAAGACAAGACCATAGAGGAGACCTATCACAGCATTTTTGAGCATTATGGCCTCACAAAAGCCTCTTACGACTCGGCCGTGGCCTACTACTCGCGAAGGCCCAAGAAAATGTCGTCGGTCTATGAGCGCGCCGTGGCCATCCTCTCAGAGCGAGAGGCTAAAGTGAAGGCCGTGGCCGACCGCGCCGACTCAACAGCCAGGGCCGTGGAAGCTCAAAACGACTCGCTGACAAGCCAACTGCTCGGTTCGCGGGCCTTGACCATCTCCCTGCCATTGGCAGACAAGAACGACACCTTGCGGAAATTCTTGAAGCCCACGCCGCGGAAGTATAAGCGGGTGGAGATGTCATTTGACCTGGACAGCCTGACGGGCGGCCATATCGACGTCAGGCAGCGATATACCGTCACCAAGTCCGTTGAGACGTCTCCCGCCGCCTACGTCCGCATAGTAGTGTCTTATGCCGACTCCACTGAGACGCGAGACTCCGTTAGGCTAGACGCCCACAGGCGGGTGACCCAGCGCGAGGCGGAGCTTGTGGCCACCCTCAAAGACAGCGTGGCGGCCATAAAGGCCGACGTGACCTTTTTCGAGGCTCAGGACTTGAAAGACATGGCCGTCTTGCTCCGCGAGATGCGAGTGTATTACAAGCCCTATGACGTGGTAGACACTACCGACTATGATAATCTGCTGCCATCTCTGTTTGCTTACTGACGGCTCGTGGGGGCGATTCCCCATTGCCGAGGTAGATGAGGGCGGCACGGTTCGCAGCCTGCGCCTGTGCCCCGATGGCCTGGAGGAGATTGGCGGCATGACCTTCGTGGGCGGCGTGATGCTGTGCGGCGTGGCGGACTGTGTGTCGGGCGCCGAGGCCAAGAGCCGGGCCGACTTTGCGAGCCAATTTGGCAGCAATGGCGTGGGGGTGGGGCGCGGGCCTGTCTGCGTCATGCGAGGGGCGGATCTCAACACATTTTGTGGCACGTTCAGGAAACAGACTCGCTTTTGAACGGGCGTCGCCGCAACGCCCATAACACTGGCATACACAATCTTTAGCACACTGTCGGTCTCTTAATGGAAAAAGGAAATATAGTCTTGAGCCTGTGGCGGGCTGTGCCGGCCAGATGGTTGGCCGCGCCTCTCATTCTCATCATCGTCGTGGCTTGCTCCACCAAACATAACACGTGGCTAAGCCGTGGCTACCAGAGAATGTCGTCGCACTACAACGTGTACTTCAACGGCCGGACGGCCTTTGACGATGGCATTGACAAAATCAGAGACAGTTACCAAAACGACTACAGCCGCGTGCTGCCCATCTACGAATTCTCCGACCCTCAAGCGGCCAAGTCTGGACAAGCCGATATGGAGACGGCCCTAAAAAAGGCGCATAAACTCGTACAGCTTCACTCCATAACGGTTAAACCCGCCCGGCGAGACGGCCCGCAGACCGATGACGAGAAGCGGTTTCGCGCCAAAGAGGAATTCAACCCCTACGTCCCTATGGGCTACCTGCTCATGGGTATGGCCAACGTGGTGATACATGAGGAGCGCGAGGCCATCGAGACGTTTGACTACCTCTCACGCAAACATGAGGGCGAAGCCCCAACATACGAGGCTAAGATCTGGACCTCAATAGCATACGTGCAACTAGGGCAATATAACAGCGCATTGGCCGCGCTCCGCGGCTATGATATGGACGGCGTGGCCCCCGCGGCCCTATATCCGGAATATCAGGCTGCGCGCGCCAACATACACATTGCCCAAGGGCAATATGCCGAGGCCATCCCATATATGGAGCGCGCCGCAGCCGAGACCAAGAATCGGCATTGCCGCGACCGATACGCCTACATCTTGGCGCAGCTCTACCGCGAGGTGGGGGACAAGGCCAAAGCCGCGCCCATCTTCCTGAGCCTCTCGCGCTCCATGGGCAATTATGACATGGCCTTTGCCGCCAAACTCGACCTCGCCACCGTGGCCTCGTCGGCCGGAGAGCTCCAGAAGGCGGAGAAGGCGTTGCGCAAGATGGCAAAAGACCCCAAGAACATCGAGCAACTTGACCAGGTGTATTACGCCATAGGCCACTTGGAACTGAACAAAGGGAACAGGCAAGAGGCCAAGGCCGCCCTCGTGAAATCGGTCAAGGCCTCGGTGACGAATGACAACCAGAAGGGCCTGTCATACCTCTCGCTGGCCGACATATATCAGGCGGAGCCGGAATATATCGAGGCGTCGGAGTCGTTAGACAGCGCCGCCGCATTCCTCTCCACGTCCAACGCCCGCAAGGACGAGGCCATCCGACGCTCCGAGCGGCTCGCCCCATTGGCCAAAGAGTTGCGCACCATCCGAGACAATGACTCCACTCTGGCCCTGGCGCGCATGGACGCCAAGAGCCGCAATGCCATATTGGAGCGAATGGCAAAAGAACATAACGACCGCCTAGACGCCGAGCAAGAGGCCCGCGAGGCCGAAGAGGCCAACGCCATGAGCCAAAGCGACTACTATCAGGTGACGCAAAATATGCGCACGAGCGGGCAACAGGCCTCCTGGTACTTCTACAACAACCAACTTGTGACGGCTGGCAAGTCCACGTTCCGCTCCCGATGGGGAAACCGTAAAAACGAGGACAACTGGCGGCGCGCCGACAAGACCAGCAACGCTTTTGACGCGGCGGATGAGAACCCCGACGCCGAGGCCACGGCCGAGGTGAAGGAGGCCATTGCCACCGCCGCGGACCCCGCCAAGCAGCGATGGACGAAAGAGAGCCTGGAGCAAGGGCTGCCACTGACGGCCGAGGCGCAAGCTGAAAATGAGAGGCAGACGGCGCAGGCTCTGGTCCGCAGCGCCTCAATACTCTATGACGACCTTGCGGACTATGACCGATGCGTGGAGCAGCTGGAGGAATATCTGCGTCGTTTCGGTGGCGGAGACCGTGAATATGACGCCTTGGCGTTGCTCCATTTCGCGCAGGGCAGGCAAGGGGATGCGGCAGGCCAGAGAAATACGGACAAGACGATTGCTCAAAAATATCCCGAGAGCATGTTGGCTCGCAGCTTGGCAGACCCGTCATACATGGGCTCGCTCGCCGCGGCGCATGATGAGAGCGAGGCTCGCTATCGCGAGACATATGCGGCATATCTGGCGTCAGACTTTGCTCGCGCGCAGCATATGGCCACTCAGGCTCTCGCCTCGGTCGGTGGCAATGGCTTGCGCCCGCAATATCTGCTGGTGCGAGCCATGGCGGAGGCTAAGCAAGGCGACGCCGAGGCCATGAGGGCCGATTTGAGCGAGATCGTATCTTCTCACCCCGCTACGCCGCAAGACACACTGGCCGAGAGCCTGTTGGCTTTGCTAGACAAAGGCATGGAGCCCGTCCGTCACACGGCCTACGACTCCCCGCTCAGCAGACAGTGGCAGGCCGAGGCCGAAGCCCCAATGCCAGAGAAGGTGGCGTATGCCTATGAGCCCGACTCCGCTCACGTGGTCTTGTGCGTCATAGACCCCGGGAAACAGAAAGACGCCCTCTTCGCCATTGCAGACTACAACTTCACAAACTACATCTTGACGGACTATGACATTGCCATGCTCCACCTGCCAAACGGCTGCGACGCAGTGATTCTGTCGCCATTCAAGGATAGGAAAGAGGCCGAGGTCTACCTGTATGCGCTGCGCGAGCAGCCATTTTGGAAAAAACTCACCGAGGCGGCCATCCCGCAAATATTTATGATGAGCAAGAACAACCTCAGGCTTTGCGCCTTGTCGGGGATTGATGAGGCATTCCTGCAGTTTATGGGACAAAACTACGGCCTGGGGCCAAAAAGAGAGTAAAATATGTCAGCGAAAAGAATTTTATGGGCTGATGACGAGATAGACATCCTCAAGCCGCACGTCATGGCTCTTCAGGCCAAAGGATTCGGTGTCGTCAGCGTGACTAACGGAGACGACGCGTTGGCGGAGTTTGACGCCCAGGAGTTCGACCTTGTGCTGCTAGATGAGAACATGCCGGGCAAAAGCGGCATAGACGTCTTGCGACAGATGAAGCAGAAGCGCGACTCAGTGCCAATGGTGATGGTCACTAAAAACGAGAAGGCTGACACCATGGACTCCGCGCTGGGGGCCCAGGTGGATGACTTCTTGGTAAAGCCCGTAAACATAAGCCAACTGTTGGCGTGCGTGACTAAAGTGTTTCGCCAGAAAGAGTTGGTGGAGCAGAGCCGTCGGGTCGAATTCTTGGGCAACTATCAGACGCTGACGGCGCAAATGTCGGGGTGCGAGAGCTTTAAAGATTGGACGGAGCTGTATCATCGCCTCGTGGACTGGGAACTGAAACTGCCAGAGGAGTTTGTGCCGATGCTTTTGCAACTCAAGGCCGACGCTAACGCACAGTTCTCTAAATTCATAATGCGGAACTATATGTCTTGGTTCTCCGGGCCAAATGGCGGAGGCGCGCCACTCTTCTCGCATAGGATTATGAGCGAGGTGGTTAAGCCTGCCATTGTGGCGGGAGAAAAAGTGGCGCTGGTGGTGATAGACAACTTCCGTATGGATCAGTGGGAGGTGTTGCGACCCATTTTGGAGGAAGATTTTGTGATCAAGACCCAGGCCTACTGCTCAATATTGCCGACCTCCACACAATATTCCAGAAATGCCATATTCTCCGGCCTGTTGCCGGCAGACATCAAAAAGATGTATCCCGACTACTGGGTGGAGAGCACAGACGACGAGGACAGCCGCAACAACAACGAGCGTGAACTTCTTGACGACTATTTCAAGAGGCAGCGTATGACGGTTGACAACTCATATTATAAGGTAGGGTCCAACCAGAGCGGAGAGGAGTATATCAGTGGTTTTGGTGGGAGCAAACGACACCGAGGCTACAAGAATAATCAACTGAACGCCTTGGTGTTCAGTTTTGTAGATGTCTTGTCTCACGCCCGCACGAGCAATCACACGCTCCAGGACCTCATTCCCAACGATGCGGCCTACCGCTCCGTCACCCGCTCTTGGTTCCTCCACGGCATGATGCACCGGATCTTGCTGCTGCTCAAAGACAACGGTTTCAAGATTATCTTGACGACCGACCATGGCTCCATCCGCGTGGGAGAGCCGGTAGACATCTCTGGCCCGCGAGACATAAACCACAACCTCCGCTTCAAGTTCGGCAAGTCTTTGGGCTATGATTCCAAGAGAGTGTTTGAAATCAATGGAATGAAGGATTTGGCCGCGGTCGGGCTGCCGGCATCCAACATCACATCCCAATATGTCTTTGCAATAAACTACGACTATTTCGTCTATAAGAATAACCGCAGCGAATACGTTGACAAATTCTCAGACTCTTTTCAGCATGGCGGCATATCCATGGAGGAGATGATTCTGCCCCTTGCCACCCTCACACCTCGCCGCTAGAGGCTGGCGCGGAAGATGCGGCGTTGACGATCGTTACGCGCGATTCCCAAGACTGCGCGGGACATAAAAAAGGATCGATGTCATCAGCGACACCGACCCACATCATCAAAAATATACCACAAAAAATCAACCTACTAGTTTGCCTCAATAGCCAGTCTGCGTTTGGCCCGCTCCGCCCTCAAGGGCGTCGTGGCGCATCGTCATCCTGACATTGCAAAGGTAGCATATATGGAAATATGAGGTGTACGATAATCTTTATAATTGATAGCCAAAATCGTTTTTCATAGGTGCGGTAGATTGACACTATGGGGGATATTTTGCCATATGTTTGGCGAAGAATTTAATGAGGCCGATTTGTAAAGCGCAGAGGGATAGGGCGATGCGAAATGATTGGGATGACAGGAGCGGCTGCGTGCGTGTCGGAGCCTCTCATGCGGCGAGCGTCAGACGGGGGTGGACAAAAATCCACGCGCATCTAGTGCGGATGCTTATGGCGCACGTTTGTTGAAAATATGGTGCATCTTGTGGGGCGAGAGCCGTTTTTTGCATAAGAATTGGCGTGGCGGGCGGCACCGCTAGAGCTATGCAAAAATAAATCTTTACATTTGCATCTTGAAAGGGCTTGGCTATGGCCGGGCTTGGCGCGAGGTGGCGGCAATGCGACTTGCGCCACGCACACTGAAAACAACTAAGGAGGCCCGCTCGTGCGTAGATTTGAGACGGCATGTGGCGGCCTAAGCAAAACTCGTTACAATAAAGCAATGAAGAAACTGTTGGTAGCGCTGTCCCTCTTATGCGCCTTTGCGCTGGAGACTGTGGCGCAGACTGAATTCCATTGGGGCTTTAAGGGCGGCCTGAACTTCACCACCTACGACAGCGATGCCGATGACTTCCAGGCTCGCATGGGCCAGTGGGGTGTCCTCTGCCGTTGGAACATAGGTGACCATTTCGCCATTCAGCCGGAGCTCTTTTATGCGCGCATGGGAGTCCGCTCACTCAAGAAACTCCTCAAGGCGGCGCCTGCGCACGACTCTTTCAGCACTGAGGGCTCGCTGCAAAATGAGTGGTTCCGCATTATGCTGATGACGGACAATGTCCAGCTCCCGATCATATTCAAGTATTATCTGCCTGTCGACGTCTTCGGTGGCAGAGGGCTTAACGTCCACGCCGGCCCGCTCTTCAGCCAGAGGTTCGATTACAAGATCTCCACGCCCAACCCAGAGGGCTTCCTTCAAGACCCCATCCTCTCTGGCAATGGCTCCATACAGTACAATGCCGACGGCAGCATAACGCGCCGCTACGACAACGACCTGCGCAACTTCGCTCGCTCAATGAATCAATTCACGGTTCACGCCGTGTGGGGCATTGGCTACGACTCGCCATCCGGCATTGGCGTTGACATCCGTTGCCAAATGGGCATCACGCCCGTTTGGAACAGCAGCAAGAACCATGTCTACAACTCCAACTCGCATGACCGTGTGTGGGCCCTGTGCTTCAACTACACATTCTAAGCCAAGAGACATAAACCACCAGTTGACGAGGAGGCGCGGCATTCACTTGCGGCGCTTCCTTTCGTCATTGTAATATCAAACAGACACAAAAGACATTATGGGACTTCAATGTGGCATCGTCGGCCTGCCCAACGTGGGCAAATCGACACTTTTCAACTGCCTCTCCAACGCCAAGGCACAGTCGGCCAACTTCCCTTTCTGCACCATCGAGCCAAACGTGGGCGTCATAACAGTGCCGGACAGCCGCTTGGAGATCCTCAATGAGATAGAGCACCCCGCCCAGGTGATTCCGACAACCGTGGAGATCGTGGACATAGCCGGCCTGGTCAAGGGCGCCAGCAAGGGTGAGGGACTTGGCAACAAATTCTTGGCAAACATCAGGGAGACCGACGCCATAATCCACGTTTTGCGCTGCTTTGATGACGACAACATAACCCACGTAGACGGCTCGGTAGACCCGGTCCGCGACAAGGAGGTGATTGACACCGAGCTGCAGATTAAAGACTTGGAGACGGTGGAGGCTCGCATTGCCAAGTGCGAGAAACAGGCCATATCTGGCAAAGACGCCGACGCCAAGAAGATGCTAGACCTGCTCTTGCGATATAAGGCCGCGCTGCTGGAAGGGCAGAACGTCCGCTCCGTGGAACTGACGGAGGCCGAGCAGAAACTGGACAAAGAGCTGTTTATGCTCACGCGCAAGCCTGTCATCTACGTCTGCAACGTGGATGAAAAGAGCATCAAGACCGGCAACAAATATGTAGACGCAGTCAAGGAGAAAGTAAAGGACGAGGGTGCGCAGGTGCTTGTCATCGCGGCGCAGACCGAGAGCGAGATTGCGGAGCTGGAGACGTATGAGGAGCGCAAGATGTTCCTTGACGACCTTGGACTAGAAGAGAGCGGCGTGGCCAAGCTCATCCGTGCGGCATACTCGATACTCAACCTCCGCACATTCTTTACCGTTGGGCCTAAAGAGGTGCGCGCCTGGACGTTCCATGCGGGCGACAAAGCCCCACAGGCCGCGGGCGTCATACATACCGATTTCGAGAAAGGCTTCATCAGAGCCGAGGTCATAAAATATGACGACTACGTGAGCCTCAAATCCGAAGCCGCATGCCGCGAGGCCGGAAAGCTTGGCATCGAGGGCAAAGACTATGAGGTCCAGGACGGGGACATAATGCACTTCCGTTTCAACGTCTAGAACAAACAAAAACAAACCTCACTATGGGCGTAACTGTTAAACCATCAATACCCAAAGGCACGCGAGATTTCGGCCCGGCCGAGATGACGCGGCGCAACTACATATTCGACACCATACGGAAGGTCTTCCGGCGCTATGGCTATCAGCCCATAGAGACGCCCGCCATGGAGAACCTCTCAACGCTCCTTGGCAAGTATGGAGACGAGGGCGACAAGCTCCTCTTCAAGATTCTCAACTCAGGCGACTTCCTTTCCGCCGCCGGCGGGCCGCTGCCCGTTAACTCTGACAAGGCCGCCCTCAAAATTTCTGAGAAAGGCCTGCGCTACGACCTCACGGTGCCCTTTGCGCGCTATGTGGTTCAGCACCAAGGAGAGCTGACGTTCCCGTTCAAGCGGTTCCAAATCCAGCCAGTGTGGAGGGCCGATCGCCCGCAGAAAGGCCGCTACCGCGAGTTCTATCAGTGCGACGTTGACGTGGTCGGCACCAACTCACTCCTTTGCGAGGTGGAGCTTGTGCAGATTGCTGCCGACGTGTTCAAGGCCTTGGGCATCAACGTCTGCCTCAAAATAAACAACCGCAAGATTCTCGCAGGAATGGCCGAGGCCATTGGCGCGCCAGACAAGATGATGGACATCACCGTGGCCATTGACAAACTTGACAAGATTGGCGTGGACAACGTCAACGAAGAGTTGCGCTCCAACGGCCTGACGGACGAGCAGGTGGCGGCGTTGCAACCCATCTTGGGACTCTCTGGCACCAAGGAGGAAAAGCTCGAGGGGCTGGGACGAATCTTGACAAGCGAGGTGGGCAAAAAGGGCATAGAGGAGATAAAGACCCTCTTCGGCTACATTGACGCCCTCGGCGTCGGCATAAAGACCGAGCTGGATCTCACCCTGGCGCGCGGCCTGAACTATTACACCGGCGCCATCTTCGAGGTCAAGGCCCTCGACACGGAGATCGGCTCAATATCTGGCGGCGGACGATATGACAACCTCACGGGTATCTTTGGCCTTGAGGGCCTGTCCGGCGTGGGCATCTCATTCGGCGCCGACCGAATCTATGACGTCATGACTCGCCTTGACCTCTTCCCAAGCGAGGCTAACGCGGTCACTGACGTCCTTGTTGCCAACTTCGGCGGTGAGGACGAGCTGTATAGCCTGCTGGTGTTGGCGAAGTTGCGAGAGGCCGGCCTGTCTGGCGAGATATATCCCGAGGCCGCCAAAATGAAAAAGCAAATGAGCTACGCCGACAAGCGCGGCGTTCGCTTTGTGGTGCTGTGTGGCGAGACCGAGAGGCAAAGCAACACCCTCACGGTGAAAGACATGGCCAAGGGAGAGCAGAAAACGCTCTTGTTGGAGGAGGCCGTGGCCCTTATTAAGGGCTAGGCTCGTCAGGGCATTGTGATAAAACACGGCGGTCGGCATTTTATGCCAGATCGCCGTATTTTTATACCTCCGCCTATTGTTTTTTTGGCGATAGTTTTTCATATTTGCATTGTCTAAAACAAAACGATGAATGTATAGTATTAACAACATATGGTGGTGGCGCGTATCTTACTTTCAATTCCGGAGGTAAGCGCTTGCGTGTGTCCCCAAGAGATACAGAGCCTTGTCGAAAACTCCGGCAAGGCTCTTTCTTTTTTTAGCGGTCGGGGCGTATGGCTCGGGCGCAAATGACAATAGAAACCAAAGAAAAAAACATAATGGCAACATTTAGATATAAGGTTGAGGCTGAGAGTAAACTTGGAGACATATACACGCCCGTGGGAATGTATATGCGCCTTCGCGACCTCTACCCGCAGAGCATACTCATGGAGTGCTCCGACTACCATGGGGGAGACAACGCCCGCTCGTTCATTGGCGTAGAGCCCATGGCGCAAGTGTCTGTGAGCCATGGCGTGGCCAGGTGTGAATTTCCCAACGGCGAGCATGAAGAGAGGGTGGTGGACGCCACATTCTCCGTGGCCGACGCCATAAACGGCTTCCTTGGCTCATTCCAAATAGAGGGAGCGGGCCATGCGGGTCTCTTCGGCTACACCACATTCAACGCCGTGAGATATTTTGAGGGCATAAACGTAAAGGATGAGAAATATCCGAGCCACGATGCCCCAGACATTCTCTACATCCTCTTCAAGACCATCGTGGAGCTTGATCATTACAACAATTTGTTGCGTCTGGTGACCTTGGTGCCAGACGGGGCGACGACCGACCATAGCCTCAGGGATGTGGCGAACGCCTTACGCCGCACCGACGTACGGCCCTACGACTTTCATCCTGTTGGGGAGACCACAAGCACACTGACAGACGAGCAGCACAAAGCAAACATCCGCAAGGGCATAGCCCACTGCCTGCGAGGAGATGTGTTTCAGATTGTCTTGTCTAGGCGTTTCGTGCAAAAATATGAGGGGGACGACTTTAAACTCTATCGAGCGTTGAGGAGCATAAACCCGTCGCCATACCTCTTCTATATGGACATGGGCGGCTTCCGCATCTTTGGCTCATCGCCCGAGACCCATTGCCGCATCGACGGCCGCACCCGCCGGGCGTATATCGACCCCATAGCCGGCACGACCCGGAGGACCGGCGACGCGGAGCAAGATGCCAAGAATGCCCAATATCTACGCAACGACCCCAAAGAGAACGCCGAGCATGTGATGCTGGTGGACCTTGCTCGCAACGACTTGAGCCGCAACTGCCACGACGTAAAGGTGGATTTTTACAAAGACATGCAGTATTACAGCCACGTCATCCACCTTGTAAGCCGCGTCAGCGGCACGTTAGACAGCGGAGCTGACCCCGTCAAGGCCTTCATTGACACTTTCCCCGCAGGCACGCTCTCCGGCGCCCCAAAAGTGAGGGCCATGCAGCTCATAAGCGAGATTGAGCCGCACAACAGGGGCGCCTATGGCGGGTGCGTGGGCAGCATAGGCTTTGACGGGTCACTCAATCAGGCCATAACCATACGCACCTTCGTGAGCCGCAATAACGAGCTCTGGTTTCAGGCCGGAGGCGGCATCGTGGCCAAGAGCAATGAGGACTATGAGCTCCAGGAGGTCAACAACAAGCTGGGGGCTCTGCGCAAGGCCATCTTCTTGGCCGAGAAAATGTAAAGTAAAGTTCCCCCTTGAAAAAATATCGCAAGACAATGAAGACTGTCATCATAGACAACTACGACTCATTCACCTACAATCTCTCCCACCTCATCAAGCAATTGGGGGCCGAGGTGACGGTGTTGCGCAATGACAAATTTGAGCTTGACGACCTCAAGCCATTTGACAAGATAGTGCTCTCGCCAGGCCCAGGCATCCCGTCAGAGGCGGGTCTGCTGCTTGATGTCATCAAGGCCTATGCCGGTCAAAAGCCTATGCTCGGCGTGTGCCTTGGCCATCAGGCCATTGGGGAGTTTTTCGGAGGGCGGCTGACTAACCTCAGCGACGTGTTCCACGGGGTGCAGACCCCGGCGACGATTGTGGCGGACGACTATCTGTTCGCAGGACTTCCGAAAGAGATTCCCGTTGGCCGATACCACTCGTGGGTGGTGGACAGGGAGGGCCTCCCAGACTGCCTCGAGGTCACGGCCGTCAGCCCCGAGGGGCAGATTATGGCCCTGCGGCACAGGCATATGGACATTCACGGCATTCAGTTTCACCCCGAGAGCGTGCTGACCCCCGACGGTGCCGCCATTGTGGGCAATTGGCTCAAGGCATAAGCAAAAGAGTAAAAAAACAAAGTGATGAAAGTGATATTAAAACGCCTGGTGGCAGGAGAGAGCCTGACGGCAGAGGAGACGGAGCAAATCCTGATAAACATAACGCGAGAGGCCTATCCGCAAGAGCAGGTCACAGCCTTCATCATGGCGTTGCAGATGAGGGGCATAACGGTAGACGAGTTGCTCGGCCTCAGGGTCGGGATGCTGAAAACGGGAGTGCCCGTAGACTTTGACGAGTTCCACCCGATAGACATAGTCGGGACGGGCGGCGACGGAAAGAACACATTCAACATCTCCACCTGCTCGTGCTTCGTTGTGGCCGGGGCGGGATTCAAAGTGGCCAAGCATGGCAACTATGCCGCCACGTCGGTCAGCGGGGCTTCCAACGTCATTGAGGGCCACGGGGTCAAGTTCACCGCCGACCAGGACAAGCTGCGCCGCAGTATAGACCAGTGCGGCATAGCCTATCTCCACGCCCCGTTATTTGCCAAAGCCATGAGGTTTGTCGGAGGGATTCGCAAGGCGCTCCAGATTCCCACGTGCTTCAACCTCCTTGGCCCAATTGTTAACCCTTGCCGTCCGGCCTATCAGCTGCTTGGGGTGGCCAATCTCAACCAGATGAGGCTCTACAACAGCGTCTATCAGAAGCTGGGCATAGGCTACTGCATCGTCAACAGCCTCGACGGCTATGACGAGATCTCTCTCACGGGCAACTTCAAAGCCCAGTCCAAGACCATGGAGAGGATATTCTCTCCTCAAGACCTCGGCCTGGAGGCCGTGACACCGGACGAGATATGCGGCGGGGCGGGGCAGACGCGCGAAGACGCCATGCGGGTGTTCGACTCGGTGCTTGACGGCACGTCTAGCCGCGGGCAGCGAGACGTGGTGCTGGCCAACTCCGCGTTCGCCATCCATGCCATTGAGCCGCAGAGGTCTATGGAAGAGTGTGTGGCCATGGCACGGGAGTCAATCGACAGCAAGAGCGCGCTCCGGACCCTCAAGAAATTCGTAGAGCTTAACTCATAACATGAGCAACTACCTAGAAAAAATTGTGGCCCGCAAGCGGGAAGAAGTGGCGGCCGCCAAAGAGGCCGTGAGCCGCACCGACCTGCTCGCCATGGTGGCCGCCGCCCCGCCGCCCCTGCCATTCGCAAGGAGCATTGTGGAGCGCAACGGCATCATTGCCGAGTTTAAAAGACGCTCTCCGTCGAAAGGCGAGATACACCACGGCGCAATATCGCCACGAGATGTCGTCCCGGCCTATGGGCGGGCTGGCGTGAGCGCCATATCTTGCCTCACAGACGGGGACTTCTTTGGCGGCTCTTTGGCCGACTTGCGCGAGGCCACCTTGGTGGCTGAAGTGCCAGTGCTGCGCAAAGAGTTTGTCATAGACGAGTTTCAAGTGCTGGAGGCCAGGGCCCACGGGGCTTCCGCCATTTTGCTCATCGCTGCCGTCCTCTCGCAGGATGCCGCACGCCACTTGGCCCTAGAGGCCAAACAATTGGGCATGGAGGTGCTTATGGAGCTGCATGGTGAGGATGAGGTGGGTTACATCTCCGAGGGTGTGACGGTGGCAGGGATAAACAACCGCGACTTGCGGACGTTCAATGTAGATTTGGATCATTCCATCAGAGTGGCCCATATGTTGCCAGACGGTCTCCCGCGCATATCGGAGAGCGGAATAGGCGGCGTGGACGACATGGTGAGGCTGCGTCGCGCAGGGTTTGACGGTTTCTTGATTGGTGAGTGCTTCATGCGCGAGGGCGACCCAGGAATGGCTTGCCAAAGGTTGTGTGATGACTATGCTAAAGCCTTGGCGGCGAAGTGATTAATAATTAAAGAGACAAAATGGACAGGAAAGTAAAGATAAAGATATGCGGCATGACGAACATAGACAACATCAGTCGCATATTGTTTCTGGAGCCGGATTACCTGGGCTTCATATTCCACCCGACCTCGCCTCGCTACGTGGTGGGCAAGCTGAATCCTGAGATGCTGTCAATCATCCCACCGTCGGTCAAGCGGACGGGTGTTTTTGTGAATGCCTCGGAGATGGAGATGCGCGACGCCATTCAGACTTACGGACTTGCGGCTGTCCAGCTTCATGGCAACGAGAAGCCGCGCCTCTGCGCACGCGTCCGCGATCTCGGTGTTGAGGTGATCAAAGTCTTTCACATTGAAGATAGCCACGATTTCGAAAGCGTATGGGACTATACCGAGGTTGTGGACTATTACCTCTTCGACACCAAGTCGCCGGCCTATGGCGGCGCCGGCCGACAGTTTGACTGGCAGCTCATCCTCCGTCAGCCGCTGCGAATGCCTTGGATATTGTCTGGTGGCATTGGGCCAGAGAACATTGTCGAGGCCTCGCAGAGCGGGGCTTCCGTCATCGACCTCAACAGTCGCTTCGAGACGAGCCCCGGCATAAAGGACTACGATCTGCTCAGCCAGGCTTTGGCCAAGATGGAGTAAGGTGAGCAAAAAGAAGAACGAAAAATAATCTCTAGAATGTCAAAATATCAAGTATCGGAAGATGGCCACTATGGCCGCTTTGGCGGGGCGTGGGTCCCGGAGATGCTCTACCCTAATGTGGAGAACTTGAGGCGCAACTACCTCAAGATTTTGGAGTCTGAAGAGTTTAAAGGCCAATATTTCAGCCTGTTGAAGGATTATGTGGGCCGCCCGACGCCGCTCACACACGCCGAGAACCTCTCCTCAATCTTTGGCACCAACGTATTCCTCAAGCGCGAGGACTTGGCGCATACTGGCGCGCACAAGATCAACAATGCCATTGGCCAAGTGATAATGGCCAAGATGATGGGCAAAACCCGCATAATTGCCGAGACTGGGGCAGGCCAACACGGCGTGGCCACGGCCACGGCGTGCGCCCTGCTGGGGGTTAAGTGCCAGGTGTATATGGGTGCTCTGGACATAAAGAGGCAGGCTCCCAACGTGGCTCGCATGAAGATGTTGGGCGCAGAGGTGGTGCCGGCCGTGAGTGGCAACTGCACGCTTAAAGATGCTACGAATGAGGCTCTGCGCGACTGGATTTCCAACCCCGAAGACACATTTTACGTAATCGGCTCCGTGGTGGGCCCGCACCCATACCCCGACCTTGTGGCCCGCCTTCAAAGCATAATAAGCCAAGAGACGAAGAGGCAAGTAAGGGAGCAGACGGGGAAAGAGTTGCCAGACTACGTCATAGCTTGCATAGGCGGTGGCAGCAATGCGGCAGGGTCTTTTTATCATTTTTTGGACGATGAGAGCGTGCGCCTGGTGGCTGTGGAGGCGGCAGGCCACGGCCTCGACTCTGGCGATACGGCGGCCTCGATAGCCCGCGGCTCCGAGGGCATAATACACGGAAGCCGCACTATGCTCATGCAGACAGATGATGGCCAGATCGTTGAGCCATATTCCATATCGGCAGGCCTCGACTACCCTGGAGTGGGTCCACTCCACTCATACTTGGCCGCCACGGGCCGCTCCACCGTCTTGGCCGCCACTGACGATGAGGCCCTGGAGGCCGCCAAACTCATCACTATGCGCGAGGGCATAATCCCTGCCCTGGAGAGCGCCCATGCGTTGGCCGCGCTACCAAAACTCAAGTTCGCAAAAGACGATGTGGTGGTGGTCACTGTCTCAGGGCGAGGAGATAAGGATATGGAGACATACATGAAGCGTCTATTCTAAAAATCAAAGACTGATTATGAACAGGATAAACGACATATTCGCAAAGCGAGACGGATTGTTATCGATATACTTCACAGCAGGGTACCCGTCTGTTGACGACACGACGCGCGTCCTCACGGCCTTACAGAGGGGTGGCGTTGACTTCGTGGAGATAGGGATGCCGTTTTCAGACCCATTGGCCGACGGCCCTGTCATCCAACGCGCCAGCTTAGACTCGCTCAATGGCGGGATGAGCATTGCCAAGCTGATGGGGCAATTGAGCGGGATGCGCGATGCCGTTACGATACCAGTGGTGCTGATGGGCTATATCAACCCAGTGATGCACTATGGCATGGAGCGTTTCTTGGATCACTGCAAAGAGCGAGGCGTGGACGGTGTCATATTGCCAGACCTGCCGTGGAATGAGTATTTGGCGCACTACAAAAGGCTGTTTGACGAACGGGACATACGTTTCATCCCGCTCATTGCGCCACAAACTCCAGATGACCGCATACGCCACATTGACGCCGACGCCGACGGCTTCATCTATATGGTGGCCTCGGCAGGCATCACGGGCAACATCAAGACCAGTGAAGACTATCGCACCCGCTACTTTGAACGCGTCCGGGCATTAGGCTTGCGCAACAAGCGAATGATTGGATTTGGTGTGAAAGACAAGGCCGGCTTTGAGCATGCGTGCGCACACGCCAACGGAGCCATAATAGGTACGGCCTTTGTGGAGTATATAAAGGAGCATGGCGTATCTGACGAATCTGTGGCCGCCTTTATCAAAGCAATCAAGGGATAGTGGCAGGTGAAGCTTAAAAGGAATCTGGTCAAGACGCAACGTCTCGACCCGATTCCTTTTTTCATACCTTCAAACCTCTTACCGCCTCAACTGTCAGTCCCGTTATTTTCGCCACCAGATCCACCTGCATCCCACTCCGAATCATTTCTTTCGCTACTTCAATCCTACCTTCCTCTTTACCCTCCAATCTTCCTTCTTCTCTTCCTTCCAATCTACCTTCCTCTCTTCCCTCCAATCTACCTTCCTCTCTTCCTTTCTCTTTACCCTCCTCAAGAGCCTTTTTGAGCCCGTCCTTATATTCTTGTTCGAACATAAGGTTGTCTCTGTAAACTTTCAGGGCGTGGTCATATTTCATTTGTTCCTCACGAGACAGTCCTGTCATACTTTCAGTTTTTTCACCGCCTCAACTGTCAGTCCCGCTATTTTCGCCACCAGCTCTACCTGCATCCCACTCCGAATCATTTCTTTAGCTACTTCAATCCTACCTTCCTCTTTACCCTCTAGCCTACCTTCTTCTCTTCCCTCCAATCTACCTTCCTCTCTTCCTTTCAATCTACCTTCTTCTCTTCCCTCCAATCTACCTTCCTCTCTTCCTTCCAATCTACCTTCCTCTCTTCCCTCCAATCTACCTTCCTCTCTTCCTTTCTCTTTACCCTCCTCAAGAGCCTTTTTGAGCCCGTCCTTATATTCTTGTTCGAACATAAGGTTGTCTCTGTAAACTTTCAAGGCGTGGTCATATTTCATTTGTTCCTCACGAGACATATTGGCAAGTGAGGTTATGTCCTCAAGTTTTTTGAAGACTGCGCTTTTCGCCGTATACGGCATCCTGTTTAGTACTTCCATATTGTTGAGCACGTATATCCACCTTTCAAAATTAGTCTCGCACTCGTCGGGATGTCTCTTGTCAAAGAGTGGGAGTTGAAGAAATATCATTCGGAGCTTGTTGCTTATCTGACGGCCCGTCTCCATGTCAGCCAAGGTCACGTCTGTCCGCAACTTGCTCAAGTTGTCCATCCTGAAGTTCATAAAGGCTATGGCGTAGACCGCCTTTATGTCATACATCCACTGTTGCCCGCGCTCTCCTTGACGGCATATCGCCTGCGCGGAATAGTAGAGCATACGGTCAATGAAACTGATCTGGGCGCGGTTTTGCATCTCCACAATGATGCTCTCGCCACTGTCCGTCTCGCAATATATGTCGTAGATCAACGTCCGCCCGTCTTTCTGAGTCCTCGGCTGCTCCTTGTCCATAAAGGTGATGCTCAAGATGCGCCGCTCTCCTTGCAGGAGGCTGTTCAAGAAGTCTATCAGGAGGTCTTTTGACATCTCCTGCCCAAAGATCCTCTTGAAGCCGAAGTCCGTGAAAGGGTTTATGAACTTGCCCATGGTCATAACTTTCGTCCTTTCGCAAACATAGTGAAAAAAGAAGACAGTTCAGAGCTTATCATTATTTTTGCCACGTTCACAGCTCATACAGCAACGAAAGACCGTGTTCCACCTCAATTTATCATCATCCCAATGGTCTCATGCCGGCAATGTGTCCGTACGTGGCTATGCTTTTTTGCCAGACGGCACCCTATTGCGCGGCAAGTCCCTGGCATGCCATATGGATGTTGACCGGGAAGACGTCTGGACCATGCGTCTAAGGGAGCTAAATGGCCTCTTTGCCGTGGTGCGCAATGCTGATGGCTTCTGTGCGGCTGCCATTGACAATTCGCGCATTTTCCCGTTATACTATAGGCAAGGGGATGATGGCGTGACGACTGTTGCAGATGACGCCTATTCGCTGCTGTCTCATGGAGACGTCCTTGACGGTATTGGTTTGGCGCAATATGAGGCTTCGGGGTGCACGTTTGACGGGCATACTCTGGTGGACGGGGTGCGGCAAATCCGGCCAGGCGGTTATGTCACGGGCCGAGGCTCTGACATTGAGTATTACTCATATGGCGTCATAAAGCAAGACGTGCGGCCGCTATCTTTTGCGGCCTTTGATTCTTTATTAGGACGTGTTTTCGGCCGCCTTGCCCGGTCGGTGGGAGGGCGGCAGATTGTGGTGCCGTTGAGTGGCGGGCAAGATTCACGGCTTGTGCTGTGCAGGCTGAAGAAACTAGGCCTTCAGAATGTCGTGACGTACACCGTCGGGGGCGCATCGTCTGCCGAGGTGGTCAGGGCCAGGGCGGTGGCTGCCACTCTTGGCTTTGAGTGGCATGGCGTGGAAATCACGGCAGGCGATTCCGATGGGTTTGTCCGTGCCGATGAGTTCTTGTCATATTGCCGTTTCGTTGGAGGGCTTGTGAATTTTTTGTGGCTGTATGACTATGTGGCTGTGGCAAAGCTCAAGGCGCTTGGCGTGTTGAGACCCGACGCCGTCTTCATCCCTGGGCATTCGGCAGATTTTAACGCAGGCTCACATTTGCGTAAGGCAATGATAAAAGAGGCCTCGTCGGAGCGGTATGTGAGGTCAGCCATTCTTCACGATGTCTTTGAGTATGATCATGAAGCGGGGAATGTGCCAAAGGTGATGGATGTGTTCGACCGTGGCTTGAACTGTGGGTTCGCCCCGTGGTCGGCGTTTCAAAATTTTGAGTTTAAGACCCGTCTGCCTAACAATATAAACAACTCCGCGAGAGTGTATGAGTTTTACGGATACGATGTCCGACTGCCATTTTGGGATGCGGAGTTCCTGGAGGCCTTTCGCCGCATGCCGTTTGCGCAATTGGCTGACTGCCGTTTCTATGACAGTTATGTCCGAGAGGCCGAATTCAGGAATATGGGCGTAGACTTTGGCCCCGAGCCACCCTCGACCGCCTATTTTTTGTTAGGCAAATTTCGCAAGAGAGTCAAGTGCGCATTGCCTGGCTGGCTGACGAGGCCCTGGGCCATGCGCCAGGACGATGTGGGGGAGCATATGCTGTGCGCCCCGTTGAGGGAAGATCTCTTCTGGCGCGGCCAATATTCATCGGGCCAGGTGCCGCGCTCTGCCAATGAGGTTATGAAAGACTGGTATCTGATGACTTTACGAAACGACCTTAAAAGATTGGAATGACAAAAATATCGGTGTGTGTCCCAATCTATGGAGTTGAGGGGCGCATAGGGCGTTGCGCCCAGTCGCTTTTCTCACAGTCAATGACAGACGGGGTGGAGTTCATCTTTGTTGACGATGCTTCGCCAGACGGCAGCGTGGCTGAACTTAGGAGCGTGATGGCCCGCTTCGCGGAGGGACTGGACGTGAAACTCTTGCGCCACGATGTGAATAAGGGCCTGCCCGAGGCGCGACGCACGGCCGTCTTGGCCGCTAAGGGCGATTTTGTGGCGCATGTTGACTCTGACGACTTCGTAGACGCCGGCTACTTGGAGGCGTTGTACGCCACAGCCATATCTAGTGGCGCCGACGTGATTTTCAGCGATATGCGCGAGGAGTATGCCCATGGGAGCAAGATGTGCCACAGCTCATGGGCACAAGGCTTTGCCGACTTGGGCATTGCCGCCCTGTTGGGCCACGACTCTACATATTTGTGTGGCAAGCTCATCAGGCGAGAACTCTATGTCCGTCACCCAGAGTGCCATGCGCCGTCGTGCCTGCGCGTCAAGGAAGACTGCTACTCCGCCGTACGTTTGTGCCATCATTCCAAGGCTTTGGCTCATGCCGGCGTGTGCCTCTACCATTATGACCGCCGCGTCCCTCAGTCACTCACGCGCGCCCATGTCGACTCGCAGTTTCGGGCCATGCTGTGGTTGTGGGGGAAGACAAGGGCTTTTTACGCAGCGGCATATCCCGATGGCCTATATACCTCCGCCTTGGAGTCCGCCATGGTGCGAGAGAAAGCCGCCATGATGCTTTTTCGTCACGATTTCGCGGCGAAACGCAAATATGCCGACGTGTTTCGAGAGGAGGAGGGGCGGCATATGCGTGAGCTGAGCGGCGGATTGCGGCTCATGCTGACGCTCGTTCGCCACCACTTGTGGCCGCTTGTGTGGCTCTATACCCAGTATGCCAAATGGAGGGAGAAGAATCAATGAAAGGCATAAGAGTCTCAGTGTGCGTGCCTGTCTATGGCGTTGAGGCATATATTGAGAGATGCGCGCGGTCTCTGTTCTCACAAACCCTGACAGACGGGGTGGAGTTCATCTTTGTAGACGACGCTTCGCCAGACGGCAGCGTGGCAAAGCTCAAAAAAGTGATGGACGAATATCAATCCCTAAACGTCAGGGTGATACGCCATGAGAGGAACAAGGGGCTGCCTGCCGCAAGGCGCACGGCTGTGCGGGTGGCCACTGGTGAATATGTGGCGCACGTTGACTCGGATGACTATGTGGAGCCCGACTTCATCAAGTCGTTGCTGGCCGAGGCCGTGCGATATGACGCCGACCTGGTTGAGTGCGGCTATCGGGAGTGTGGCGGAAACTGCCGCGTCATGATGCCCATAGGGGATGGCAGCCACGCTCATATGCCCGTCCCTTTGGCCATATGGGACGGCCGGCGCGACGGTCACGTGTGGGCCAAGCTCATCAGGCGTGGCGTGTACGTGCGCCATCCGGAGTGCCTCGCTCCAGATTGTGTGGTGATTAAGGAAGACCTTTTCTCCATGGTCCGCATAGCCTTTTTCGCTCGGCGGATATCATTTGTGCCAGCCGTACTTTATAACTACAATTGTGAAAACCCAGGCTCTCTCTTACGCACATGTCGCGAGATGCGCATGTCCAGCCTCGTGCCCTTGTGGAGCCAGACGTTGGCCTTTCTGCGGTCGGCCTATCCGGGCGGCGAATATGAGAGCGACATAATGCGTCCCGTGATAGAGGGCAAGGCGGAGTGGATGCTCTACTGCCACAGTGTGGCGGCCAAACGCCGTTGGGCGCGGCTCTACCATGACGAGGAGATGCCATACGTCCGCAAGATGGGGCGCGGTTTGAGATTCATGGCCACGATGGTTCACTATCGGGTGTGGCCCTTGGTATGGCTCCACACACTATATGCCAGTGTTTTAGAGCTGCTAGCGCACCGCCGGCGGTAGGGCTCCCTTTCATCATCAAGATTTACCCTTGTTTTAGACAATCCGCCCAGAATCACTATCTTCGCGGCGTCATGGCGTCGTGACGGGCGCGGTGGCGAAAACTTTTCTTATCATGAAGAAAATCCTTCTTTTGGCCATGGCCGCGACCTTGCTGTGCTGCTCCGAGGCATCGGCGCAGTGGAAGAAAGGCTACAAGCAAAACGACTGGCAGGTGGGCTACGGCTACATGTCTTGCATAGCCGTGGTGGACGCCCTGGGCGATGTGGAGATGGACGATGTGACGCAGCGCGACATCAAGACCGACAGCCGCGAGAGCATTGGCGCCATCACGGCGCAATATACACATCGCGGAGGGCGGCTTGTGAGCTTCGGCCTGGCCCTCTCTTATGAGATGACCAAGGAGGACTGCATCGTCTCCCCTAAAAAAGACACCAAGGAGAAGGTGGGCGAGCTCACCAACACATACATATCCGTCACCCCGCTGCTGCGCTTCAACTGGGTGGAGTGGAGCGGCTTCGTGACCATGTATAGCAAAGTGGCCGTGGGTATGACGTTCATTGGCGACTCCTATTCCGCCGAGCCTGGCTGCGACTATTCCGTCCAAAGCAAGAAGCAGCACTACTTCGGCTATCAGGTCTCGCCCGTCGGCGTCATGGTGGGGCGGAGGCTCAGCGGCTTCGCCGAGGTGGGCTTCGGCACGCACGGCCTTGCGCAGTTGGGACTGGCGTATAGGTTCTGATCTAGAATTTGCGGGACATCACGACATATACAAGACACACACACAATATGAGCAACAGCACATCCGCCATCATAGCCGGCAGGCTGATGGACATCAAGGCCATAAAACTCCAACCCTCCGAGCCTTTCACTTGGGCCTCGGGTTGGAAGTCCCCGATCTATTGTGACAACCGAAAGGCGTTGTCCTACCCCGACATCCGCACCCTCATCAAGTGCGCGTTCGCCGATTTGGCGCGAGAGAAGTATGCGGACATCGACGTGGTGGCCGGCGTGGCCACAGGAGCCATTGCCCAAGGCGCGCTGGTGGCAGACTTGCTCGGCAAGCCGTTCATCTACGTCCGCTCCGCTCCCAAAGACCATGGCTTGGCCAACCTCATTGAGGGCGACTTGAAGGAGGGGCAGAAAGTGCTGGTGATCGAGGATCTCATCTCCACTGGCGGAAGCTCGCTAAAGGCCGTGGCAGCCCTGCGCGACGCCAAGGCCGACGTGGTTGGCATGTTGGCCATCTTTACCTACGGTTTCCCGACGGCCGCTGAGGCTTTCCAGAAAGCCGGTGTGGAGCTGACCACGCTCAGCAACTATAACGACCTCATAGCCGAGGCCGTCAAGAGGGGCTACGTGAGCGAGGCCGACATTGAGACGCTCCACGAGTGGCGCACCAACCCCTCCGCCTGGAGGCAGTAAGAGTGGCGAGCCATGGAGAAGTATGAGAGCAGCGTAAAGGCTGTCAAGGGTTCTGCCGAGGACGTCTATGCGCTCGTGTCAGACCTGAGCCGAGTGGGCGGCGCGCTGCCGTCGCAGGAGTTCGTAAAAGACGTTGAGGCCACCGCTGACGAGTGCTCTTTCACGGTGGACAAACTCGGCAGGGTGGGGGTGCGCATAGAGGAGCGCACTCCGTGCTCGCAAGTCAAATATGCCCTGAAGGCGCAGATGCCGCTCGGCGTGGACCTCTACATCCAAATCAAGGAGGCCCCGAGGCAAGACGATGGGCCGGAGAGCCGCGTCAAGGTGACGCTTACCGCGGACATCCCCATGATGCTCAAGCCGCTCGTGGGTTCCAAGCTCCAAGATCTTGTTGACCGTGTGGCGGACGTGGTGTCGCGTAGGGCCTACTAACCCAAGCCTTTCCACACCAATAAATTACAGCGGCGCAGGCTGCGGCTCTTGGTCGCGCCCTGCGCTTTTTCTTTGTGGCTGAAATGACCGTAGAGGTGGCATATGGCAAAGTTTGATGGCGGACGCCTGGCCAATAGCGTGCGAAATGGCGCCTATGGGTTGGTGTTCTACGCCCTCACCCTGGTGCTGAGCTTCGTCTCTAACCGTGTGTTTGTGCATCGTCTTGGGGCGGATATGCTCGGGCTGTGCGGCACGGTGTCCTCCATCGTTGAGACCCTCAACATTGCCGAGCTTGGCGTGGGCATGGCCATGGCCAGCATATTGTATGTGCCCCTGGCGAGCGGTGACCGAGAGACGGTGGCTGAGCTTGTGGCCGTGCAGGGGTGGATATATAGGCGCGTGGCTGTTTTCGTGGCGTTGGCAGCGGTGGTCGTCATGTTTTTCTTCCCGTCCATCTTTGCGGGGGCGGCGGTCCCGTTGCCCTATGCCTACGCCACATGCGTCGTCATGCTGATGGGCTCGCTCTCAACCTATTTGCTTAATTATCGTGATGTGGTGCTGAGCGCGAATCAGCAAGAATATGCCGTCACGTTGGCCTATCGCCTGCCGTCTGTGCTGCGTCTGGTGTTGCAGATCTTGGCCGTGGAGTTCACAGATCATGGCTATGAGCTGTGGCTCTTGCTCCAGTTGGGCGGCATGGCTCTCACGGCCGTCATGGTGCGCGGGGCTGTGGCGCGGCTTCACCCGTACATGTGTGTGCCTGTGAGGCTTGGCGGGGCGTTGCGGCTCAAGTTTCCCGAGGTGGGGCGGATGGTTGGCCAGGTGTTTGCCCACCGCTTGGCCTCTGTGGTCTTGGTGCGGGTCAGCCCGATGGTGGTTTTCGCTTTCACGTCGCTCCACGTCGTGGCGGCCTATGGCAGCTATATGATGATCAGTGGCGGCCTCACCGCGCTTTTCACCGCTGTGTCTGGCGGTGTGCAGGGGAGTGTGGGACATCTGGTGGCGCAGGGCGACTCCGCTCATAGCCGCAGGGCTTTTGATATGATGTTTGCCGTCACTTGCGTCATTGCCGCCGTGTGCGCCTATGGTTTCTACGCTTTTGCAGATCCGTTCGTGTCCGCGTGGGTCGGGGCCGATATGGTGCTAGGAGGCGCGCCCGTGACGTTGATGTCCGTCATGGTCTACATTGCCATATCGCGCTGTGTCGTTGGTCAGTTTCTCTCGGCCCATGGCTTCTATGCCGATGTCTGGGCGGCTTTCGCGGAGGCTTTTCTCAACGTGGGGTTGTCCGTTTCCCTCGGTCTCTTGTGGGGGCTGTCTGGCGTGTTGCTCGGCGTGGTCGTTAGCCTTGTGGTCATTGTCTTGTGTTGGAAGCCTTACTACCTTTTCTGCGTGCGGCTGGGATGTGGTGTCGCTGGCTATTGGTGGGCCTATGTGCGCAACGCCGCCCTGACGGTGGCCGTGGGGTGGTGCGTCTCTTGGCTGTGTGGCTCTGTTGTGGAGTCGGGTTTTGGCTCCTTGCTGTGGCGCATGGCGTGGCAGACGGCTCTTTACGGCGTCTTGGTCGCGTCTGCCATGTGCGTGGCCAGCAGTGGCATGAGGGCCGCGTTGAGGCGGGGGCTCAGTCTCTGTCTTCGTCGCGGAGCTTGAGGTTGAAGCTCATGCGGTGTGCCGGCGTTGGACCTAAGCGTCGGAGGGCCTCATAGTGGTCTCGCGTAGGGTAGCCCATGTTGTGCGCCCACCCGTAGCCCGGATATCGTTCGTCTAGCAGCTCCATAATGTTGTCTCGCCGCGTCTTGGCCAAGACAGACGCGGCCGCTATGGACAGAAACTTGCCGTCGCCGCCAATGACGCACTTGTGCCCAATGGCCGAGGCCTCATCGTGAAGGCGCACCTCGACCGATGATTCCATATCTTCAAAATCAGCGTAATAGGGCCGAAACCTGTTGCCGTCTATGAGCAAGAATGTTGGCGCCACGCTCAGGGAGCGTATGGCTCTGTGCATGGCCAAGATGGATGCGTTGAGTATGTTGAGGCGGTCAATCTCTTCCGCCGACGCTTCCGCTACGGCCCAAGCCACGGCAGCCTCTTTGATGAGTGGGGCCAACCGCTCGCGCTGCCCCGCCGACAGTTTTTTTGAGTCGTCTAGCCCCGGGAGGTCTTCCGCCTTGATGTCTGGCGGCAATATGACGGCCGCCGCCACCACGGGGCCTGCCAGCGGCCCTCGGCCGGCCTCGTCTGCCCCTGCCTCGCGCTTGTCTGCCGACCAGAACGCCCGCAGGGGCTCTTTGGACTTGTGTGTCGTCGTCATGCTTTGAACCTGTTCACCAGTCCTTCCATCCTGTCTGCCATAAAGGCCATCTCGTTGGCGCTCTCGGCCATCTCGTCGGCATTGGCGGCGTTCTCTTGCGTCGCGGCGTTGAGGACTCCTACGGCCGTGTTTATCTGATCTATTGATGACGTTTGTTCCGAGCTGGCCGCCTTTATCTGGTGAATCTTGTCGGCCACGCTGTGGAGTTGGGGAATCACCTCGGCCACCAGGCCGTCAATGCTTTCGGTGCTGGCTATGGCTTTTGTGGCCGTGGCCGTGGTGTCGGTGGCCGTGCGTTTTGTCATCTCCGCCAGTCGTCCCACCTCTTTTGCCACCACGGCGAATCCCATGCCTGCCTGGCCAGCTCTTGCCGCCTCCACCGAGGCGTTGAGGCTCAGCACGGTGGTCTGGTTCACCAGGTCGTTTATCGCAGTCAGTGAGCTGGCCACGTCTCTTGTGTCGTTGAGGCAGCTTGCGGACGTGCTTGCCATTGAGGTCACGAATTTGTCGGCTGCGGAAATCATCTTGTCCGCTTGGGCCGTGGTGTCGGCGTTGTGATGGACGTTGCTTGCGATCTCTTCCATGCTGGCTGATATTTCTTCAAGGCTAGACGCTTGTTTGCTGGAGTTTCCGGCCATGCTGGCCGACGTGCGAGAGATGTTTTTGCTCGTTTTTTGCAGTGCCGTGGCGGTCTGCCTCATCAGACCCACTGATTCGCGCAACGACTCTTGCATCCGCGTCATGGCCTCGCCCAGGCATTCCACCTCGTCGCCCGTGCGCCTCACGTCGATGTCTCCCGTAAGGTCGCCTGAGGCCATACTCATGGCGCTGCCGGCAAGTCGCGTCAACGGCGTCGAGAGGTTGCGGCGCAAAAAGAAGAAGACCAGCAGAATCAGCACCGCGTCTAGCGCCACGGTCACCGTCAGTGTGTTGGCTATTACGGAGCGCGATATGCTTTGCAGCACCGAGAGGTCCATCCACGCGTGGCAGATGCCAATCATCTTGCCCCGATGGTTGGTCACTGGCGTGTAGGAAGAGAAGATGAGCGTCTGACCCGCCATCTCGGTCAGGGCCACCTGTCGCCCGTCGGCGGCCAGCGAGTCCGCCACCCACTCGTTGGGGATGCTCAGGCCGTGTATGTCCACGTCGTGGCCGTCATAAGAAGTGGCCGCGATCACGTTGTTGCGGTAGAGGCTCATCTGCGTCTGCGTAAGCCGCCCCATCTCGGCCAGGTAGGCGTCGTCTTCCACCACGGCCTGGCACAGCACCAGTGTGGCCGCCGGTTGCCCCATGTCGTCACGTATCTGCCTGACGGCCACAAGGCCAATGCCCTTGTCCATCACCTCGGCGAAGCCACTGTAGGAGTGCGAGGCGTTGTTGGCCACGTAGCGCATAAGGTCCTGCATCGATGTGAGTTGCATCTGCGTGTAGCCGCCGTAGCTGGTGCTTACGAGGTCGCAGTGCTTGTCTGCCAACACGAAACCTTGGTAGCGGTGCAGCTTCACATCGGCCCGTAAAATCTCGCTGAGTGTGCTGAAGTCTTCTTGGCGCAGCTGGGCGGGAATCTGCGGGTAGACCTCTGTGAGGCCCTGGGCGTAGTTTTCCAGCTGGGCGGTCTGGCTTTCGCGTATGTGCTTTGAGATCTGCATCTTCTCCGAAATCGAGCTCTCGAAGAAGTGCCCCAGTATCCTGTTTCGAGACACTGAGACGCTTATGTTCTGCGCAAGATTTAGGATTAGGGTGAAGACGATGAAGGCTATGGTTATTTTGGCCAGGACGCTGCTCTTCACTTTTCGGGCCGCGTCTTTTATTTTGCCTGCTTGTAGCATTTTCGGGGTTGGGGCTTGTTTTCTTGTGTCTTGCGGTCGCGAATTTACTTCAAAATATCTTACGGAGCGGCTCTGCGCCAGTGTGTAACTGAAGTGTTATGGCAAAGTTTCGCCTGCTTGTGCGAATGGCATTGGAAATATGTTTAAGCGCGGCTATTCTTAATGTTTTATGCGAGGTGGATATTGTGATATTGAAAGTGTGGAACCTGGTAAATTTTCTCTTTGAAAGATTTTTGCTTAAAAATCTTTCTGATTGTTTTGCAATGACCACAAAATGCCTACATTTGCATTGTGATTAGCGGTGAACAGGGCTTGTTCTTTGTTCGGGCCAATCAGTCCTAACCTGACTCGACATATAGGGCGGTTCTGGAATCCGCAAAGTCCATAACTGTTCTTTTGTAATTGAAGCCTTCCCGATGAGATATCGGGGAGGCTTTGCTGTTCTTTTGCGGGAAGGGTGGGCCGCTTGTCGTCAAAAATGGCCTTTTGGGCGATTTGTCACGCGCCCGGAGCCTCTTTCGTCATAAATTTATGCTATCAACAAGATAACTCGAACAGCAGAATGACGACTAGGCAAAAGATGGCGATTGTCGCCCTGATGGCTCTGACCGCCCGCGGAGCGGTTTTCGCCCAACAGGCCGAGGCCGCGGCGGAGGGCCACAAGTGGACTCTGAGCGAGTGCATTGACTATGCGCTGCAAAACAACTTGGAGGTCAAAGGCAGCGAGCTGACGCAAGAGCAAGCTCACGCTCAGGTGGATGGGGCCAAAGGCCAGCTCATGCCGTCGCTGAGCTTCTCCACCCAGCAGACATTGGGCTGGAGGCCGTGGAGTCAAAACACCGTGGCTCTGAATGGCGGCACCATGACCACGACGCAGAGCGACGCCACATATTCCGGTGGCTATAACCTCTCAGCCAACTGGACGGTCTGGGACGGCGGGCGAACACGCCGCGAGCTTCAGGGCTACAGGTTGGAGGAGCAGAAGGCCGAGGCCGATGGCCGCGTGGCGGCACGGTCGGTAGAGGAGCAAATTGTGCAATACTACGTCCAGATTCTTTATGAGGCCGAGGCAGCCAGGGTGGCGGACAGCACATTGGCGGCCAGCGCGTCGCTCTTGAGTCGTGGCGTGGCCATGATGGCGGCCGGACAGCTGGCGCGGGCCGACGTGGCGCAGCTTGAGGCGCAAAAAAGCCAAGACGAGTATGCCCTGGTGAGCGCGCGGGCGCAGTTGGCTACGTATAAGATGCGGCTCAAGCAGATTCTCGAGATCATCAAGACGCAAGACTTCGACGTGGCCACACCCGACGTGGCCGATGCCGATGTCTTGGCCCCGCTGCCCTCAGTAGACGACGTCTTCTTGCGGGCCATGGAGGCGCAGCCCTCGGTCTTGTCTAGCCGCCTGGCCGTGCGTCAGGCCGAGATTCAGGAGCGTGTGGCTCGCGCGGGGCGTTATCCCACAGTGAATCTCTCCGCGGCAGTCTCAACCAACCACAGCAGCGCGTCAAATGACGGGGTGGGGGAGCAGATGAAACAAAACGTGAACAACTCCATAGGGTTGAGCATCCAGGTGCCTATTCTGGACAACCGCCAGACGCGCGTCAGCAGGGCCAAGGCGCAAATATCTCGTCGCCAGACGGAGCTGGACAGTCGCCAAACGGAGAATGACGTATATCGCCAAGTGGAGACCTATTGGCTCGCCGCTCAAAGTGCGCAGACGCAATATGTGGCGGCCTTGGCCAATGAGAAGAGCATGAGCGAGAGTTTCGACTTGGTGACGGAGCAGTTTCGCCTGGGGCTGAAAAACATGGCCGAGGTCACCACGGGCAAGAGCGACCTCCTGACGGCCAGGCAGCAGGTGCTGCAAAGCAAATACACAGCCCTGCTCAACATTGCCCTGCTCAAGTTCTACGCCGGCGATGAGCTTGAGCTCTGACGGCGGGCAAGGTAATTAAGACTCGAATATTCAACACGAAAAATCAAGTGATAATGAAGCAGATATGCGCAGGATCCGCGGCAGTGGTGCTAGCCTTGGCCTTGGCCTCATGCGGCGAGCAGCCACCCGTGAGCTACACCATGGTTGCCGTGTCGCGGCAAGACATTGCCACGTCCGTGACGGCCACGGGCACCATTGAACCGGTGACGAAGGTGGAGGTGGGCACGCAGGTGAGCGGAATCATTGACAAGATCTATGTGGACTACAACAGCGAGGTCAAAAAGGGGCAAGTGATCGCCGAGCTTGACAAGACGAACCTTCTCTCCGAGCTCACGTCCGCCAAGAGCAATTTGGCCAACGCCCAAAGCGAGTTGGACTATGAGAAGGCCAATTTCGACCGCTATGCCACCCTTTTTGACAAGGGGCTAGTCTCGGTCAACGACTATGAGACCGCACGCCTGAGCTTTGAAAAGGCTCGTCAACAGATTGTGGTCCAGCAGCAAAACGTGGCCAAAGCGCAGACCAACCTCGGCTACGCCACAATCACCAGTCCCATTGACGGCATTGTGCTGAGCCGCGAGGTGGAGGAGGGGCAGACGGTGGCCTCGGCCATGACCACGCCTACGCTCTTCTACATTGCTCAAGACCTGACGGATATGCGCGTCATCGCCGACGTCGATGAGGCGGACATTGGCGGCGTGAAGCAGGGGCAGAGGGTCACGTTCACTGTCGACGCCTTCCCCGACGACGTTTTTGCAGGCCAAGTGACTCAGGTGCGCCAAGAGGCGACGACGGAGAGCAACGTGGTGACGTATGAGGTGGTCATCTCGGCTCCAAACAAAGACTTGAAGCTCCTGCCCGGGCTCACGGCAAATGTGACAATCTATACGGCCGAGCGCGTCGGCGTGCTGGCCGTGCCGAGCAAGGCGTTGCGCTTCAGCCCCAACGCGGCTCTGCTTGCGCCAGACCAGACGGTGCAGGACACCGACGCGAAGACCAAGGTGTGGCAGTTTGACGGCCGCGTGTTCAAGGCTCTGCCCATCAGCACGGGTCTCAATGGTGGCCTGATGGTGGAGGTGACAGATGGCCTCATGGAAGGAGACAAGGTGGTGGTGAGCTTCGAGCTTGGCGCCACAGCTGGCGCGGAGGTCGGCTCCGAGGCCAAGAGCAACCCGTTTATGCCAGGCCCTCCGGGGAGAAAGAAAAAATAGCGGGGAGGAGAGACGCCATGGCAGATAACATCAGCAAGGCCGATGACCGCAAGGTGGTCATTGAGCTGCGAGACGTGAGGCGCGACTTCCGTGTGGGAGACGAGACTGTGCATGCCCTGCGCGGCGTGAGTTTCACAATACGCGAGGGCGAGTTTGTCACCATCATGGGTACTTCCGGCTCCGGCAAAAGCACCCTGCTCAACCAGTTGGGATGCCTAGACACCCCGACGAGCGGTGAGTATATACTGGACGGGGTCTCGGTGCGCTCCATGAGCAAAAACCAAAGGGCGCGCCTGCGCAACCGCAAGATCGGTTTCGTCTTCCAAAACTACAATCTGCTGCCTAAGACCACGGCCGTGGAAAATGTGGAGCTGCCGCTCATGTATAATAACAAATATAACTCCGCCCAGCGGCGCGAGGCGGCGGTGAGGGCACTGGAGGCCGTGGGCCTGGGCAACAGGCTGGACCACATGAGCAACCAGATGAGCGGTGGCCAGATGCAGAGGGTGGCCATCGCCCGCGCGCTGGTCAATGACCCGGCCGTCATCTTGGCAGATGAGGCCACGGGAAACCTAGACACGCGGACGTCGTTTGAGATGCTCGTGCTGTTCCAAAGGCTGCACGACGAGGGGAGGACCATAATCTTTGTGACCCACAACCCCGAAATTGCGCAATACAGCAGCCGCAACATAATGCTCCGCGACGGCAAGATTCGCGAAGACGTCGAAAATGGGCATCCGCTCTCGGCCGCCGAGGCTCTGGCCGCCTTGCCTAAGCCGCAAGACGATTGACGAATAATATGACACTAACACATGACGACCAATGAACTTCATAAACCTTTTCAAGGTGGCCTTGCGGGCCGTGGCCAGCAATAAGTTCCGCTCGTTCCTCTCCATGCTCGGCATCATCATAGGCGTGGCGGCGGTCATCATCATGATGGCCATAGGTCAAGGCTCGAAAGAGAGCGTGAGGGCCAACATATCGCAGATGGGTACCAACATGATAATGGTCCGCCCGGGCTCCGACCAGCGCGGCGGCGTGAGGCTGGACCCCTCCGAGATGCAGACTCTCAAGGTGGAGGACTATGAGGCCATATTGGCCGACAAGCGCTTCATAACATACGTCTCGCCAGAGGTCTCGGCCTCGGGACAGGTCATTTTCGGAGCCAACAACACTAGCGCGTCAATGTATGGCGAGAGCTTGGACTATTTTGACATCAAGAAGTGGGAGCTGAAGGACGGAGAGACGTTTTCTGACGAGGACATACGCCACAACGCCAAGGTGTGCGTGGTCGGCACCACCATTGTCAAGGAGCTTTTCGGCGACGCCGATGCCGACTGCGTGGGACGTACGGTGCGCTTCAAGTCCATCCCGTTCCGCATCGTGGGAGTGCTGAAAACCAAGGGCTACAATAACTGGGGCATGGATCAGGACAATGTGCTGATTGCCCCTTACACCACCGTCATGAAGAGGCTCCTGGCGCAGACTTTCTTCAACTCCATCAACTGCTCCGCCATAACGGAGGAACTCACTGACGAGGCCGTGGAGGAGCTAACCACAATCCTCCGCTCGTCTCACAAGCTCAAGGAGGCGGACGATGACAATTTCACCATCCGCAGCCAACAGGAGATGATGGAGACCATGAGCAGCACCATGGACACCATCACGGTCATCTTGGTCGTGGCGGCGGCCTTCTCGCTACTGGTGGCGGGCATCGGCATCATGAACATAATGTTGGTGTCGGTCACGGAGCGCACCCGCGAGATCGGGTTGCGCATGAGCGTCGGGGCGCGGTCGATAGACATCAGCAATCAGTTCCTCATAGAGAGCGTCATGATCAGCCTCACGGGTGGCGTTTTGGGCGTGGTGGTGGGTTGGCTCGGCACGCTTCTATGTGGGCAGTTCGGTTTACCAACCTCCATTCCCATGTGGAGCATTTTCGTCTCGTTCGCTGTCTGCACCGTCATTGGTGTAGGCTTCGGTTACATTCCGGCCAGCAAGGCCGCCAATCTGGACCCCATTGAGGCCATAAGGTACGAGTAGCCGCATTGGGGGGCTATAAGCAAGAGACCCGTCGCATGAGGTTTAAGCCTTCGCGACGGGTCTCTCTTTGTGTTTTGCCGTGCGTCAGATTGTCACGCCGGCTGTCAGTGTCACGCCCCAGGCGGGCGCGAAAGCTCGGCCCCCATACCATAGGGCTGTGGCTGCCGCTCGCAGAAATATGGTGTGGATGTGCCCCCACCCCCCGATGTCGGCCCGCAGGTTGGCCTCGCCGCCCGTGCGCGCCGTTGTCTGCCGCTCAAATGCGGCTCGCTCAATGGCCAGGGCTCGCGGCATCTCTTTGGGTGTCGGCGCGCCAAGGTCGCATCGGGTGGCCAGCGCTGCTCGGTGTGTGGCTCCAAGGCCGTAAGAGAGGCGCAGCCGTAGCGTGGCTTGGCTCCATGCCGTAGCTAAGATGTCGGCCGCCAGGGTTGTTTTCTCCAGAGTGCGTCGGGCGTCGGTGTTTCTCTCCTCCGTGTGGCTCCATATGGCGCGTGCCGTCAGTTCAAGGTGTGCGGCGTGGGCGTTGGAGGAGTGGAATGTGAGGGTGGCCTCTTGCGCCGTGGCCTCATATGGCTTGCGTCTCGCAATGGGCCGATATGTGTGCGTGCCATCGTCAAATATGGTTTGCGTCAACTCGTTGCGCGTCCACGATGCCGCAATGGCTAGTCTGTGACGCCAACGCTCCGATGCCATGGGGCATGAGGCTTGGGCCCATAGGCATCGGCGCGTGGTCTCGTCAATCACCGCGTTGTCCAAGTCGGGCATCTCTTTTTCCAGATGGTTGCGCCCAATGCCGACCTCTGCGCTCACGGGCCCGTCATACGTCAGTCCGCCGCTTATGGCCCTGCCTTTATAATAGGCCTCGTCATTAGAGCCCGCGAAGCGGGTGTAGTCCGTGCCCAGCCCTTGCAAGTGATAGATGGTCGAGGATGCTCCATATTCGTTATAGAAGTCAATGTCAACCTCTTGCGAATATTTCCGCAGAGAGCAGAAAAGCCCAACCGAATGCCCCTCCACCACCGTGAGCCACCCTCCTGCCGTCACTCTCGCCACTGTGGCGTCGGCCTTGGGGCGCGGGTCTGTTGTGCGGAACTCTGTGGCGGACGAGTATTCCACCTGCAAGCCCGCGCCAGCCCTGCGCCCGCGCCAAGCGAAGCCGGCCAAGAAGTCGTAGGCCTCTCTCTCCTTGTCTCCTCCCGCGGTGTCGGCCGCGGCCATGGGCCCTATCTCGGCATAGTCGGCCGTCTCGGATAGCTGGACGTCCGTGCGCCGCCCGTCATCATATGCGGCGCGGCCCCATGCCACGCGGCCATTGCCTAGGCGCAGAAAGGTGTGGCCCGCGGCTTCCCATCCCCTCCATCTCGCGCCCTCTTGCGCCAGTTCGCTCATATGTGAGCGGGAGGTGAGGCCGACGTGAATTTCGGAGTGAGACGAGTCTTGGCGTGCGGCCATGCGTGCCGGGTTGCCGGGCGTGAGGGCGGCGTGGCGCGGCTCTTGTGCCGCCGCCACCAAGCCGTGGGCCAGGGCTGCCACCAAGATTATGAGCTGACGTGAGGTCATATGAGCGGGCTGTGACGCTTATTTGAAGACGTGGTATGGGTCGGCCTCCACGGCCTCGAAGTCTTCAGAGCTGTTGTTTGTGTCCGCCAGGCTGCCATTGCTGACCTTGCGGCGCGCCGAAATGCCGAGGCGGTTTTTGTCGGTGCCTGTCGAGCCTAGAGACACGTGGCCGGCGTCGATGCTCTGGTCGGTCACGTTCCATGCCCACTGCGTGGAGGGAGACAGCGTCACGGCGTCAATAATCCAGTCATTGGGGAACATGTAGCCGCTCGCGCTCATCTCTTTCGTAATGGTCTCGCCTGTTTTCTTGTTGGTTGTCACGAGGATATATTTGCCGTCATACTTGAAGTCGGAGACGTATTCAGCGTCAGACACGCCGCCCGTCTCACCGCCTATGCGGCCAATGCCGAATGCCGTGTTACCCTGAGTGTTGGGCTGCCAAATGGTGTTAGACGCCTTCCATACGCACGTGAGGTTAGGCACATCCTGCACGTCGATGTCCAGGTTTTTCTCCGTCTCGTCATACCACTCGAAGTTGGCCTTGGAGAGGTCGAAAGAGAGGCTGTTGTCCGCGCGGTGGTCTTTTGCCACGTCTGCCAGCAGCAGAGACGCCCCGGGGGCCACGGCCACGTCTTTCCCGTTGCCAGGAATCTTGTATATGGCGCAGACCACCATGTCGGTGCCCATCACGTCTGGCGTGTAGTCTTGCTTAGATGTGGTCTTGAATGCGCTCTCGAAGATGCACAGTCCGTCGGCATATACCGTGT
The DNA here is from genome assembly GCA_934717675.1 of uncultured Bacteroidales bacterium. Classification (GTDB taxonomy): domain Bacteria; phylum Bacteroidota; class Bacteroidia; order Bacteroidales; family Marinilabiliaceae; genus W3P20-009. The sequence goes on from CAKUYZ010000005.1 coordinate 52,244, forward strand.
CTGCCGAGTTGTTGAAGATGCGGAACCAGGCGTCGCCGCGATAGCTTTTGAGTCCGTCGGCCAGTTTGCTGTTGAGGCAAAGCTCGGCAATTACCAGTCCGCCGTCTCCTGCGGTCACTTTCTTGGGGGCGAAGCTTAGCTCAACGTTGCCGCCACTCACCCGCACGTTTTGTTTTGCGTCGCGGCTCGTCTCCACAATCTTGGCCGATGTCTCGCCCACGGGGCGGCTGGTGTAGATGGTCAGGGTCATGTTGTAGAGGCCGTCTTCCAAAGATATGGCGTCGGGAGCCACAGTGCGGAGGTCGAAGCGTTGTGACACTCCGTTGGATATGTTGGCCACGTCGAGGAACGCCGAGTCTGACTTGCTGATGTCGGTCAGCGCGCCGGGCAGGCTGATGGAGGGCGTGATGGTGCTGAACGACGGGTCGTCATCGTCATCGCAAGAGTTGAGGCTCAGTGCCGCCACGGCGGCAAGGCTCAGGAGCAGTGCTTTGGTTTTCTTCATCTTAATATTGTTTTGGTTCCTAAATAGTGAAAGTCTTGCGTCAGATTTAAAATCTCACATAGGCTTGCGCCCCGAAATATGGAGAGAATGACCGGCGGACTGTGAACCCGTCTTTCTCATAGTCTCTCGCGGCGGCCAAGAGCCTGTCTGCAAAGAAACTAAGGGAGAAATAGGTGCCGAATTTTTTTGTGGCCTTGAAGTTGAACGTGGCGTAGGCCCGCTCTTCCATAGATATGCTGTTTGCCGTGTTGGTGAGCGTCAGCGCGCCCAAGACGGGGTCTTTGGCCTCGGCCTCGCCATAGGGCCTCTGCTGGCCGTCTATGCCCACGTAGGCCACTGGCCGTGCGTTGCGGAGCGGGGTGGTCGTCTTCCCGTGCCAGACGCACTCGGCTGTGGCGGAGAATATGAAGCCTATGCGGTCATAGTAGCTCTCTATGGTGAAAGAGGTGGTGGCTCTCTCGCTTAGCGACGTCTGATGCCAGTCATATAGCCCGGCGTACACATTGTCCACCACCACGCCCATCACCGTGGTGTTCGCCCCCTGATACCACTCCGGCTCACTGTTCTCTCGCGTGGTTTTGAGCCATGCGCCGCAAATGCTTAGCCGTGTGGAGATAGGTTTTATGCGCGGGGAGTCATATTGCCACTCCACGCCGTCTTTCCTTATTGTGGAGCCGTTGCGCGCCGTCGTCACGAGTTTGAGCCTTGCCGTCTCCTCATAGGGCAGGGCGGATGGGTCGGGTCTTGCGGTGGGGTTTGCGCCCACGGAAGATGTGTCATACTTGCGATATGGCAGCGCTATGGGCGTCTTCATATATCGGAAACCATCGTCCATATTCTCATGAAACGCGCTGACCGACAGTGAGTGACCCCCTATGCGCAGACCCATGCGCAACTCCGTCTTGGTGTTGTGGGCGGGCTTCAGGCCCGGGGCGTCGCAGTTGATGGCGTAGGTTCTCACAATGGCCCGCCGCAGGGTCTCGTCTTTGTGCCAATAGTTCAGCTCAAAGATGTCTACATAAAGTTTGTCAGGATGCAGCAAGTCAATGGTGGGCATCTTGCTCAGCCTGCCCGCGCTGACCGATACGTCCATCTTCGCCATTCCCCATTTAGGCAGTTCTACGGTCATGTTGGCCCTAGGGTCGGCATACACCCTGCCGCTCATGGCGTAGTGGCTCGGCAGCCCGGCCATAAGGCTCAGGCGCAGGCCAAGCGTGAGGCGGATGCCTACGGGGCCTAGCGTGGCCGAGGCCTCGTCTTCGGCAAACATTCCGACAATGTTTGTGGCGGGGATGGAGCTGAACGACCTGGGGCGGCGCGCCGTGGTGCCGCCAATGGGGCGTCTGGTGTCGAACACCTGCCCGCGGCCGTAGTTCTTGTTGCATTGCCACTCTGCCCCCGCCGATAGCCTGTGAGTGCTGTGGGGCAGGGCGGCCGTGAGGGTGGCTGTGGCTTGTGTGTTTGAGTAGAAAGGTCGGCCCTCCGCTTTGTGAGTGGCCACGTAGTCTTTTTCTAGAGGCAGCACGTCATGTGGCCGCCCGTCGGTGGTGTCTGACGGGGCGTATAGGTTTTGCGCGTTTATCACCCTTTTGCGTTGGCTCGTCTCCTCAACGCTCAGGCTCATGCTGTGGCGCAGCCTCACCAGCAGCCTCGCGTCTTGCCACAAGACGTCGTTGGCCACCGCCATACGGGTATGACGGCTCTCATATTTGTCTTCCCGCGCCGTCTGTCTCTCAGGGTCGGCCTTTTGCGCGTCAATGTTTTGGTCATAGTCGGCCGAGGGACTCCATGTCAGTGTCCCGCCCCAGATGCCGCTCCATGCCTTGCGCCCGCGCGCCGAGGCGTTGACGCGGCTAAACGTCTCATAACTGTTCCTCGGGTCAACCTCCGACTTCAGCAGCCCAGCCCCCAGGTTCACCACCCATCCGCCTTTGCAGTCCAGCCCCTTGCCCAGGCTGATGAGGCGGGAGTAAGGGTCGGCTTTGAGGCGAATGGTGAGGGGCGAGCCGCCAATCTTGCGGTGGATGTTCACCACGCCGCTTGTCAGGTCGCCATAGCGAACTGATGGGACGCCGCGGATCACCTCCACGCTCTCAATGTCGTCTGTCGGGATGGTGCGGAGGTCTGTGCCGCCGCTCACGTTTTGTCTCTTGTCATCGGCGTCGGTCTGTCCGGCGTCGGTTATTTTTTGCAGGTTGGCGTCGGCCCCTATGGGAGAGCCGTCCACCACTATTTTTGTGCCGAGGGCCGATGTGGCGTAATCTTTGTCCTCGCTTGGCACTTCGCGCAGTGAGATGTTGTTGGCCTTTCCCATTTGCGGCTGTTGTGTCTGCCCGCCGGGCAGCAGGCTCATAAGGTCGGCCAATGACGATGGTTGCAGGTGTTCCATGGCCGTTGGGCCTATCACGGTGGTGGCCGTCTGCGTCTGTCCCGCCTCGGAGGCTGTCACCCTCACCTCGGCCAAAGACACTGCCGTCTTGCGCAGTCTGATGGCGGCTGTCTCGCCCGGGCGCACGGCCACAGACGTTGTCTCATAGCCCAGAAAAGTGGCCGTGAGGCTGTCGCCGCCCAACGCGGGGAGGCTGAACCTGCCGTCGGAATCGGCCGATGCGCCAGTCAGCGTGACCCCGTTGCGCGTCAAGACTACGGCCGCGAACGGCAGCGGCTCCCCCGTCTCCGCGTCCGTCACTCTGCCCAGCATCTCCGCATCCGTCCGCCCTTGCGTCTGTGCGCTTGCGGCTGTGGAAAGGGCGGTCATGACGGTCAGGAAGATGGCCGCCAATATGCGCATTGAGAGTCTCGGGGCGTTGCGTGTCATGACAATATGGTGTCCAACAACATCATAAGAATGAATCCCACGCCGAAGCCTATGGTGGAGATGTTGGAGTGCTTGCCAGATGAAGCTTCGGGAATAAGCTCCTCCACCACCACATATAGCATGGCTCCTGCCGCGAAACCCAGCAAATAGGGCAACACGCCCTTCAGGACTCCCGCCAGGGCAATGACGGCCACTGCGCCCACAGGCTCCACGAGGCCGCTCAGCGTGCCTATGCCAAACGAGCGCCACGCTCCGCCGCCAGCAGCCTTCAGAGGCATGGATATTATGGCCCCCTCTGGGATGTTTTGTATGGCAATGCCCAGGCTCACGGCCCATACGCCCGCCGCCGTCACGCCGCCAGAGTCAATGGCGTCTGCCACCACCACGCCCACGGCCATGCCCTCTGGCAAGTTGTGTATGGCCACTGCCAACGCCAGCATCGAGGCCTTGGACAAATGAGATCTCACGCCCTCCGGCTTGTCGCCGACGGCGTGGAGGTGGGGCGTGAAAGTATCTATCAGGAGCAGGAAGCCCATACCCAGGACGAAGCCCACTGCCGCGGGCACCGAGGCCCACTGGCCACTGTCGGCCGTCATCTCCATGCTGGGGATAAGCAGCGACCACACCGAGGCCGCCACCATCACGCCCGAGGCGAAGCCCAGCAGGGCTTTCTCCGTGAGGCGAGGCATCGACCCGCGCATCAGGAAGACGAACGCCGAGCCGAGAGTTGTTCCTAAAACCGGGATGGCCAGAGCCAAGACCACATTTCCGTCCATATGAGGCAATGGTGGGTGGTTTTTTCTACGCTTGAATTATTCAGCCTCTAAATTAGCGGTATCATTTAAATATTCCAAATAACAAAGGGCGCGAATTTTGTGGCGTCATAACTGGGACGTCTGGCCACCTGGGTGCGGGGGTTATCTGCGAGGTTGGCCGCCTTCGCGATATTTGCCCTCGTCTTCGCTCATAATGTTGATGTAGCTCTCATAGCGCGTCGGGGCTATGTCTCCCCTCTCCACGGCCTCTATCACGGCGCAGCCCGGCTCGTGGGTGTGGGTGCAGTCGGGATAGCGGCACCCTTGGCTGGCGCGGAAAATGTCGCGGAAATAGTGCGCCATCTCCGCTCGACCTATGTTTATGATTCCGAACCCTCTGATTCCTGGCGTGTCTATTATGTCTGCGCCAAAAGAGAGGTGGTGCATCTCAGCGAATGTCGTGGTGTGCCTCCCGCTGTTGTTCGCCTCGCTTATGGCCGAGGTGCGGATGTCTAGCCCGGGCTCCAGGCGGTTTACGAGTGTCGATTTGCCAACACCGGAGTGCCCGGCTATTGCCGTGAGCTTGCCGCGCAGCAGCTCTTTCACGTCGTCGAGGCCTTCGCCCGTCGAGGCCGAGAGGCGAAGCGTCTTGTAGCCAACGTGGCCATAGACCGCCTCGCGATATTCCAGCTCGGCCATCTCATCGGCCGTGTAGAGGTCTGTCTTGTTAAAGGCTATTATCACGTCCACGCCATAGGCCTCGGCCGAGGCCAAGAATCTGTCAATGAAGACGGTAGACGTCTCAGGGTGGTTGATGGTGGTCACGAGCAGGGCCTGATCCACATTGGCGGCAATGACGTGGCTCTCTTTGCTCAAGTTGGTAGAGCGGCGGACAATGAAGTTGCGCCTGTCGCACACCTCGGAAATCACGCTGTCGGCGCCGTCTGACGATATTTTCACGCGGTCGCCTACCGCCACGGGGTTTGTGCTGCGTGAGCCGCTTAGGCGCATTCGCCCTTTCAGGCGGCACTCTAGTGTCGCCCCGTCGTCGGTTCTTACCGTATATGCGCTACCTGTGGAGCGGATCACTGTTCCTTGTTCGGGCATCGTGTTATTGCTGTTTCGTGATGGTTGGCAAACGTAGGGAAAATTTTCTTACCTTAGGTTCGATAAAGATAATCCCTATGCCGATGGAACCAAAATATGTGGGCTTCGATTGGGCCATGAAACGTCTGCTCCGCGACAAGGCGAACCACGCCGTCATTGAGGGACTGTTGTCGTCGCTCATAGGCCGCGACTTCCACATTGTGCGCTTTCTGGAGAGCGAGGGAAACCAGGAGAGCGAGCAGGACAAGTTCAACAGGGTCGACATATTGGCCGAGAGCGACGACGGGTCGCTCACCATTGTCGAGATTCAGAACTCTCACCAGTTGGACTATTTCCACCGCATGCTCTACGGCGTGTCCAAGACCATAACGGAATACATAGGCCTGGGCGACGCCTACAGCAAGATTCGCAAGGTCTACTCCGTCAACATTGTGTATTTTGAGCTAGGGCAGGGCGGCGACTACGTCTATCACGGCACCACCGACTTCGTGAGCCTGCACGAGCCGTATGACCACCTGCGCCTCACGCGGCGTCAGTCCGAGGCTTTTTTCGGCGCGGGCGGTGGAGACCATATGGCGGGCGACCTGTTCCCTGAGTATTATATCTTGCGCGTCAACGACTTTGACAAGGTGGCCGTCACGCCACTAGACGAGTGGGTCAAGTTTCTCAAAGACGGCTACATAAGCGACAAGTCGCAGACCCCCGGCCTCGTTGAGGCACGGCGTTGCATGCTGTTCAGTTCAATGAACGCCTCCGACCGGCGGTCTTTCCTGGCGCACATGGAGGCCCTGCGGATGCAGCGCAGTGTGTTGGAGACGAGCCGCGGCGACGGCCTGCGCGAGGGGCTGCGCAAAGGTCTGGAGATTGGCCGCAAAGAGGGAATGGCAGAGGGCGCCAGCAGAGCCTCTGCCAGCATAGCCCGCAAATTGTTGGCTATGGGCATGGCGCCCGCCTCGGTGGCGCAGGCCACGGGACTGTCGGAGGCCGAGGTTGAGGCCTTGGCGGCCAAGGGTTAGGGGTGCGGCCTCAGGATGGCCACTAGGCTGAGGAGCTCCCACGTCAGCTCGCTCTCGCCGCCCATGTTGGCTGTTGACTGCCCTGGCCGGTGCGTGCCGATGCCGCTGAGTGCCATCATGCGGAGCATTGAGGTGCGAGAGGCGAAGTGCTGAGACTCAAACGTCTGGTGCGCCACTTTCACCTCAAATCCATTTTTTTTGAATTCAGAGCTCCACTCCTTGAGTGTGGGGTAGCTGTTTTGTCTCCCGCCGCGCAACTCCTTGAATGTCTGTGGCCCATACGTCACCAAGGCCACCGTGCCGCCATGAGGCAATGCGCGCGCGGCTTTGGAGACGAAGCTGAGCGGCGATGTGAACCATTGGGCGGCCGAGGCGGACACTATGACGTCGGCCGCCGGCCACTCTGTCGTCTCGGCGTCAGCTTCCATTGTGGTCACGTCCGAGCTTGGCGCAAAACGCATCGTGCGGCTTATGGCCGCAGACAGCATCTTGTCGCTCAAGTCGTTAAGTGTTATATGCTTTGGGTGGCACGCCCGTGCCATGGCCGCAGTCAGCGTGCCTGTGCCGCAGCCAATCTCCAGCACGCTCGCCCCCTGTGGAATCCAGGGTGAGGCCTCGGCAACTAGCCGCAAGGCGGCGGAGCGTTGCACGGTGGCCACTTCGTCATAGGTGGCGGAGCTGTCGCCAAAGCGTTGGCCTACGTCCCTTTTCATTCGTCTAGTCCTTTCCACGGCGTCAAAATGGCCAGTGCGGGCAGTCGCGCTCTTCCGTCTCTTTGGCGTGTGTGGCCCACCAGAGGCGTTGCGCGGCGGGTGGGAATATGCGGTCGCGTCTGCCTATCACCGCCACGTCCCACGTGCGGTGACCCGCCTCGTCGTTGTCAGTTTGCGCCGCCAAGATGGCTTCAAGCTCGGCCTTTTGGTCGGCCGCGTCGCGGTGCGTCAGCAAGGTGCGCACCGTGGGCGTCAGTTGTGGGCTTATGGCAATCTTGCGGGCGAATTTGTCACGATTGGCCTCGTCAAAGTGGTCTATCGTGAGTCGTATGGCTTCTGCCCCAATGCCTTGGCTCGGGTCGGCGGGCACTGGCGTGCCACAGATGGCAGTGGCTTTTCTCACCCTCACCTCGGGGTGATGCCTCAAAAACGCCTCGGCCGCCCACACTCCCATCGACCAGGCCTTCACCTCCACCTCTTGCCAAGGAGAGAGGTTCAGTGCCTTGTCTTCCAGCGTCGTGTAGTCCCACAGGGCAATGACGTTGCCCACGTCGGGCAAGAAGTCCGCAATGTGGCTGTCGAATCCCCAACCCAAAAACCAGAGCGTGGCAGTGCGGCTGTCGGCCGTCCGTATCTTGCAGTGTCTCACGGCAATGAGTTTTTTATGACGCTGACGAGCGGCAATAGCTCATCTTTTGTCATGTTGGCTTTCAGCGAGAGCCGCAACCTGGCTTGGCCAAGCGGCACTGTGGGGTGGCGGATGGGCAGCACGTAAAATCCCTCGGAGCGCAGTTTGGCGGCCAAGGCCACGGCGGTGGCGTTCTCGCCACAGAGGTATGGCACAATGTGCGTGGCCTCCATCGGATCTGTGGCGCAGCTCAGGCTCTCTGTCAGCCACCGCCCCAGCTCTTGCAGGTGGGCGCGCTCGCCAGACATGCCGCGCGCGTGGCGAATGATGTGGCGGGTCCATGCCACATTGATTGGCGGCAGTCCCGTGGTGAATATCAGCGTGCGGCAACGGTTGACGAGCCACTCCCGCGCGGCGGGAGACGTGACGGCCCACGCCCCCTCCGAGGCCAAAGCCTTGCCGCATGTGCCGACAATGATGTCGGCCTCGCCCAAGAGACCGAGCTCGCCCAAGAGGCCCTCGCCCTCGCGCCCCCTCGCGCCGACGCCATGAGCCTCGTCCACATATAGCCAAAACCCGTATTGGCGACGCATCTCGGCCAGCTCCGCTAGCGGGGCCTTGTCTCCGTCCATGCTATATATGCTCTCCACCACCACGAAGGTGCGCCCGCCTGCGCTTTTGCCTCGCTCCAGGAGGCGACGCAGGTGAGCCATGTCGTTGTGGTTGAACCTCAATGTGTTTGTGCCGTTTGCGGCGCAGAGGCGCATGCCGTCTATCAGGCTGGCGTGAATCAGCTTGTCGGCAATCACGGTGTCCTCCTTGTCGGCCAACGCGGGAAGGATGCCTGTGTTGGCGTGGTAGCCGCAGTTGAAGACAAGGGCGGCTCGCCCGCCGTACAGGTCAGACAGCTCGGCCTCCAGCGCGGCATATTCGGCATGGTTGCCCGTCAGCAGGCGGCTAGACGACGCGCTCATTGAGCTTGTCCGAGGGGTGTATCGTCCCAAGAACTCATCCATCAGGTCGGCGCGGTCGGCCAGTCCCAGGTAGTCGTTGGTGGAGAGGTTAACCATGGTGCCGGGCGCGGCGGTTGGCAGAGTGCGCAGGCAGTCGGCCTGGCGAAGCTCGTTCAGCTCTTTTTCAATGTCTATCATGTCTGACGTAGCGTCTTATTCCATTGTGCGAACACCCGCCTCCAGCCCATGGCACAGGCGGCGCAGCTCGTCATCTTGAATTATGTATTGCGGCATGATGTACACTAGTCTGCCAAAAGGCCTGATCCACACGCCGTTCTCCACAAAGACCTTTTGCAGCCGAGCCATGTCGACCGGCTTGCGAGTCTCCACCACGCCAATGGCCCCAAGCACTCTGACATCCGCCACCTGCGGCAGCGCGGCCAGAGGGGTAAGCTCTTCGCGCAAGATGGCCTCAATGTGGCCAATTTTCGACTGCCAGTCGTGTCGCAGCAGCTCATCTATCGAGGCACAGGCCACGGCGCAGGCCAGCGGGTTGCCCATAAACGTCGGCCCGTGCATGAAGCACCCCGCCTCGCCGCCAGAGATGCCCTTGGCCACTCTGTCTGTGCAGAGAGTGGCGGCGAAGCTCACGTAGCCGCCCGTCAGCGCCTTGCCTATGGTCACTATGTCTGCCGTCACGCCCGCGTGGTGGCAGGCGAAGAGCTTGCCCGTGCGGCCGAAGCCCGTGGCAATCTCGTCGGCTATGAGCAGCAGGCCGTTCTCGTCACACAGGCGGCGGACGCCGCGCAGATATTCGGGGTGATAAAACCTCATGCCGCCCGCCCCTTGCACAATTGGCTCCAGTATTATGGCTGCTAGCCTCTTGCCGTGTTGGCGTACAATCTGTCGCATGGGGTCGAGGTCGGCGTCGTCCCACTCGTCAGAGAATCTCACCCGCGGCGCGGGGGCGAAGTGCTGCGCCGGCAGCTGGCCGCTGAAGAGGCCGTGCATGCCCGTCACGGGGTCGCAGACGCTCATGGCGTGCCACGTGTCGCCGTGATAGCCGCTGCGTATGGTGGCAATTTGGCAACGCTCCGGGTGGCCAGTGGCGTGCTGATATTGTATGGCCATCTTGAGGGCCACCTCCACGCTCACGGATCCGGAGTCGGAATAGAACACCCACGGCTGCTCGGGCAGCAGCCGCGTGAGCCTCTTGCCAAGCTCTACGGCCGGCTCGTGGGTGAGGCCGCCGAACATGACGTGGCTCATCTTTTTGAGCTGCCTCTCCGCCGCCTCGTTGAGGGCGGGGTTGTTGTAGCCGTGGACGGCGCACCACCAGCTGCTCATGCCGTCAATGAGCCGCCGCCCGTCATCGAGCTGGATATATACGCCCTCGGCGCGCTCCACGCCATAGCATGGCAGCGGGTCCAGGGCCGAGGTGTAGGGATGCCAGAGGTGCTGGCGGTCAAAGTCGTAGTCAATCATCTTTCCCTGGGGCTTTATTTCTTCCTCTCCTGCCATTCGGGCTTCGGGTCGCGCCCGCAGCCGCGGAAGAGGCCCATGTCATCATCAATGCCGCCGGTGCCGGTGGTCGTGAGCATGTCTCCGACAATTGACGCGTCCACGCCGCACGCCAGGGCCTCGGCCTGATGGTCGGCAAACTTGACGCGCCCGCCCGCCATGCGGATCTCGGCCCGCGGGTTGCAGAGGCGGAATATGGCGAAGGCGGTCAGGATCTCGTCCGGCGTAAGTGGCGGGCGTCCCTCCAGCGCGGTGCCTTTGATGGGCATGAGGATGTTGACGGGGATGGAGGCCGCGCCGACGTCGTCGCGCAAGAATATGGCCATCTCCACGCGCTGCTCCAGGCTCTCGCCCATGCCAATGATGCCGCCGGAGCATATCTCGAAGCCAACCTCTTTGGCCCAGCGTATGGTCTGGAGCTTGTCTTCCGTGGTGTGGGTGGTGCATAGGGTGGGGAAGAAGCTCGGCGCGCTCTCCACGTTGCAGTGGTAGTGGCGCAGGCCGGCGTCATATAGTTTCTGCAGCTGCGGCTTTGTGAGCAGGCCCATTGAGGCGCACAGGTCAATGTCTGTACGCTCCGCCACTTTGTGGAATATATCCACCACGTGGTCTATCTCTTTGTCTGTCAGCCTGCGGCCACTCGTGACGAGCGAGAATCGACCCACGCCTTTCTTGGCGTTGTGGAGGGCCATGTCCACCGCGGCTTGCGCCTCGATGAGCGGGTATTCGTCAATGCCTGTGTGGTGCTTGTGGCTCTGCGCGCACCATTTGCAGTCTTCCGGGCATCGGCCGGAGCGGGCGTTTATGATGGAGCATGTCTGGAAGTGGTCTCCGCGGAAGTGACGGCGCAGGTCGTCCGCCACTTTATAGAGTGTCTTTTTGTCATCGCTGAGGGCTGCCCGGCGCGCCTCGTAAAACGTGGCGTTGTGGCCTGCCTTGATGCTCTCGCCAAGGGCCTTGAGTTCTTCTGTTGTCATGTCTTTGTCTGTGTTTCTTTGGGTTAGGTTTTTTGCTCTGTGGGAGTGGACAAGGCAAGCCCCGCGCAGGTGGGCTCATGGCCTGCCTGCGCGGGGCTGTGTGTCTGTCACTGTGTGTTTTTGCTCGCCGTGCGTGTGGCGGATACGCCACGCCCTGGCTCGCGACGAGTGGTGTGTCGCGGGCTGATGGCCAGAGTGCCGAGGTCGGTCATGGCGGTCGCCGTTTGCGGGTCGGGGCCGTCGTCGTCATCGGGCGTCGCATGGCGCGTTTGCTCCGCCACGTAGTCGCAGCCGGTCTTTATCCCCATCTTGAGCATCGAGGCGTCGCATATCTGCGCCTTGACCACGCCGATGACCACCTCGCGGTGGAGGCTCATCAGAATGGCGTAGGGCTTGCGCGACCATCTTTTGAAGACGGCGGGCGCGGGCCTGAGCTTGATGCTTTGCGGGAAGACCATATTGCCGGTGTGGGGCTGGCCTCTATTTCATACGAGCCTCAATCTCGGCCGCCATCTGTTGCTGTACGGCCTGCGCGGCCTCGGCCGCGGCCGAGGCGAAGTCAGTGCCGTTGGAGGCGTAGATGATGGCGCGGCTGGAGTTGACAATGAGGCCGCACTCGCTGGTCATGCCATATCGGCACACCTCCTCCAGGCTGCCGCCCTGCGCCCCGATGCCCGGCACGAGCAGGAAGTTGTCTGGCGCAATCTTGCGTATGTCTTCAAACATCCGGCCTTGCGTGGCTCCCACCACATACATCATCTTGTCGGCCCCGGCCCACTTCTGGCTCGTGCGCAGCACTCGCTCAAAGAGCCGTCCGCCGTCTTTGCCTTCGGTGAGCTGGAAGTCGTGGCTGCCCTTGTTGCTGGTGAGGGCCAGCAAGATGACCCATTTGCCGTCGTAGCCCAGGAATGGTGAGACGCTGTCCTCTCCCATATACGGTGCCACGGTGAGCGAGTCCACTCCAAGCTCCTCGAAGAACGAGCGGGCGTACATGGCGCTCGTGTTGCCAATGTCGCCTCGCTTGGCGTCGGCAATGATGAAGTGGTTGGGATATTTCTCTTTTAGATATTTAATTGTCTCCTCAAAGGCCACCCAGCCCTTCACGCCAAGGCTCTCGTAAAACGCCAGGTTGGGCTTGTAGGCCATGCAATATGGCGCGGTGGCGTCTATGATGGCTTTGTTGAACTCAAAGACGGGATTCGCCACGCCGAGCAGGTGGGCGGGAATCTTTTTTATGTCGGTGTCCAGTCCCACGCAAAGGAACGTCTTGCGCTCCCTGATGGTCTCGACCAGTTGCTGCCTGTTCATATGCTTTATTGTGTGTCTTTATGGGTTACGCTCGTGTCTCCTACAATTCGCTCTCTTTGAGCCTCTCGGCGTTCTCGGCCACAATGAGGTGGTCAATGCAGTCCTGTATGTCGCCGTCCATGAAGGCCGCGAGGTTGTAGATGGTGTAGTTGATTCGGTGGTCGGTTATTCGCCCCTGCGGGTAGTTGTAGGTGCGGATTTTGGCCGAGCGGTCACCCGTGGAGACCATCGTCTTGCGCTTCTTGGCAATGTCGTCCACATATTTCTGATGCTCTTTGTCATATATGAACGTGCGGAGGCGGCTCAGGGCGCGCTCTTTGTTCTTGGGTTGGTCTCGCGTCTCGGTACACTCAATGAGGATTTCCTCAACCTCGCCGGTGTTGGGGTTTTTCCAGTTGTAGCGCAGTCGAACTCCGGACTCGACCTTGTTGACGTTCTGCCCGCCCGCTCCAGAGCTTCGGAACGTGTCCCACTTAATCTCGCCCTCGTTGATCTCCACGTCAAAAGGCTCGGCCTCTGGCAGCACGGCCACGGAGGCGGCCGACGTGTGCACGCGGCCCTGTGTCTCGGTGGCGGGGATGCGCTGCACGCGGTGCACGCCGCTCTCATATTTGAGCGTGCCGTAGACCTTCTCGCCAGTCACGGTGCAGATGATCTCCTTGAATCCGCCCACCGCGCCCTCGGAGCATGACGAGACGGTGAGATGCCAGCCCTTGCTCTCGCAATATTTGCTGTACATCCTGAAGAGGTCGCCTGCAAAGAGAGCGGCCTCGTCGCCGCCCGTGCCGCCGCGGATCTCCAGCACGGCGTTGCGGTCGTCTTGCGGGTCGGCCGGCACGAGCAGGAGCTTAATCTCCTCCTCCAGTTCCGGGATGCGCTTCTCAAAGTTGGCGGCCTCCTCGCGGGCCATCTCCTTCATTTCGGGGTCTTGCTCGTTGGTCAAAATCTCTTTGGCCTCGGCCAGGCCGTTGATGGCGTCGAGATACTCTTTGCGCACTTTGAGGATGTCGCCCAGGTCTTTATATTCTTTAGAGAGCTTGACGTAGCGTTTCTGGTCGGCTATGACCGCAGGGTCCGTTATGAGGGTAGAGACCTCGTCAAACCTGGAGGCCAGTCCGTCCAGGCGGTCAAGTATGGTGTTGTTTGTTGCCATTTGTTATCGTAATACTCTGTTTATCATGCGCCACGATGCCCACAGCCAAAGCAGCAGGATGATGATTTTGGCCGCTTTGTTTGTCGTGGCGTCGGCCTGCCAACCTTTCACCAGCAGGGCTACGATGCTTATCAGCACCCCCGCGCACACCACCACCAGGCCCGCGCGGGCCAACTTCTGCCTTGTGGTCATGCCTTGGCCTTAATATTCAAAGGTGCCGTATTCGCTCTTGATGGTGAGCTTGTTGCCTTCAGGCCGCGGCTCTATGCGCCCCACCTCGCGCGCCTCGATGCCAAACGACTTGGAGATGTCCATCACCTTCTGCGCGTCGGCCTGGTCAACGTAGACTTCCAGCCTGTGGCCCATGTTGAAGACCTTGTACATCTCTCTCCAGTCCGTGCCGCTCTGCTCCTTGATGACCCTGAAGAGGGGCGGGACGGGGAACAGGTTGTCTTTGATCACGTGCACGCCCTCCACAAAGTGCATCACCTTGGTCTGTGCGCCGCCGGAGCAGTGGACCATGCCGTGGATGGCGGGCCGCATCTCGTCTAGCATCTTCTTGACCACGGGGGCGTAGGTGCGGGTGGGGGAGAGGACGAGCTTGCCGGCGCATATTGGCGAGCCCTCCACGCTGTCGGTGAGGGACAAGCCGCCGGAGTATACCAGCTCTTGCGGCACGGCGGCGTCATAGGTCTCAGGGTATTTCTTGGCAAGGTATTTTGAGAACACGTCATGGCGCGCGCTGGTGAGGCCGTTGCTGCCCATGCCGCCGTTATACTCGTGCTCATAGGTGGCTTGGCCGTAAGACGCCAGGCCCACAATGACGTCGCCAGCCTTGATGTTGGCGTTGTCAATCACGTCTTTGCGCCTCATGCGGCACGTGACGGTGGAGTCCACTATTATGGTGCGCACCAGGTCGCCCACGTCTGCCGTCTCGCCGCCCGTGGCGTATACGCCCACGCCCATCTGGCGCAACTCGGCCAGCAGCTCGTCCGTGCCGTTTATTATGGCGGAGATGACCTCGCCCGGCACCAGCATCTTGTTTCGGCCAATGGTGCTGGAGACCAATATGTTGTCCACGGCGCCCACGCATAGCAGGTCGTCAATGTTCATGATGAGCGCGTCTTGCGCAATCCCCTTCCAGACTGAGAGGTCTCCCGTCTCGCGCCAATAGGCGTAGGCCAGGCTGCTCTTGGTGCCGGCACCGTCGGCGTGCATGATGTTGCACCACTCGGGGTCGCCGCCCAAGATGTCGGGGATTATCTTGCAGAAAGCGCGGGGGTAGAGACCCTTGTCGATGTTTTTTATGGCGTTGTGTACGTCCTCCTTGGCGGCGCTGACGCCGCGAAGCGTGTATCTCTCGTTAGATGAGGCCATGGCTGGTTTGTTGGGATGTCCTTTTGTGAAGTGCAGGTCTCGCAGACCTGCGCGAAAGTAGTGATAATTTGGGAGAAGACGTAAAAATCCCGACCCGCGGGCTTGCGGGTCGGGATTGTCTGGCCTCTGCCTGGGGCCGTGTGTGTGATGTCGTTATTTAATCACGACCTTGTCGGTCTGCACCGTGCCGTCTGACAGGGTGCGGCGGACAATGTTGATACCCTTCTGCGGGGTGTTGAACTTGGAGCCGGAGAGGGTGTAGTAGTCTGTGGCCACCACCTCGGCGTCTGTCGTGACGGGGCGGAGAGAGGAGGCTGTGGACGCTGCGAAGAACTCAATCTTGACGGTTGCTGTGGTGCACTTGGTTGTGCCATTCTCGGCGGCCCACATGTTCCAGCAAATGCCATCCTGATTCTTTGCGCCTTTGAGCATGTCCTTCAAGTCCTTGACTTTAAGTTCTGCTGTGTTGTCGCCGTCTTTTGTGACAATGCAAAAACTCTTCTTGTTTTCTTGGTCGGCGCTGGCTATTTCACCAACGGTCCAATTGTTGACGTCCTCGGTGAAGCCTGTTGCCTTGAAGGTAAATACGGCCCTCATGTCATCGCTAAGGTCGTTGAATACAGACTTTGATATCCATCCGTTTCCGTTCATTAAGACTTGCTTGATTGCGGCATCAGGGCTTGCTGCGAAGAACTCCACCTTTGTGCGTGAGATTTTACAAGAACCGGCATCCCATACATTCCAGCAGAGTCCCCACTCGTTTTTCACACTCTCGTCATTGATAATGGCCAAAAGAGTGGCAACTGTCGTTGCCGCTGTGTTCTCTCCTTCCTTAGTTACAATGAACGGCTCTTTGACCTTCACCTTATTGTCAGCGTCTGCAATTTCGCCGATTCCCCAATTGGCCACGTCTTCGGAGAATCCTTCAGCATTGAAAGTGAAGACGACTTTCGTATCCGCTGCGTAGGTGCTAAACTCCGCTGCGTCGATCCAGTTTCCATCGGTCATGTTGATGGACTTGAGTAGGCTCTGCGCCTCCGCGCCAATGGCGCAGGCGGCGAGAGCGAAAGATAGTAAGAGTTTCCTCATGCTGTTAAAATTAGATTGTTGATGATACTTTGCCAAAGCTGGCGCGAATGGCGATCTTCAAGGCGAACAGATTGATTGTTTGTCATTCCGCGTCATATCGCAGCCCTCTGGCTTCTAAGACAAATGTAAAAATTCATTTCTTTCTCGCCAAACATTTTGGGTTGTTTTTGCGAACTGGCCAAACTGTCGTTCAAGTCCGCCTCTGCGGATGGCAAAAGGAAAGCCCCGCCTGTGTCGGGCGGGGCGGATGTGTGGCTAGCCAATCATGCTTGGCGGGTAGCCGAAGGCCTTGGCGAAGCAGCGGCTGAAATATTTGGGGTCGTTGAAGCCGACCTCATAGGCCACTTGGCTCACATTGAGGCGGTTGGCCTTGTTTGCCAATATCTCGCGGGCAATGTTGAGGCGATATGTGCGGATGAAGTTGCCCGGGGCCTGGCCCATGACACTCTGCATCTTCTTGTGAAGCATGCTCTTGGAGCATCCCACCTCGTTTACGATATCGTCTATTGAGAGTTCGGGGTCTTTGTAGTTGGCCTTGACAAAGTTGGTCACCCTCTCCACAAAACGCTCGTCTTCGCTCTCTCGCTCAATGTTGAGGTCGGCGGTGTCCAATGAGGTTAGGAATCTCGTCTGGCTCTTCTGCCTGCTGCTCAAGATGCCGCTTATGCGGGCTTTGAGCATCTCCTCGTCAAAGGGCTTGTGGAGGTAGCTCTCCACGCCAATGCGGTAGCTCTCGGTCTGGTAGGCCCCGTCCATCTGGGCGGTGAGGATGAGGATGGGCGTGTGGCTGTACGCGAAGTCGGCCTTGACCTTGCGCGCGAATTCCAGTCCGTCCATAACGGGCATCATGAGGTCCGCGATGATGAAGTCCACGTCATTCTCGGCCAATGCCGTGAGGCCGCTCACTCCGTCTTGGGCCTCCACCACATGATATGTGTCATCGAGCACGGAGCGGATGTAGGTCCTCATGTCTTTGCTGTCTTCCACCACAAGGATCGTCATGCGGCTCTTGGGCTCGGCGGTGTCGGCCATGGCCTCCGCCGTGGCCTTGTCCGCCTCCTGCCAGGCAGGCGTCGGGGCGTCGGGCTGCGCGGCCGGGCGACCCGGGGGCGTGGGGAGCATGACGCGCATGGAGACGCCGCGACCCTTGTTGTTCCGCGCCACAATCTCGCCATTGCACTCTTGGACAATGCGGTTGACCACGTAGAGGCCAATGCCGGTGCTGTTGACGTTGGCGAACCTGTTGCCGCCCTTGTTGGAGGCTTGGAAGAAACGGTCGAAGATTTTTGTGAGCTGGTCGGGCGGGATGCCCATGCCTCGGTCGCGCACGCAGATGTAGGTGCGCAGCTTGTCGTCTTCGCGCAGCTGGCAGACGAAGAGATCCACCACCTTGCCTCCGGCCGAATATTTGATGGCGTTGGAGAGCAGGTTGGCCAAAATCTTTGTCACCGCGTCGGTGTCTACCCTCACGAATTTGGTGGAGATGTGGAAGAAGGTGCGTAGCGTTATGCCCTGCTCGGCGGCGTAGGCCACGTAGGGCGCGACGGTGCTGGTGACGTAGTCTTCAATGTTTGTGGAGACGGGGTGGAACTCCATGCTGCCCGTCTCCACCTTGCGGAAGTCCATAAGCTGGTTGACGGTGGTCAGGAGCGTCGTGGCGCTGCGCTCAATGAGGTCGAGCTGCTGCGTCACCTCGGGCTGCTTGCTGAGCTGGCGCGCCCTCTTGACGGGGCCGGAGATGAGCGTGAGCGGGCTGCGCAGCTCGTGGCTTATGTTGGTGAAGAACTGGAGCTTGTCTATGCTGAGCCGCTGGATTTTGCTGGTCATCTCCAAGATGTTCTCTTTCTGGCGCGTGATGTAGTCATTTTGCTCTGTGAGCTTCACGTTTTTCTCTTCCAGCTCCGCCTTCTTGTCTTCCAATATTTTTTTCTGAACCTCCAGCTCATGCGTGCGCTGCTCCACCTGCTGGTGCAGCAGCTTGCGGCTGGCCTCCACGGAGCGCATCCTGAGGCGGAAGAAGAGCAGCAGCAGCCCCACCACGGTGGCCGAGGCAAGGAGTGTGAACCACACTGTCTTGTAAAAATATGGCGTGACGATCACGGCGAGCCTCCGCTCGTTGCTCCACTTGCCGCTGGCGGCGGCGTAGCGTATGCGCAGCGTGTATTGTCCGGGCGACAGGTTGGTATATTGCACCGAGTGCTGCCCCTTGGCCACGCTCACCCAGTCGTCGTTGAAGCCGTCGAGCTTGTATTGGTAGCGGACTGACTGCGGGGCGGGATAGTTGAGCGATGAGAACTCCACGGTGAACGACTTGTCGGCCTCGTGGAGGCATATCTTGTCCACGTTCTCTATGCTCTCGGCAATATAGCCCTCGGCCTCGGGTCTCACCGTGGCGTTGTTGACGTCGAGCCTGGTGAGGACCGGCGAGCGGCGCGTCTGCATGGAGACGGATTTGAGCGACGGGCCAATCTCGCTCAGGCCGTCGAGGCAGCCCAGGAAGACGTGGCCCGTGGCGCGGGACGTCCACGCCGCGTTCCAATAGTAGCAGTTGGAGAGCAGCCCGTCAGACGTGAAGTATGAGTTGATTAGCGTATGGTCTTTCGTGAGGAGGCTCAGTCCGTTAGACGTGCCCACCCAGATGTTGCCGTCTCCGTCTTCGGCCACGCTCACCGCGCTGTTGTTGGCCAGGCCCTCGCTCGTGGTTATGGGCGTGAAGGCCAGGCTGTCGGCCTCGGTGTCGGCCTCATAGAGGCCGAAGCCGTTGGTGCTGACATAGAGTCTCTTCTTGCCCTCGGAGAAGTAGAGGAACGTGACCCTTGGGTCGCCCACCGCCTTGGGGTTGTCTAGCCTGTGGGCTATGAGCTTGTGTCTCACGGAGTGCGTCCGCTCGTTGAAGCTGTGGAGGTCCACCACAAAGAGGCCGAGCGAGGTGCCCATCCAGAGCCGGCCCTTGTCGTCCACGCATGAGCCAAGGGCCCCGTTCATGTCATTGAAATTCTGTGGCGCTATTGGCTGCATCACGCTGTCCGCCCTCACGAAGTCTATGCCACGTATGGTCCCGACCCACATGCCGTGGTTGACGGTGTCTGGCGTGAGGGAGCCTACGAAGTCGCTGCTTATGCCGCCCGGCGTTGAGGCAATGTGGCGCACCACGGGGTAGCCCTTGCGGCGGGTGTCAATGATGTCGATGCCGCCGCCCCACGTGCCGGCCCACAGTAGCCCTCGGCCGTCTAGCGCGAGGGCGGATATGGAGTTGTGGCACAGGCGGCTGTTGGCCCGCGTCATCACGTCGAACTTCTTGGCTCCCCTGACCCTGTGGGCCAGTCCGCCCTCCACGGTGCCCACCCACAGGGTGCCGTCGGCATCCTCGGCAATGGAGTTGACGGGTCGGAGGGTGCGCGTCTGCATGGCCGCCTGGTGGGGGTTGAGGCCGCAAATCTCGTCGGTGGTGTAGTTGGTCACGTCTAGGCTTATGGGGCTCACGAGGTCGGCACCGGCCACGTCGGTGCCCACCCAGATGCCTTGCGCCGTGGGCAGGAGGCAGTTGATGAAGTTGGAGCTGAGGGCCTTGCCCGGCACTGCGTCATCTTGAGTGATGCGCTCGAAGTTGTCATGCTCGTGGTCATACACGTTGAGGCCCTTGAGCGTTGCCACGACAATGCGCCCGTCCTCGTCAGTGGCAATGTCCGTGATGCGGTCTTGAGTCAGGGTGCGGCTGTCGGAGTCGGAGTGCCTGTATATGGTCTCCTCGCCCGTGGTGAGGTTGTAGCGGTAGAGGCCCGTGTTGGATCCCACCCACAGGAATCCGGAGCTCTCCGCCATGGTCTCCACCACGCTGTTGGTCTCGGTGAGCGAGACGCGGCGGTCGGGCCGGACGCTTATCTTGTCATCGTCGGCCAGGAGGGAGCAGACGTAGAGGTTGGCATAGGCCGCGATATATATGCCGCGCGAGCTGCGCTCCAGTGCCGTGACGGAGTTTGGCAGGTCTAGCTTGTCGGCCACTTTGGCCGTGCCTGTCGCCCCGCGACGCAGGCATATGACGGAGTGCCGCTGCGCCACCCACACCACGTCTTGCTCATCCACGGCCAGACGGAAGATGGGCGCGTCGGGCAGCGTGTCGCCATTGGCGGTGAGCATGGGCACAGCCGTCAGCACGTCTTGGCGTGTGTCATAGGCCGCCAGGCCGCAGTCTGTGCCAACCCACAGCACGCCGCGGGAGTCAATGGCCAGCGAGTGGACGAAATTGCTGCGCAGCTGCGGCGAGTTGGCGCAGTTGAACTCCGTGAAGCTGTACCCGTCATATCGCACCAGCCCGGAGCCCCCCATGGCGAACCATATGAAGCCCTTGTCGTCTCGGCAGATGTCGTCAATGAAATTGCCGGGCAGGCCGTCTTGCATGCCCACGTGGCGGACAATGTGCCTGTCCCAAAAAGAGTTGGAGGCCATGGCGCTTGTCATGGCGAGGAGAAGCATGGCCAAAGAGGCCGATATTGCGTGAGATCTGTTCATCAAGAGGGGGTATGTGGCGCGCGCCGCCCGTCGACAAGACGCTTTGGAGTGGTCTGCAAGGACACGGGCGCAGTAGGGACTTTGAAATTAATATGTATTGATGATATTTTCAAATTTATACGATTAACTTTGTTCCATATCACGACATACGACAATATGACACACCACAATAGACCATTCCGCTGCGCCATGGCCGCGACCCTGGCCCTGCCGCTCATGGCGGCCTCATGCGCCAACGGCGGCAAACCCCTGCCACAAAACTCGGCCGACGCCAAGATGGCCGAGTTGCCCGCCGTCTCCTTCTCACAAGATTCCGCCTACGCCTATGTGGCCGCCCAGACGGCCTTCGGCCCAAGAGTGCCGGGCACGGAGGCTCACGCCCAATGCGTGGACTACCTCACGGCCAAGCTGCGCCAGTTTGGGGCCGAGGTGAGCGTGATGGAGGCCACCGGCACCACATATGACGGCAAGCCTCAGGCGGTGCGCAACATAATGGCCTCTTATAGGCCAGACAGGGTGAACCGTGTGCTCCTCTGCGCCCACTATGACAGCCGCCCCTTCGCCGACCACGACCCCGACAAGAGCCTGCAAGACAAGCCCATAATAGGAGCCAACGATGGTGCTAGCGGCGTGGGAGTGCTGATGGAGGTGGCGCGTCAGCTCCAGGCCAAGGCTCCGGCCGTGGGTGTGGACATAATATTTTTTGACGCAGAGGACGGCGGCACGCCGGACCACAAGCCGGCCGAGTATAGGCCCGACACATGGTGCGTGGGTAGCCAACTGTGGGCCAAGGGGCCGGGGCGAGACGCTCGTCACCGTTTCGGGATCTTGCTAGACATGGTGGGCGACGCCAACGCCGTTTTCCCCGTGGAGCAATTCTCCAAAGCCAAGGCCCCCGACGTGGTGGACAAGGTGTGGACCATTGCCGAGAGGCTGGGGCTGGGCGACCTCTTCCGCCGCTCAGACGGCGGATACATTACCGACGACCACTATTACATCAACACTCTGACGCAAGTGCCAACTGTGGACGTGATACACTACGACCCGCAGCTGCCCAAAGGGTTTTGTGACACGTGGCACACGCAGGCCGACGTGCTAGCGGCCATAAGCCCCGCCACGCTCGGCGCCGTGGGCAAAGTTGTCATGACAGTCGTCTACGCCGAGAAATGACCGCGAGCCTCACGCCGCCCGACCGCAATCGCCGCGCCTACGTCCATCTGTGTGATGACGCGGGCGCGGCGGTGCCGCTTATGGCCCGCGCGTGGTGGCTGGAGGCCGTGAGCCGACCCGCTGGAAAAGAGTGGGGCGCGGTGATGGCCACGGGTGTTGACGGCCGGCTGGTGGGCGCCATGCCCTATCAGCTGACGCGCCGAGGCCCCGTGGCGGCCATGCTCATGCCTCAGCTTACGCAGCTGAGCCACATCTGGACGGCTCCCGGGACCGACCGCGCCGAGGCCGTGGCCGCCACGTTGCGCGAGTTGCGCCAGCAGATGAGGCGAGACCGCGTGCTGATGGCGCAATTTGCCGACAGGCTGACCGAGGCGGAGTGCGGCGCCTTCATGGCCGAGGGCTTCACGCTCGAGGAGAGAATCTCTTTGCGGCTCAACGACTTGTCCGACATCCACCAAGTGGAGGCCGCATTTGCCAAATATAAAAAGAGAAAACTGCGAAAGGCCGAGGCGCAGGGTTACACCCTCGACACCGACCTCACAGCCAGTGAGTTCACGGACCTGGCGCGGCAAGAGATCACCCTCCTCCACGGCTCGCTGCTCTATCCTCCCGCCCTGCTCGAGGAGCTGGCTCGCGAGGCCATGGGGCGCGGCTGTTGCCGACTTTTCTGCGCCAGGGCGGCGGGAGGCGTGGCGGCCGCAGCCGTTATGATGGTCCATGACGAGACCACGGCCTACTATCTGGTCACACCTCGCTCCGAGGCCTACTCGCGCCTTGGCGCAGTGGAGTGGGTGACGCGCGAGGCCATACGTTGGGCGGCGACGGAGGGCCTGGCGTTCGACTTCGAGGGGTCTATGGACCCTGGCATTGCCCGCGCAAATATGTCCTATGGGGCGACTGTGGCGCCATATGCCATGGCCACGTGGTGCGCCAACGGCCTTGTGCGATGGTTGGTCCGGCGATGGGTCGCAATGGGCTGAGGGGGGGCTTGTTTAGATAAAACAAAAAATGCTGATGTTACACACAGAGACGGCGCGCGCCGTGGAGCAAGACGGCCGCGACATGACCGTGGACGTGATGAAGGGACTGGGCATATTGGCTGTCATCGCGGGCCATTTGGTGGAGACGGGTCGAGGTTTCATCTTCTCATGGCATATGCCGCTCTTCTTCATCCTGGCGGGCTATTTCTATCGCGAGCGCGAGCCGTTGGCCGAGGCCCGCAAATACGCCGCGCGCCTGCTGCTGCCCTACGCCCTGACGTGCGCCGCGCTGGTGGCCATGGCCGCGGCCGTCTCCGCCATCAAGGGGCATGACTATGTGACGGACAGCCTCTTGGCCGCGGCCTACGCCAGTGGCTCCATGGGTCACACGTCACATTATATGGCTTGGGTGCCCAGCGTGGGCGTCATATGGTTCTTGTGGGCTCTCTTCTGGTGCAAGGTGTTATATAACACCTTGTTTCGCCTTATGCGCCACTGGTGCATGCCCGTGTGCGTAGCGCTCTCCGTCTTGGCTGTGGCTCTTGACCGCTTTGTGGTCAACCTGCCGCTCGCCATCTTGCCAGGCGTGTCCGCCACGGTGTTTTATGCCGCTGGGCATTGGTTGCGCAGCCACGGCGGCTTCGCGGGTTTGCGCCCCGCCGTGGCGGCCGTGTGTCTGGTGGCGTGGGTCGTGGCGTTGCGCGAGACGGACATGTCCATGGTCCGCTGCCACTATGGCTGCTATCCGCTCAACGTCGTTGGGGCGTGCGGTGGCGTCTATGCCATCTACCTCCTCTCCCTCCTGCTCGTGCGCCACGTGGCCGGGGCGGGGCGCGCCTTGGCGTGGGTGGGGCGGTGCAGCCTGGCCGTTATGTGCCTCCATCTGATTGACTTACGGTCGCCCCTCTATGGCATCGTCAGTATGCCCACGGGGGTGCGCCTGCTGTGCGGCGTGGCGTTCTGTCTGCTTGGAGCTTGGGCGTTGTCGCGGTTTCCAAAGGCCAGGAGGGCTTTCGGCATCATATTGTCACCATAACGCAATTTTCCCGGCTATTCCTAAATCTAAGGTGGCGGTTGCGATGCCAAGGGCCTGAAACACTCGGCTCATAGTGGACAGCGTGATAACGCTTGTGCCTTTTTCTAATTTAGAAATCTGAGCGCGCTGCACTCCGATGCGTTCTCCAAGTTGCTCTTGCGTAAGGTTTTGAGCTAACCGAGCTTTGCGTATGGCTTCGCCCACGATGTAGGCGTTCACATCCTCCTTGAGCTTTTCCTCCATGGCTTCACGCTCCGGGGTGCCTCTTTTGCCCCAAAGCTTGTCTCTCGCATTGTCCGCAGGTATCAATTTCATATGTGCCATAGTGCTATTTCTTTTTATTATTAAAATACTCTTTCCTTATTTCCTCCGCTTTGGCAATCTCCTTCAACGGTGTTTTCTGAGTTTTCTTGACTATGCCATGTGTGGCAATGATCAGGGTGTCTTGCTCGGTATCCCAAAAGGAAAAAAGCCTGTAACAAATACCATTGTATAGAGTGCGGAATTCCCAAATATCTGTGTTTTCAAGTTTCTTGAAAATGTCAGCACTCATCACTCCTTCCTCAACTTTGAAGATGTTGTAATATATCTTCTGCTGAGCTTTGAATGGCTGTGCATCCAAAAAGGCTTGCGCTTCTTCTGTCAATACTACTTTAAGCTTGTTGATGACCATATCATTCAAGGAGTGACGCTAAGATAATATTTTGTTTCCAAGTTGCGATACAAGTTCAATTGTTTAAGCTGTGTTCATCTCATTTTTCAGTATGTCTGAGTCGTTTTGCATCAAACGCTATGATGTGGCGCAATTTGCTGATTGTTAGATAGTAGGCATAGTCATTGCGCCTGCTGTGCGGCGTGGCGTTCTGTCTGCTTGGGGCCTGGGCGATGTCGCGGTTTCCAAAGGCCAGGAGGGCTTTCGGCATGGGCTGAAACGTCTCCAGTGCCGAAAGCCCTCCTGTATGTGGCGCAAGGGAGGTCTCTTAGCGAAGCTCCTTGCCGTCGTTGTCCGCAAGCCAGTCGGCCAGCGCGTCGTCTAGCGGATATTGCATCCTGTAGCCGCTCTCGGCCATCTTCTTGCCGCATATGTTGGTGCTGACCATGAGTTTGCGCACTCGCGCGGGGCATATCCCCATGGGCGATCCCAGCGCCATGGCCACGTAGGCCAATGGCATCAGCACCCACGACGGCACGAGGGGCGTCCACGACCGCAGACGGGTGACGGCTTTCATGTGCTCCACAATCTGGCCTATGGTGTAGGCCGGCTCATAGGTGCAGTTATAGAGCTCGGCCCCGGGCCCGTGGCTCTCCAGCCGGTAGAGGATGAACGCCGCCAGGTCTTTTACGTATACGCAGGCCTTGACGGTGTCCTTGCGACCCGGGAAGGCGAACTTATGGCCGCGGATGCTCTGGTAGAGGCGCGTGAAGTTGCCATTCTCTCCCTTGCCGAAGACCACGCCAGGCCTCAAGATGGTGAGCTGCCTGTCCGCCCCGCCCGCCTGCCAGGCCAAGTGAATCTTCTCGGCCACGAGCTTCGAGATGCCATAGGGCGTGTTTGGCGTGGGGAGCGTCTCCTCATACTTCTCCTCTTCCGAGGCGGCGTAGGGGGCTATGCTGCTGGTGAAGGCCATGCGGCGTATGCCATGTGCCGCCGCGAAAGCCGTGACGTTCTCCGCTCCGCGTATGTTGGTCTCGAAATAGGCGTGGTCGGGGTGACCCGGCGTGCGGTGTATGGCGGCGAGGTTGATGACCGCGTCATCGGGCCGTGGCGCGAGGCCGTCGGGCAGGGTTATGGGCTTGTGCACGTCGGCTTGGACGAACGTGGCGAGGCCGCCGTGGTCAGACGGCACGATGTCCAGGTTGACGACCTGAATGTCCGGCCGCCTGTCCTTGATGGCTTTGGTGAGGTGCGTCCCGATGAACCCGGAGCCACCGAAGATGAAGAAGCGGCGTGGCAAAGGGGCTATCTGCTCTTGTCGTATTTGACCCCGAAATATTTAGCGGCCAAGAAGCCTTTCAACTTTGCCCAAAAGTTCTCCTTGCCTAGCATCACCATTCCAGTCTCGACATATTTCACTTTGTTGTGTGTGATCCACACATCTAACAGAAGTTCCGCTATTCTGCCGGGCCAACGTGCGTCGAAAGGGCTCAAAGTCTTGAAGTCAACATCTTTTTCCATTGCGAAGAGAACCTTGAAAAGCCATTCGCAATAAGCGTTGAGGATTGGGCGGCGCATAACCAGCATATTGAACATGTGCCCAGATCTTCTGTCCATCACCTTGTCAAATGATCCAACGTATTCGGGGCATATTCTCTCGATGGTCTCACGGGCAATCTCTAGGTGCGCGACATCGTGAGTATGTTTGTAATGGGAGTATAAAGTCTCTATGAAATAGTATCTTTTTACAGGTAGCACCACATCGGCCTTTGACAGACATCGCTCCATCTCGGGCTTTGTCATTATCAGATTGTACTTCCAACGCCCGAACCTACAGCTGAAGTGGCGGCGATAGTGCGCAAGCCCAATGTACTCGTTATCTAGGTTTTTCCATCCCCAATACAGGGCGGTGAGTTCACATAGGTAGGGGTTTTTTGCGGAAATATTATCTCCTGTGTTGTCTGTGGCGTAACCAAAATCTTCGGAAGACAACGCCTTGCCCACTTGGACGGGCAAGTACATGCTGTCTTGCGGCATCTGCGCCTTCTTGTGCGTAGCTACCAATATCTTTATATCCATGTTTTTCGTTTGGCTGATTAAAATATCTGGTCGGTGTTTATTCCCAAATTGAGAAAGTCCGCACCGAGGGAGACAAAGTTAGGCTAATTTTTTCTTTAGGCTCTTGTTTGGCTTGTGAGAATATGAAGTTGTCAATGTTTTAGAATGAGTACGGTTGTGTGGGTAGAGAAAAAAGGAATATATCAAACGGAGGATTTTGAATTTTAAATTGTGTTTTTTCTACTTCAAAATGACGAATAGAAGTAATATTGGAGGCTTGCTAGGAGCGAAGTTTCAAAGAGGCTATATTTGTGAGTAGTAATTTAGAGATAAATGATACAAGAGAGGAATTCCCTTTTCGAGTGAAAGAGCTGAAAAGAGTGTTTGAAGAGCGAGGCCTGGCAATTTGCGTCTTTGAAGCGGATGTCGCAAGTTGGGATGGGGCAGAAAAGGGAAAATTAGTGGCCTTACGGCAGAAGTATGCGAAGAATCAGGATGTCTTGATATGTGATATCTTTCCCTTCCATTGAATATTGGTCTTTGCTTCACCTTAAGAAATCATCCAAGATGTTCTTAACGTGCGCGGATGTAGAGAAAGAACTTTTGACCCTTATAGAGTGCTTTACTAAGACGGAACGCTTCCTGTCTAGGTCAGATTGGGTAGAAGAGATGTCATCGGACGGCAAATTGGAATCAGCAGTTTTGCTAGCGAAAGAAATCGGCATGGGCAAAGGAACATCTTATTCCAATGTGTATAAGGCTATTGAGGAGTTAGAGAAAGAAAAGATATAGCTTGGGCTTTGACTGGCGTATTAAGTGTTTCCACATTTGCTTAACATGAATTTCTTGTCATTTTAAGCAAATGCCAAAGTTATCAACATAAGGCAGGCACCATGCGAAGCCTTTTTGGGGGGGACATATCGAGAAAAGACTTCGAAGAGAGCCTTTTAAATTGTGTGCCATAATTCAGCAAATCAGAAGGCTCCTCTATCTTCTGCATTAGATTCGTTGTCCAGCATATCCATAAGTTTTGCGCTTATTTCACCATCAACTTTCCTTGCGAATAGTGCGTGACACGAACGTATCTTGTTGTAATCGTTTTCTGTGAGTACTGCAGGACCTGGCCATACAATGATCCTAAGGTTGTCGTTAATAACGCTTTTTGCTAGTGGTGAATTCATTAAGACAGTTTGATAGAATGTTTCTTCACCGTCTAAGCTATATTTCAGCCTTTTTTGAAGATCTAGTGAAGTTTGACTACTAAGCAAAATGTATATTGCCTCTCTTGGCAGAGACATATAAGAGGAGCCTCCCTCCACATTGTATTGCGGCATATACATTTTCTTAGTCCTATAAAATTGAACGACTTTGCACAATCGGTTTAATATTCTGTTATAGAAAGGTTTCCTAACGTCTGTCCATCTGGCAAATGTCTTGTATTTATAGAAGTGAAAGCCACCGTTCCAACTGTTCCAACAGCTGCGTGGGATTGGCTCGTGCCTCATATACACTTTGCCGGCAGAAACTAGCTCGTCAGCTTTTCTTAGGTCTATCACAGGGTAATCTTGTCCAGTGATTAAATGGAAGAAATCGAACTGTCGGTTGTCATTGATAGCAAGTCTCATCATATCAAGAAACGCTTCGACGTGGGCGAAACTGCCCCATTGAACGTTTCTCCGTGCAGCACAAATGGCGCGCGGGTTGATATCTTCGTTTCGGATTTTGCTTCGTTTGTCAATGTGTATGAAGACGCCCCATTCTTGGGGAATTCTGCTAATCAGCCTATTTATCAGTTTTGTATCCTTGTATGCTGATATTAGAACGCAATGCTTCATTGCAATGAAGATTTTATGACAGTAGCCTACCGTCTGATGTGTTTTATATGCCTGAAAAGGGAAACTACCTTTTTGTATACAGGATTCCGTAATGTAGTCTAGCAAAAAGATTGATGACTCCGCAAACAGACATAACAAGAAATATTGCGCTTTTGAGAGTGAATTTGCTCTTGACAGAGACGGCGTACTCGTTGCGTGGGTTTTTATGGTTTAGCAAAGTGTAAAAACCTTTGCGAGCCCATATAGAGGCCTTTATTTTGTTGTCTGCAGATATTATCTGCTCATATTTCCTCTCTATAATTTCAATAGCCTCTAAGGCTTTCTTTGCGCCGTACGAAATGCTATCTTTTTGCAAGTATTGGTCGACCAAAACGCAATCTTGAATAACTACTTTATATTGCTTAGCCAACCGAATTGAAAGTTCCCAATCTTGAAATCTAGGTAATTCTTCATCAAAAAGGTTGTTTTTGAAGCAGAAAGACTTGCCCAATATTTCTTGTGTACTCAACTTGCCGTCAAGAAGTAAGTCTTGCGGAGTGACAAAGCCCTGATAATTTCTATTTGGAAAAATTTTTATATTTCCGTCAATGTGGTGTTGTCGCATTTTACAAGATACGATATCAGCTCCAGAATCTTTAAGATAGTGTAGCTGCTCTTCAAGTTTATTTGGATGCCAAACGTCATCGCTATCGTTGAATGCGATAAACTCTCCTGATGCGATATTGATGCCATAATTACGGGCCTTACATGCTCCTGCAT
>CAKUYZ010000006.1 GCA_934717675.1 uncultured Bacteroidales bacterium
GACCTGGAGCGAGTAGACAAAGAGGGCGGAGAAATTTTCAAAACCGCCATACATGGTCGGGTTTGAGAACACGCGGTCCGCAAAGTTGACCGCCAGAAAGTCCGCCAATATAATCTTCTTGGCAAGGCCGTTTATGATCCAGAAGACGGCTATGCCAAACCACCTGCGAGACAAGAAATAGGGCTTAGAGATCTGCCCCACGAACTCGTTGGCGCGCACAATGGGGCCGGCCACAAGCTGTGGAAAGAAGCTGACGTAGAAGCCATAGTTGAGGAAGTTGCGCAGCGGCTCAATGCGGCGGCGATAGATGTCCATCAAGTAGCTGATGCACTGAAAGGTGTAGAAAGAGATGCCCACAGGCAGCCAAATGTAGTCTACACTAAAACGCCCCTCGCCAAAAATGGCGTTACCAAGCTCCGCCACATAGTCATGCACCTCAAAACTGGTGCCGGCAATCTGGTTGACCATGTCCACCACCAAATAGGCATATTTGAAGTAGCACAGCACCAACAGGTTAACCACCACCCCAGCTCCCACCCACAGCTTGGCGCGCCGCGGGGCGGGACTGCCGGCCGGCATCTTGGCCACGGCATTACCCACACGCAGGCCCACGAAATAGGAGAGGGCCGTGGCCACAATGAGGAGCATGGTGAAGTCTCCCGACGTCTTGTAATAAAAAAACACGGAGACGAAGAAAAGGAACGCGTTGCGCAGCAAGATCCGACTCCGGCCTATGGCGGCCAAAGCCAGCAGCACTATGGCAAAAAATGCCCAAAAATAGAACTGAGTGAAGAGCAACGGGTGCTGGTCGTCAAAAGCGAAGACGTTGTGGAGTACGGCCTGAGCCGCCTCGGCGGCAGAGTGAGCCGAAGCGGCCACCGTGTCGTTAATCATTATCATCTGTTGCTTCTTGGTCGAGATAGAAATTGAGGAAAGCGTCGTAGAACATGGCTCCGACCACCTTATAGCCGGCACGGGTGAAGTGGACATTGTCCTTTTGCGCCAGGCCGGCCTTTTGCCATTGCGCCATGCTGCCCAGGCCGCCCATGATGCCGAAGAGATCCCACAGGCCGCCTTGCCACTTCTCCGCCATGCTCACAAAAGCCTCGCGCGCCACGGGGCCATTGGCGTTGACAACCCTGCGCCGACGACGAAGACGGCGCTTCGAGTCGTTGTTCGTCACGAAGATGAAGGCGCACCGCGGGTTCACCCTGCGGAAGATGGTCAAAAGTCTGTCATAGGCCTCGCGAAAGGCATCGGCCGAGAAATTGGGACCCGAAGCATCGTTTATGCCGATACTCAGGATGACAAGGTCGGGACGCAATGCGGCCAACTGACGCTCAAAGAGTTCGCAGCGCAAATAGGCCGGCACGGAGGCCCCGTTGACGCCTATGGTGTGGAACGTAATGCCGTCATCGTCCGCACCGGGGATTATGCCATCAACAAAAAAAGTGTCGGCTCTCGCGCCAGCCGCCGTGTCGGTCTCAAAACGCAGCTCGAAGCGAGACACCGGCCTAGGCAGACGGAAGACGTAGCCAAGGCTGTCGGCCAAGGAAGGCCGCAACAATGTGTCTTCCAAGGCAATGACTGGCAGCAGCCAACCCGTGCGGGAGCGAGCCAAAAGACGCAACGAAGAAGACAGCCAACGGCCCGCGCTGTCGGGATCGGTATCAATGGAGAACCATGCGGCGGGGCTGCTCGTGAACACCGTGATGCCGCTCATGCCAAGGGCCGGCCGAGGCTTGCGCACGGAGCATCGGGCCATTTGCCACTCGCCACCGCGATGCACCTTGTAGCCCGGCGGGTTGTTGGTCTTGGCCACGCTGAACGGGAAGAGGAAACCGCGGGCCGGCCTCAGGCCTCCATTGAGAGAGTCCAACCGCTGGCGGAAAACCTCGGTATACATGTCGGCCTGAATGTGTGAGCCACCTATCTGGAGTATGCTCACGCGGCCGCTTCCCAAGAGGAGGACGGAGTCCATCTTGTCTACGAAGAGGCTCATGGCCTCTGACTTACCACCGGGCAAGGAGATGAAGTTGGAGTCGGGCCTAGCGCATGACGGCAAAAGGGACTCCAGGCCGCCAAGGGGGAGCGGGAGCGTATCCGCCGGAGCGGCGGACATGAGCGTCTGCACGGCATCCACCTCGTCCACCTCAGCCTCAGACTGCGACTGCGCCAGGCTGCCCGCACTCACGGCCAGGCATAGGGTCACGGCCGCGAGGCGTAATGATGTTGTCCTATTCATTGTTTTGGCTGTCAGCTTTTTGTCTTCCAACCATTAGCATATAGTCATAGTTCATTCTGATGGCGCGCCACAGCACTTCCGCGATCTTGTTGGCTCCGCGGGTGGTGAAGTGTACGTAGTCCGTGCCGGCCAACGGCGGCTGATGAGCCACCCACGCCAACATGGAGTTGTGCCCGCCCATGACGTCATACATATCCCAAAAAGCCACGCCGCGGGCGTCGCACTCCGCCTCCAGGGCCTCGGTGAGGCAGGGCAGCATGGGGTGGGTCTGCAGCTCCCCATCCACCTTGACCGACATGTCGGCAGGGCCAATGAAAATGATTCGGGCCGCTGGGCATATGGCCTTCATCTTGTCAATTTGTTGGCCAATGGCGGCCGAATATCGCTCCACGCCAGCCGAGTCGGAGAGCATAGGCAGAGCGTTGCCGCCAAACTCCATCAGGACCAGGCGAGTGTTGAGGTTTCGCATCATGGAGGCCATGAGCGCGGCGTCGGTCCGCCCCAAGAAGAGGCCGTCGGCCCCGCGCATTGGCACGTTGGTGACGCTCACGCCACGGCCCGCCGAGACGTCGACACCATAGACGTCGGCACGGCCGCGGAGCCTCAGCCTGAAGGCCGAACACGAGGGCAACAGCCACCTGACAACCCGCATACCGTCAGAAGGCGGCACCTTGCGCACGAGCGTGTCAATGGACATGGTGAGAGTATCTTCCACATTGCCCACAAAGGCCGTCACCTGACGGTAGCCACCGTGGCCGCGCCCCTCAACGGAGAGCGTCACGTCTTGCCCCCTCAGCTCCGCCATTTGCGCCAAGGCTCCATAGCGGTTGTGCGAGGCGCGGCGACCCATTATGCCCGCGGCGTAGAACGTGGCCACGCTGTCTGTTAGGCTTTGGCTCACTGTTCGCGACGGTATGGGCTGCCACAGGGGCAACACTCCGGGCCCTTTGCCGCCAAAGAGCGCCTGGAGGCTGTCTCGCACCAAGTGTGTGATGCGGTCGCCCTCAATCTGCGAGTCGCCATAGTGGAAGACGCTCACGGCCTCGCCGCCGCTCATGGCGCGGAAGACGGGGAAAAGATATGAGAAATCGCCCTTAGGGAAACGGAGCGAGCCCGCACTGTGCCGAAAGATATCCTCTGCCCGCGCCACGCTGTCGGTCCTGGCGTCTCTGACCGACCGCGCCGCGCTGTCGGCCTTGAGCCGCATGGTGTTCTCTACTGCATCTAGCTGATCTTCAACAGAAATCAATTGCCTAGCGGCAGTCCCGATGACTGACGACGCTTGCGGCATGCGCACCGTGAGCCCCGCCACATTCACCGCGGGCGGGCACAGCGCGGCAATGACGCCAAGCACGGCAATGACACCAAAAACGAAGGCCACGCCAACCCAGAGGCTCACGCCCCCCTTGCCACCCCTAGCCATGCTCATTTCTCACTGACAGACATGGCGATGTCGCCCTCCGTGGCATCCACCATCTTCATGACCTTGGGGCCCAGCTCCACGCTGTAGCTGTTTGACGGCAGGGTG
This sequence comes from uncultured Bacteroidales bacterium, assembly GCA_934717675.1. Taxonomy (GTDB): domain Bacteria; phylum Bacteroidota; class Bacteroidia; order Bacteroidales; family Marinilabiliaceae; genus W3P20-009. The sequence goes on from CAKUYZ010000006.1 coordinate 3,774, forward strand.
ACGTCGATGCGCTTGTTGCGGTCTATGATGTGGAAGCGCACTGGCACAATGGGCGGCATGTCTGGCCGCGGGTTCACGGGCTTGTTCTTGTTGGCTATGAGGACTTCGGACAAGATGTCTATCATCGGCATTGTCAGTTTGTCTAGGTTTATGGAGAATGTGACGTTCTTGATCATGCCGTGCTTCAGCACGTCTGACAGGAACTCCACTTTGGCGATTCTGCGAAACACCCTGGCGTCGGGCCTCTCATATTTTGGAGGCTCAAACTTCATGGTGATGCACACGAAGGAGCTTGGCGTCATGAAATAGGGCGAGTAGCTCACGTAGTCGTCTCCGAAAAGCGGAATCTCGCCCACACCGCTGGTGTCCTCCACCTTGGCAATGAGATAGGGGTTGTTCTTGGCTCGCGTCAGTCCCGTCTTTATCTCTTTGACAACGCCGGCGCAGACGATGGTCTTGCCCAGGAACGACTGGAAATTCTCCTCCTTCAGGTTGGCCATCGGGGTGTTGACAATGTAGCGGAAGACGAAGGCGTAGGAGTCTAGCGGGTGGGCGGAGAGATATATGCCCACCATCTCCTTCTCGCGGTTGAGCCTCTCAAGGTCGCTCCACGAGTTGATCACGTCAGGCAATGACGGCTTGGCGATGGCCACGTCCAGGATGTCTCCGAAGAGCGAGGCCTGGCCGCTGCGCTTGTCATTTTGGAAGTCTGTGCCATAGCGCAGCAAAATCTCGCTGCCCGACAGGCCCTCCTTATTTTGGCAGAAGAACTGCTCTCGGCGCACGTCTCCAAGGTTGTCAAAAGCCCCGGCCAGGGCCAGGCTCTCAATGGTCTTGCGGTTGCAGGCCGTCAGGTCCACCCTCTCCACGAAGTCATATATCGAGGCGTAGGGGCCGTTTTTCTCCCTCTCGGAGACAATGGCCTCCACCGCGCCGTTGCCCACACCCTTGACGCCGCCGAGGCCGAAGACCACGGCCCCGTCGTGGCTCACGCCAAAGTTGAGGACGGAGTTATTGACGTCTGGACCCATAACCTTGAGGCCCATACGCTTGCACTCGTCCATATATTTAGACACCTCGGAGATGGTGTCTTTGCAGCTGGTGAGCAGCGCGGCCATATATTCGGCCGGGTAGTGCGTCTTGAGATACGCCGTCTGATAAGACACCCACGAGTAGCACGTGGCGTGAGACTTGTTGAAGGCGTAGGAGGCGAATTTCTCCCAGTCGGCCCATATTTTCTCCAGCTTGTCGGCTGGGTGGCCGTTGCCCATGCCCTGGTTGATGAACTTGGGCTTGAGCTCGTTCAGCACGGCAATCTGTTTCTTGCCCATGGCCTTACGCAGTTTGTCGCTCTCGCCGCGCGTGAAGTTGGCCAGGAGGCGGCTCAGGAGCATCACCTGCTCTTGGTATACCGTGACGCCGTATGTGTCTTTGAGATATTTCTCCATACACGGCAAGTCGTAGGTGATGGGCTCTCGCCCCTGCTTGCGGTTGATGAACTGCGGGATGTAGTCCATTGGGCCGGGGCGGTAGAGTGCGTTCATGGCAATGAGGTCTTCAAAGACCGTGGGCTGCAGCTCTTTGAGATATTTCTGCATACCCGGGCTCTCGAACTGGAAGATGCCCATGGTGCGTCCCTCGGCATAGAGTTTGTAGACCTCGGGGTCGTCAATTGGCACCTTGAAGATGTCAATGTCCTCTCCCGTATGGGCCTTGATGTTTTTCACCGCGTCTTTCATGATGCGGAGGTTGATGAGGCCGAGGAAGTCCATCTTGATGAGGCCCACGCTCTCAACGTAGTGGCCGTCATATTGCGTGGCCTGCATCTTGAAGCCCGTGGTCTTATCCTCCACCACGGTTATGGGCGCGAATTTTTTGAGGTCGTCGGCGCCTATGATGATGCCGCAGGCGTGCACTCCCGTCTGGCGCACGGTGCCCTCGAGCTCGCCGGCGTAGCGCAGCATGGAGGCCACGCCCTCGTCGGGGCCATTGAGCGCCTGCTGTATGGCGGGGATGAGCTTGAAACAGTTCTTGAGGTTGACCTTGGGGACTTTTTTTGTCTTGGGGTCGGCCATGTCATCAGAGAACTTGTCGGGGATGAGGCTCGTCATCTCCCTGACCATCTGGAGGGGGATGTTTTGAACTCGGCCCACGTCAGACACCGACGACTTGGTGGCCATGGTGCCGAAGGTGATGATGTGGGCCACGGCCTCGCTGCCATATTTCTGCGTGACCCACTCAATTACTTTTTGGCGGCCGTCATCGGCAAAGTCGGTATCAATATCGGGGAGTGAAATACGGTCCGGGTTGAGGAAACGCTCGAAAAGGAGGTCGTATTTCATCGGGTCTATGTCCGTGATGCCAAGGCAATAGGCCACCACGGAGCCCGCCGCCGAGCCACGCCCAGGGCCCACCCAGACGTCTAGCTCCTCGCGGGCGGCGCGTATGAAGTCCATCACAATGAGGAAGTAGCCAGGGAAACCCATGGTCTTCATGATGTGGAGCTCAAAGGTTATCTGATCCACCTGCGCTTGCGTCAGCTCCTGGCCATAACGCTTGTGCGCCCCTTCCCACGTGAGTTTGGCCAGGTAGTCGGCCTCCAGCTTGATGCGGTAGAGCTTGTTGTAGCCTCCGAGTTTCTTTATTTTCTTCTCCGCATCCTCTTGGCTCAGGACCACCTGGTGCTTCTCGTCTTGCGTAAACTCGTCGAAGAGGTCCTTCTCCGTGAGTTTTTGGCGATACTGCTCCTCCGTCCCGAAGTCTTCGGGGATGGGGAATTTGGGCATGATGGGGTCGGAGTTGAGGTTTATGTCCTCCACTTTGCCGGCCACCTCCATGGTGTTGGCCAGGGCCTCTGGCACGTCGGGGAAGAGGGCCTCCATCTCCTCTGGCGTCTTGAGCCACTCCTGTTTGGTGTAAAAGAGGCGGCTGGGGTCGTTCATCTGCTTGCCCGTGGAGAGGCATAGGAGCCTCTCGTGGGCCTCGGCGTGCTCCTTGTTGAGGAAGTGCGAGTCGTTGGTGCAAATTACTTTCACGCCCGTCTTCTCGGCCAGCTCCAAGATGAATGGGTTGACCTCCTGCTGCCTCTCCCACACGTCGCGGGCGGGGTTGTCTCCGAGGCACGGGTGACGCTGGATCTCAAGGTAATAGTCGTCTCCGAACACGCTCTTGAACCACCTCACGCTGCGCTCCGCCTCATCGAACTTGCGAGCCATGATGAGTTGCGGGATCTCGCCGCCCAGGCATGCCGAGGAGCATATGACCCCATCATGATACTTCTCCAGCAACTCCTTGTCTATTCGGGGCTTACCATAGAAACCGTCAATCCACGAGACGGAGACCATGCGGCAGAGGTTGAGGTAGCCCGTCTTGTTTTTGGCCAAGAGGATCAGGTGCCAGCCGCTGCGGTCCAAGACGCTCTCTTTGCCGCTCTCGGGGTCGGTGGCCTTGATGGTCTTGTCTTTGTCGTGCAGGGAGCGGCGAGCGCAGTAGGCCTCGACGCCGAATATGGGCTTGAAAATCTTGGTTTTGAGGTCTTCGGCCTTGGCTTTGGCCTCGGCTCGCTCTTCGGGCGCGCGGCTCTCATCTGCCGCTATGGCCTCCTGCTCCTTGATGGCGCCGCGCGTCTTGCCGTTGACTTTGGCGGCGTAGTCATGAAACTCCTTGATGCCATACATGACGCCGTGGTCGGTCAGGGCCACGGAATACATGCCGTTGGCCATACACTTGTCCACAATGCCCGGCACGGTGCTCATGCCGTCCAAGATAGAGTAGTGCGAGTGCACATGAAGGTGAGTGAAGCGCGCCATTTCCCTTTGCCTCGTTATTTCTGATTTTCAGTTGCGAAGGTAGTGCCTAAAGGACTGAAAATTGAATTGGATAAGTGCAATATTTTTCATAGCTAGGGTTAGGCACAGGAATTCACGCCTTGGCCAGGCTCTCCCGCTTTGCCGCGCCGACTTTTCTGACGACATTTGCCACAAAATATGGGTTTTTATGAAAACAATGACACGGAGCATATTGTTCGTATGCCTCGGCAACATCTGCCGCTCACCGGCCGCCGACGCGATAATGAGAGCCAAAGCCGCGGCGGCTGGGCTAGATGTGGATGTGGACTCGGCGGGCATCGGGGCGTGGCATGCGGGGCAGCTGCCAGACATACGCATGAGGCGGTGCGGCGACAAGCACGGCTACGACATGCGCCACCGCGCGAGGCAAGTGACGGCGGAGGACTTTGACCGCTTCGACATCGTGATGGGCATGGACGCGCAAAACGTGAGCGACCTGCGAGCCTTGGCCGCGACCGACAGACAAAAAGCAAAAGTGCGCCTCATGGCCGACTACCTGACCCGCCACCCGGGCCAAAGGTCAATCCCAGACCCATATTATGGAGACGAGGGCGACTTTGAGCTGGCGGTGGAACTGATTGAGGATGCGGTGGAAAACATTGTGAGACTGATGAAAGAAGACAAGATATGACAGAGTGGGAAAAGATGCTGGCCGGCGAGCCCTATGACGCCATGAACCAGTGCTTCACAGAAAGGTTGAACGACACGAAACTCAAAATATACGAGTTCAACAACATGCGGCCAGACGACACCGAGGCGCGGACAAAGCTGCTTCGCGGCCTGCTTGGCGGCACGGGCAAGAGGCTGATTGTCAATCAGCCATTCAGGTGCGACTATGGGTGCAACATATTCGTGGGCGAGGATTTCTTTGCCAACTTCAACCTGACCATCCTAGACGAGGCGCGCGTGACGATAGGCAACAACGTCTTTATCGGCCCCAACGTGGGGATATACACCGCATGCCACCCGCTAGACCCCGCGGAGCGCGCCAGATGGGTGCAATGGGCCAAGCCCGTCACCATTGGCAACGACGTGTGGATTGGCGGAGGGGTGACGATATGCCCCGGCGTGACCATTGGAGACGGAGCCTCCATCGGGGCCGGCAGCGTGGTGGTGAAAGACGTCCCGCCGCGCTGCGTGGCGGTGGGCAACCCCGCAAGGGTGGTGAAAAGGGTGGAGTAGGGGGGGCGGTATGGGCAGATTGGGAGTCCCGCCATTTTTTTTATAAATTAGCAGCTAACACCTAAAAATCAGCTGCCCTATGGACATTCCCACATTGGTCTCACAACACCACACGCACCCAACCTTCAAACTTCTTAGCGCCCTCCCGTCAGTCCTTTTGCTGTGCCTCCCGTCGGTCTGCGTGGCCGAGTCCATACCGACCACGGTGGAGTCGCCGGGCAAGACGCTGTCCCTCACGGTCAGTCCGTCATCCGATGGCGGACTGGCCTTTTCTGTTGCCTACCGCGGCCGCGAGGTGACGTCCGCCTCCCAAATGGGCATCACCCTGGCCAGCGGGGCGAGCCTGACAGGCAACGGCGTGGAAGAGGCCAATGTAGAGACGCACAACGGGACAATGACCACCAGCCTGGGTGAATGGGCGGAACACACCGACAACTATCAGGCACTGACTGTGAGGTTGAAGCAAGGGAGCAACACCATCTGCGTGGACTTCAGAGCCTATGACGAGGGCTTCGCCTACCGCTACAGATGCTCGCTGACGGCGGCCGACAGACTGACGGCGGATATGGCCAATCTGAAACTTCCTGGCGGGCTGACGTGCTACACAGAGAGCGGGGCCGAGAGCGGCTACACGGAAAGGCCTTCCACCTCCACGTTCTCATCGTTATGCCCGCTGCTGGCCACCTCTTCGTCACTCTCTGTGTGCGTGGCCGAGGCGGGCAACGAGGCCATCGCGGCCCAAGCCAAGCTGAGCTCCAGTGGCGGGTATCTAACGTTCCTGCAGTCCACGTCATTCTCCTCCAAGTCCATCATAACGCCATGGAGAGCCATGATGATGGGACGCACCCCCTTGGAGCTTATGGACGCCAAATACATCATGCGCTCGCTCTGTCCCGAGACGGCCGATGACACCGACTGGATAAAGCCCGGCAAGGTGTTCAGGTCTCTAGAAGCCGGCACGAACGACTTCCACACCGACTCGGTGATGGCGGCGATAGACTTCGCCCGCAAGACGGGGTTCTCCTACGTCTAGCTAGACGCCGGCTGGTATGGCCTGGGCTACAGCGAGGAGCGCAACCCCGGCTCCGTACCGACCAAGCCGCGCCCCACTCTGGACATTGAGCAAGTCATAGGCCACGCCAAAGACAACGGGATTGGCATCTTGCTCTACGTCAACCGCGTGGGGTGGGTCAACTATGACGTCGAGAACACTCTGGACACCTATGCGTCTTGGGGCGCGAGCGGGGTCAAGATGGGGTTTGTCGACGGGCTATCGCAATCGGGCATGAGCGTGGTGTATCGCGTTATCCGCGAGGCCGCCAAGCGGCATATGGTCGTCAACGTGCATGACAACTACCGCCCCACGGGCACTGAGCGCACGCTGCCCAACCTGCTGACGGTGGAGGGAATCCGCGGCGACGAGCATAACCCTACGGCCGACCACGCCATGCGACTGCCATTCTCGCGCTTCATGTGCGGGCCGGCCGATTTCACCTTCGTCTTCAACAGGCCGGGAACGGAGACAAACCGCAAACGCACGCGAGGCCAACAGTTGGGGCTGATGGTGGTCTTTTTCAGCCCATTGCAACACGTGCTGTGGTATGGCAAGCATTGGCAATATGAGGGCAGGGAGAGCCAGTTGGAGTTCATCTCAAAAGTTCCGACCGTTTGGGACGAGACCCGCCCCTTGGCAGGCGAGGTGGGCGAATACGTGGCCATGGCCCGGCGCAAGGGCGACACATGGTACGTGGGGGCGGCCACCAACTCGGCCCGCAGCCTGCGCCTACGCCTCGACTTCCTAGAGAGCGGCAAGAAATATGACGTGACGACCTACGAAGACGACAGGCAAGAGGGCATCTGCCGCACCGTTCGCACGTGCACGGGGCAGAAAGCCGAGCTGGAACTCGACCTCTTGGCATCGGGCGGAGCGGCGGCCATAATAACGCCCTCATCGGGCGACACGGCTCTGCCCGAACTCACCGCGCGAGACCACATTGACATGAGGCGAGACGGTGGCCGCGTCATCATCTCATCCACCTCGACCGCGCTCATAAGGGCCAGGGCGTTCACCCTTGGCGGCATCGTGGCTGCCGAGGCCGAGGCGAGAGGCGGCACGGTGACGCTTAATGTCGGGAGCCATCGCGGGCTGCTGATTGTGGAAGTGGAGCGGGCTGACGGACGCAAGTCGCGCCTCTCGCTCAGCAACTAGCGCGAGACTGGAAACATGAGAAGCCGCGTCAACCCCGGAGCTGAGTTGACGCGGCTCCTTGTTTTGGCCTGCGGGCTAGCCCAACAGCGAGCAGCCTATGGTGAGGCCGGCCATGACCACCGAGACCATGGACATGAGCTTGATGAGTATGTTGAGAGACGGGCCGGAAGTGTCCTTGAAGGGATCGCCCACTGTGTCTCCCACCACGGCGGCCTTGTGGCAGTCTCCGCCCCTGCCGCCATAGTTGCCTTTCTCAATATACTTCTTGGCATTGTCCCACGCCCCGCCAGCATTGTTGAGCATCACGGCCAATGTGAAGCCCGCCGTGAGGCCGCCGGCCAAGAGGCCTATCACGCCGGCCACTCCAAACAGCAGGCCGACAGCCACCGGCACAATTATGGCCAACAGCGACGGCAGCACCATCTCATGCTGCGCCCCTTTGGTGGATATCTCGACGCAGCGGGCATAGTCTGGCGTGCCGCGGCCATCCAAGATTCCCGCGATCTCGCGGAACTGGCGGCGCACCTCGTCAACCATCTTAGACGCTGCGCGGCCCACGGCCTTCATGCTCATGGCGCAGAAGAGGAAAGCCATCATGGCGCCAATGAAAAGACCCGCAAGCAGCATGGGGTTGAACACAGACAAGTCATAGGCCGAGACAAAATCTCTCATGGTGGCCGAGGCCAGCGCCACGGCGTTCACGCCGTCGGGCATTCCCTCCGGCGGGGTGGGGCCCACGTAGAAGGCCGTATCGCCCACCAGCCGGAAGCCGTCGCCTCCCGCCGCCATGCGCGACAGCCACATCCTGACCTCCTCCATATATGCCGCCAAGAGAGCCATGGCGGTGAGCGCCGCAGAGCCTATGGCGAAACCTTTGCCTGTGGCGGCTGTGGTGTTGCCAAGCCCGTCGAGCGCGTCGGTGCGCTCCCTCACCTCGGCCGGCAGACCGCTCATCTCGGCGTTGCCGCCGGCGTTATCGGCAATGGGGCCGAAGGCGTCGGTGGCCAAGGTCACGCCGAGCGTGGAGAGCATCCCGACGGCCGCGAAGCCTATGCCGTAGACGCCCATGGCATAGTTGCCAAAACCGCCGGCCGAGCCAAAGGCCGATATGATGGCGGCGGCCACGATGACCACGGGTAGCCACGTGGACTGCATGCCGACGGCCATACCCTCAATGATGGTGGTGGCCGGGCCCTGCTGAGTCTGGGCAGCGATGCCGCGCGTGGGCCTGTACTCGTCAGACGTGAAGTATTCGGTGCCCTGCCCGATGACCACGCCCGCCAGCAGACCGGCTATGACAGAGCCGAAAAGCCCCCAGCTGATCCACTCCAGCGAGGCCATGACGGCCACCGCCACAAGGATGAGGGCCGAGGCCCCGCCCGTGCCCAGGAGCAGGGCGTGGAGCAAGTTTTTCTGAGACGCCCCCTCGCGGGTGCGCACGGCGTAGACGCCCAAGATGGAGAGCAACGTGCCAATGGCGGCCACGACCATGGGGGCTATGATGAGCTGGAGCTGCTTCTCGTCACTCACGGCTGGGATGGCGGCCCCAAGGGCGGCCGTGGAGAGGATGGAGCCGCAATAGCTCTCATAGAGGTCGGCCCCCATGCCGGCCACGTCTCCCACATTGTCACCCACATTGTCGGCGATGGTGGCCGGGTTGCGCGGGTCGTCTTCCGGGATTCCGGCCTCGACCTTGCCCACAAGGTCAGCCCCCACGTCGGCCGCCTTGGTGTATATGCCGCCACCCACGCGGGCAAAGAGAGCCTGCGTGGAGGCTCCCATGCCAAAAGTCAGCATGGTGGCGGTGATCTCAATCATCTTGGCGTGGGCGTCTGTGCCAGGGTGGACGAACGTCAGGCCGCAGAATTCCAGGCCATTGGCCATATGCTCTGGGGTGAAGACCAGGTCGTTGAGGATGTAGAACCACGCGGCAATGTCCAGCAAGCCGAAGCCCACGACCACAAGCCCCATGACAGCGCCTGAGCGAAACGCCACGCGGAGGCCCTTGTTGAGGCTCTCCCTGGCCCCGTTGGCCGTTCGGGCCGAGGCGTTGGTGGCCGTCTTCATGCCCAAGTAGCCGCACAGGCCGGAGAAAAAGCCACCCGTGAGGAACGCCACCGGCACAAAAGGGTTCTGCACGCCAAGATAGGCCAGCACGCCAAGCAGCAAAGCCATGATGACGAACACTTTAAGCACCACGCCATATTGGCGTCGCAAATAGGCCATGGCACCCTCGCGCACATAGCCGGCAATCTCGGCCATGCGCGTGGTGCCCTCGCTGTTTCTCATCATGCCGCGATAGAACAGCCAGGCGAAGAGCAACGCCACGGCGGAACTGAGCGGCACAATCCAAAAGATTGAGCTGGACATGTTTCCTGAATTTTTAGTTGTTAATATACGGGGTTAATTTTTGCTGCTCATGGCTCATTGGCATCGGGCGCGGCCACGAAGTCGCAGGCGTGGGCGTCGCTTATGGTAAATATATGCAAATAAACATTTATTTCATACGAAAGCTCGCCTCATATTCTTAGCTTTGCGCGATTTTGGTTTCCGGATGCGACACATTCCTGCCCAAGACGTGGGCGGCCGCGACGGAATTAAAAGGGAACCGAGTGAGAATCTCGGACAGTCCCGCTGCTGTGTGCCAACGGCCGGCCAAGCCTCGCAAGGGGCTGCGCCAGAGCCACGCCACAGGGCAACAGCCATTGCGCGGAGCCGCCACCCCAATTGGGAAAGGACGGCGAAAACGCGCGAGAAGGCGCCCTTGGTGAGATTGGCGAGCCAGAAGACCTGCCAAATTCTTTCGTGTCCTCTCTTTTTGCCGGCGCCCACAAGCCCAGCCCCCCATAACAGACGGGGAAGTGGCGACGCGGCATGAGCATGGGGAGAGCGGAGCCGTCCTCGCGGATTGGGACTTGCGCCGTGGCCATAGCCGCCAGCAGCCCAGGGGTGTCAGCATGCCCCCGGCGCGCCATGCGTCGGCAGCCCCTGCCATTTCCCACCGCCACACACGCCCCTCACTCCCACACTCTTACCCCCACAGGGAAAGGCAAGACGCCCCACACGGTCGGCGAGAGACACCTGCGCCCCATTTTGAAGAGTAAACTGAAACATAAACTATCAGAACACATGAAGAAGCACCTTCTTTTCGCGCTTGGCCTCTGCGCCACAGCGGCAGTCTTCACGTCTTGTGACGATGATGACGACGACCCCGAGTGGACCGACATCGTGACCTTTGAAGACGTGGAGCTGGGCAAAAGTGGCTACGTGGACACCACGACCTACGTCTACGATGGCGTCATCGCTTTCAAGAACAACCACAGCTCCTGGGGCAGCTATTTCGGAGTCAGCTTGAAGACCGACACCGTGACGGCCGGCTACGTCAACGACGCCAGCGTCTTCGGCAACGGCGGCAACAACGGCTCGCGCCAGTTCGGCTATTGCTACTACTCTGAGTATTCCGGCGAGGGCGCGATCATCGAGCTTGCCGAGAACGACAAAAAAGTGACCTCTTTCAGCCCGAACAAGGTCTACCTGTCTCTCAACACCTACGCGGCCCTCGCCCTCCGCGACGGCAATGATGGCGGCATGTATGGCGACGCCGTGAAACTGAAGCAGAACGGTTACTTCAGCGTGACTTTCACGGGCTACAACGGCGAGGAGAAAGCCGGCAGCGTGACCGCCTACCCAGGCGACTGGCGCGGCGCGAGCCGATACCTGATGACCACATGGACGGCCATAGACCTCAAGCCGCTCGGCGAGGTGACCAAGATTGAGGTGACATTTGGCGGGAGCGAGGATCTCTGCGGCGCATACGGCCTGAACGTCCCGGCCTACATTGCCCTTGACGATCTATCCTTCACCCGCAACGTGACCAAATAGCCCACGTCAGCGACAGCGTGAGAACAATATTATTTCACCACTCCGCGGGCCGCGCCCTATACTGCCGTCTGGCATGGGGCGCGGCCTTTTCTCTCCTGGTGGCCGATGGCGCGGCCCAGACGGCCATGACAGACTCCGTCCACAGCATTGCCGAGGTGACGGTGGCCGCGCCTCACAGTTTCCTGGAGACCATTCCCAGCCAAAAACTGCAGGGCGAGGAGCTGACGCGCCTCAACAGCCGCACCGTGGCCGACGCTCTCCGTTTTTTCGCGGGCGTCCAAATCAAGGACTATGGCGGCGTTGGCGGCATCAAGACCATCAACATCCGCTCCATGGGCACAAATCACGTGGGCGTGTTCTATGACGGCGTGCAGCTCAGCAACGCGCAAAACGGACAGGTGGACCTGGGGATGTTCTCGTTGGACAACATATCGTCCATCTCCGTCCACAACGGCCAGAAGAGCGACATTTTCCAAAGCGCGAGAGACTTTAACACGGCCGGCACCGTGTACATGTGGTCTCGCCGCCCAGAGTTCTCCCCCGGCAGACAAGCCGCGGTGAGGCTCACGTTCAAGACAGGCTCTTTTGACCTGATCAACCCCGCCGCCACGGCCGACGTGAGGCTGTCTGACCGCGTGGCGGCATCGTTCTCCGCGGAGCACCTGCGCAGCAGCGGCGAATACACATTCCGATACCGCCGCCAAAACCCGCAGACGGGAGCCACGGTATATGACACCACGGCTGTCCGCCACAACGGAGACATAGGAGCCACGAGAGTGGAGGCCGCGCTATATGGCCACACGGAGACGACGGAGTGGAGCGTGAGGCTATATAACTACACGTCGGACCGCGGAGTGCCAGGGGCCATTGTGAACAACGTGTGGAGGCGCGGAGAGAGGATTGAAGACAACAACAGCTTCGCGCAAGGCACGCTGACACTGACCCCCAAGGGCCGCTACGCGCTACGCGCCCTGGCCAAATATGCCTCATATCGCACTCACTACGAGAACCGCGACACCTCCGTCGTGACCATAGACAACCACTACTACCAGCAAGAGGCCTACCTCTCGGCCGCCAACCTCGTCAACATCAGCCCCGCGTGGGCCGCCAGCCTCTCTGCCGACGCGCAGTGGAACACCATGACGGCCGACCTCTACGGCTTCGCCGAGCCGACGCGGTGGACCGTGATGGCATCCGCCGCCACAAGCCTGAGCGTCGCCAACCTGAGGACCCAGGCCAGCGCAGTGCTCACATACGTGACGGATCACACCGTCCGCACCGCCTCGCCTGCCGACAAGAGGGTGCTGACGCCCGCCGCCGCCCTGTCTTACAGGCCCGCGGCAGGCCCCGTGACGCTGAGGGCCTTTGCGAAAAAGAGTTTCCGCATGCCCACGTTCAACGACCTATACTACGCCGACATGGGAAACTCAAAGCTCAACCCCGAGAGCACCATCCAATATGACGCCGGGGCCGCCCTCTCCCACAAGGCCGGCTCATGGCTGCAAGCCCTGGAAGTTCAGGCCGACGCATATTACAACATTGTAAAAGACAAAATCGTGGCCTACCCCAAAGGGGCGCAATTCCGCTGGACAATGATTAACCTGGGGCGCGTGGAGATCAAGGGGCTAGACGTCTCGGCCTCCGCCACCCTCAGCCCCGCGGAGCGGCTGACACTGACCGCCAAGGCGCAATATACATTCCAACAAGCCCTGGACGTGACGAACCGCAACGACAGCTTCTATCACGACCAGATACCGTATGTGGCTCGCCACAGCGGCTCGGCCGCGCTCCTCTCGCGGTGGGGGGAGTGGGGGCTAGACTGTTCCTTCATCTACACTGGCGAGAGATATTGCCAGCAAGAGAACATTGTCTACAACTACGTCCAGCCGTGGTACACGACCGACATCTCCGCCCTGCGCGACATAGCCCTGCCTCGCGGGGCCGGGTTGTTGCGCCTGCAAGTGGAGGTGAACAACCTGCTGGACCAGGACTACGACGTGATAATCAACTACCCAATGCCAGGGCGCAACGTCCGCGTCACAGCCCGATACACACTCTGAGAGCATGAAAACAACCCAAAGGGCGGCAGCCCTCCGCCACGCGGCCGCGGCACTGACGGCGGCAACCCTCATAGCGTCGCAGCCCTCGTGCCGCGACGTGGACTATATTGTGCCAACCATTGAGGAGGAGACGGAAGACACCACCGGGGTGGTGGCCGACGTCTGCGGCCTATACCTGCTCAACGAGGGCAACATGGGCAGCAACAAGAGTTCGCTGGACTATCTGGACTTTGCCACCGGCACATATTTCCGCAACATATACGCGGAGCGCAACCCAAACGTGGTGAAAGAGTTGGGCGACGTGGGCAACGACATCCAGATATACGGCTCGCGCCTCTACCTGGTAATAAACTGCTCAAACAAAGTGGAGGTGCTGGACGCCCGCACGGGTGTGCGCATTGGGCAAGTGAACATCCCCAACTGCCGATACATCCGCTTCGCGGACGGCAAAGCCTACGTCTCTAGCTACGTGGGCCCTGTCTCGCTCAACAAAGGAGACGCAGTGAAAGGCGCCGTGTATCAGGTGGACACGGCCTCGCTCCAGATAGAGGCCATATGCAGCGTGGGCTATCAGCCCGACGAGCTTGAGATTATGGACGACGGCAACATATACGTGGCCAACTCCGGCGGATATATGGTGCCGGACTATGAGCGCACCGTGTCGGTGATAGACCGCGCCACGATGACGGAGGTGAGGCGCATTGACGTGGGCATAAACCTGCATCGGCTAAAAAAAGACAGCCACGGGCGACTGTGGGTCTCGTCTCGCGGCAATTATGAAGACGTGGCGTCAGACTTGTTCACCCTGGAGCGCGGGGCAGACGGGCAGATGCGGCTGGCCGACACCATGCACATTGCCTGCTCCAACATGACGATATGCGGAGACTCCCTCTACCTCTACAGCGTGGAGTGGAGCAACTATGAGCAGCGCAACACGGTGACATATGGCATCATAGACACCCGCACCAAGCGCATTGTGTCTCGCAACTTCATAACAGACGGCACAGAGGCCGACATCGAGATCCCGTACGGCATCGCCGTCCATCCCGTGAGCAAAGACATCTACGTCACCGACGCCAAGAACTACGTCTCGAGCGGCTGGCTGATATGCTATGACCGCCACGGCAAGCGCAAATGGCGCGTCCGCACGGGAGACATCCCGGCCCATATGGCCTTCTTGCGCACGCGCCCCTCTTTTGACATTCCCACCCCCGCGCCGCCGCAAGACACGACAGCCACCCCCCCCGACACGCCAACCGACACCGTGAGCGCCAACGCCACACTCCGCTCCCCGCGCCTGCAAAAAGCCCTTGTCGACGCCGGGCGCACCGCACGCGCCTACCTGTGGGAGAGAGAGAGGGCGGACGGCACGTATGAGGAAGTGTCACGTGGGCGGACGTGCATTGTGGTGCCATCGGCCGTGGGCGAGGTGACGCGCCTCCGCCTGAGCCTGACGACGTTGGACGGGCGGCAACAGGTCAAGACGTTTGCCGTGGTCGGCACCAGCGAGGCAGGGGCATACAGCCCCACCACGGCCATCTGCTACGAGTATAGACCCGCGCCGGGGCAGTTCGTCAACATGCTGCCCAGGCATGACGAGGGCGACACGGGAGCCGACATGGCCGCCAAGGCCGGCGAATGCATGGCGAACGACGAGATAATAACCCTGGGCGCATATGGCGGCTACGTCACCTTCGGGTTCGACCACACCGTGGCCAACCGCCACGGGCAGAAAGACTTCCGCATAAACGGCAACGCGTTCTACTCCGACCGTCCCGAATATGGGGCCAAGCTGGGCGGGAGTTGCGAGCCGGGCATCGTCATGGTGTCATTAGACGTGAACATGAACGGGTTGCCTGACGACCCGTGGTATGAGCTGGCCGGCAGCGCATACTCGTATCCCGACAGCTGCCTCCACGGCTACAAGATAACATATCACAGGCCCACGGAACATACGCCCGAGCCAGACAAGCAGGCCTACGTGACCGACGCCAAATATATCCGCTGGACGGACAACCAGGGCGGCGAGGGCTACGTCAGGAAAAACTCATACCACGCCCAAGACTACTACCCGGCCTGGATTGCGGAAGACGAGATGTCTTTCTCTGGCTCTAAGCTCCTCTCCACAGCCGTGGACGAAAGCGGGGTGGGGCGTTACTACGTCCTCTACTCTTTCGGGTTGGGATATGTGGACAACCACCCCAACACGAAAAAAGACCTCTGCAGCTTCGATATTGACTGGGCCGTAGACTCCGACGGCAACAGCGTCAGCCTCCCCGGCGTGGACTTCATAAGGGTCTACACGGGGCAGAACCAAGACTGCGGCTGGCTCGGCGAGACCAGCACAGAGGTGGGCGCGGCGTTTGACCTGTCGCTGACAGACTAATTGCTACCTTTTTTTTATAACTACTTGTAAAACAACATTTGATGAAACGAAAACTTACAGCACTTTGGGTCGCGCTGTGCCTTGTCGGGAACGTGGCGGCGCAAAGCATCCCCGACTTCACAGACGGCTGCCTCATTGTCAACGAAGACTGGTTTGGCCACAACAACAGCACGGTCAACCACTTGTCATCAGACGGCACGTTCACCTACCGCGTCATCCAGGCCGTCAACGGCAGCGACGTTCAGCTTGGCTGCACAGCCCCGATAGGCGTGATCTACGGAGACCGATTCTACGTGACCAGCAAGCAGCCCAAAGATGGCGGCGCAAGTGTGAGCGGCGGGCGGCTCTCTGTGTTCCACTGGCCGTCTCTCAAAATATTGAACAAGTTTGAGGAGCTGCCTGGCGGCGGCGATGGGCGCAGCTTCGTGGGCGTGGATGAGCACAAGGGCTACGTCTCCACCTCTAACGGCATATGCGTGCTGAACCTGGACAATATGGCGTTCGAGAAAGTCATTGAGGGGACTGAGAACCCCAACACCGACAACTACGGCAGGCTGTACTATGGGCAGAGCGGCGCCATGCTCCGCACAGAAGACGCCGTCTTGGCCTGCCACCAATCTGAGGGAATCCTGGTCATAGACCCCGTCACGGACAGGATCGTAAAGACCATCAGGCCAAGCGCCTACGACACCGAGGGGATGGTGCCCAGCACCCTGTGCCAGAGCAAAGACGGCTACATCTGGGCCAACGTGGCCTCCACTGGGTTTATGGGCTCGTCGGCGCAGACCCTGCTGAAAATAGACCCGCGCACCTTCGACTTTGAGGAGATTGACCTGCCCGTGAGCGGTCCCAGCCAATCGTGGGGAGCCTGGA
The DNA here is from genome assembly GCA_934717675.1 of uncultured Bacteroidales bacterium. Classification (GTDB taxonomy): domain Bacteria; phylum Bacteroidota; class Bacteroidia; order Bacteroidales; family Marinilabiliaceae; genus W3P20-009. The sequence goes on from CAKUYZ010000006.1 coordinate 20,214, forward strand.
CGCCCGACGGGCTCTGCGCCAGCGCACGGAACAATGTGATATACTGGATCGCCACCGAGTTCTTTCAAAGCAGCCAGATTTACAGGTATGACATTGACACCGGCGCGACTGAGCTTTTCCTCGACTTCAGCGCCGAAGGCTGGCAAATTTACGGGGCGAGCTTCAGAGTGGACCCCGTGTCTGACGACGCCTTCGTCTCGCTCTTCAAAGACTTCGGCAGCACGCGCTACGAGGTGCGCCGCTACACCAGCGGCGGCGAGCTCGCGGGGCAATACACCATGGAGAGACACTACTGGTTCCCGTCCGTCTTCGTATTTCCGGACAACGCGTCGCCAGAGCCGCAGCCCGTGGAGCCGCAGAGCGTGACGGCCAACGGCGAGACGGCCATAGACCTGGCTGGCATTGCCTACGACCCGGACAATTCGGACTTCTCCATGGTTAAGACCGTGGCAGACATAATGCCAGAGGGCGTGGTGGAGGCCACCGTGGCCGGAGGCAAGCTCCACATCCGCGGCATTGCCCAAGGCGAGGCCACAGTCACCATCCGCGTGTGCTCCAATGGCCGCACAGTGGACGTTCCCGTCACCATCAACGTGGAGAAAGCCACGGCCATAAGCGCACCCGAGGCCGACGGAGGCGCTCCCGCTCAGCTATACGACCTTGCTGGCCGGCCCGTGAGCGGAGACCTGCGCTCACTGCCGCGCGGCATATACGTGGGCGAGGGGAAGAGGCTTGTGAAGTAGGCGCCGGGATCGCTCGAAACAGCCACCAGCCGCCTGTCGGGGAGTGCGTAAAACTCCCCGACAGGCGGCTTCTCTTATGGCAAAATGACGGGCAAACTTGCGGATTGCGGCTCACTTGTGGCACAAACTACCTATCTTTGCCGCTTCAGAAGAAAAAACAACCATCTTCACGATGAAGCACAGATACCAGCTCATCCGCCCGCTCTTGCGCGACCGAATCCTGCTCCTCGATGGCGCAATGGGCAGCCTCATTCAAAAAGTGGGACTCTCAGAAGCCGACTTCCGAGGCTCGCTCTTTGCCAATCACCCGTGCCCGCTCAAGGGAGACAACGACGTGCTGTCCCTCACGAGGCCAGACGTGATAAAAGACATCCACCGACAATATCTGGAGGCCGGGGCCGACATCATAGAGACCAACTCATTCAACGCCACATCCATCTCTCAGGCCGACTATCAGCTCGAGGCTGCCGTCTATGACATCAACGCGGCCGCGGCCCGCAACGCCAAAGAGATGGCCCTCCAGTTCTCTACCGACTCAAAGCCCCGCTTCGTGGCCGGCTCCATGGGCCCGACCAACAAGACGGCCTCCATGTCTCCCGACGTCAACAACCCCGGGTTCCGCGCCATCACGTTCGACCAGCTCGTCACGGCCTACGCGGAGCAAGCCCGCGGCCTGCTTGACGGCGGCGTGGACATATTCCTCGTCGAGACCATTTTCGACGGCCTCAACGCCAAGGCCGCGCTCTACGCCATTGAGCAGGAACTCAAGGCCCGCGGCCTGGAGGGCTTCCCCGTCATGGTCTCGGCCACCGTGGCGGACAAGAGCGGGCGAATCTTGTCGGGCCAGACGCTAGACGCGTTCCTCTATTCCGTCTCACACATCGACCTCCTCACCTTCGGCCTCAACTGCTCGTTTGGCGCGCACGACATGATGCCCTACCTCACCGAGATTGGCCGCAAGAGCCCGTTCTACGTGAGCGCATACCCCAATGCGGGATTGCCCAACCAGTTTGGCGAATATGACGAGACGCCAGATGTCATGGCCGCCAAGGTGCAAGACTTCCTGGACCAGGGCATCGTCAACATCCTCGGCGGATGCTGCGGCACCACGCCCGCCCACATAGCGGCCATGGCGGCCCGCCTGAAAGACTACAAAGTGCACCGCCCCGCGCCTCCCGCCCACGAGATGCGACTCTCGGGCATAGACGGGGAGGTGGTGTCAAAGAGCGTCAAGCCGTTCTACAAAGTGGGCGAGCGCACCAACGTGGCCGGCTCGCGCAAGTTCCTGCGCCTCATAAACGAGAAGAAATATGACGAGGCGCTAGACATTGCCCGCTCCGAGGTGGAGGCCGGCGCGGACATAATAGACGTCAATATGGACGACGCCATGCTCGACGCGGCCGCCGAGATGACCACGTTCCTCAACCTCATGGCGGCGGAGCCCGACGTGGCGCGGCTGCCGGTCATGATAGACTCGTCAAAATGGGAGGTCATAGAGGCCGGGCTCAAATGCCTCCAAGGCAAGGCCATAGTGAACTCCATAAGCCTCAAGAAGGGCGAGGAGGAGTTTCTGCGCGAAGCGGCCATAATCCAGAGCTACGGCGCGGCGGTCGTCGTGATGGCGTTTGACGAGGTGGGGCAGGCCACGTGCTTCGAGCGTCGCACGGAGATATGCTCCAGAGCCTACAAGTTATTGACCGAGAGACTCCACTTCGAGCCGGCAGACATCATCTTCGACCCCAACGTCTTGGCCATCGCCACAGGCCTGCCAGAGCATGACGGCTACGCCGTGGACTTCATCCGCACCGTGGAGTGGATCAAGGCCAACCTTCCCCACGCCAAGATAAGCGGCGGCATCTCGAACCTGTCTTTCTCATTTCGCGGAAACACCCACGTGAGGGAGAGCATGCACTCCGTCTTCCTGCACTACGCCGTGGCCAAGGGCATGGACATGGGCATTGTGAACCCAGCCGCCATGATTGCCTATGATGACATTGAGCCAGACTTGCGAGACAAGATAGAAGACCTGGTGCTCAACCGCCGTCCCGACGCCACGGACATCATGCTCTCCGTGGCCGAGCAGTTCAAGACCGGCAAGGGCGGCGCCTCACACGCGGCAAATGACGAGTGGCGCCAACTGCCCGTGGCGGAGCGGCTGCAATATGCCCTGCGGAAGGGCGTCACGGAGCATCTGGAAGAGGACCTGGCTGAGGCGCGCCCCCTCTACCCGCGCGCCCTGGACATAATTGAGAAACCGCTGATGGACGGCATGAACCAGGTGGGGGAGCTCTTCGGGCAGGGCAAGATGTTCCTGCCGCAGGTGGTCAAGACGGCGCGCGTCATGAAACGCGCGGTGGAGATTCTCCAGCCCATCATTCAAGAGGAAAAACGCGCGGCAGGGCAGGAGGGCACGTCGGCCGGGCGCGTCATTATGGCCACGGTGAAAGGCGACGTCCACGACATTGGCAAAAACATTGTGTGCGTGGTCCTTGCGTGCAACAATTTTGAGATCATAGACCTTGGCGTGATGGTTGAGACCGACAAGATTGTGGAGGCGGCCATAAGCGAACACGCCGACGCCATAGGCCTCAGCGGGCTCATCACGCCATCCCTAGACGAGATGATAGCCGTGGTAAAGGCCCTCGAGGCCAAAGGGCTCAAGATACCCGTCATGATAGGCGGGGCCACCACATCGGCCGTCCACACGGCAGTAAAGATAGCACCATGTTACAGTGGGCCAGTCATATACGTCAAAGACGCATCGCAAAACGCCTACGTCCTCAACGCCATCTTGTCGCACGATGAGAGATACCTTGCGGGGCTAAAAGCCGACCAGGAGCGGCTACGCAAAGAAAACGCGGCTGCCAAACCAGAGACATTGACCCTCGCCGAGGCGCGCAGCCACGCCTTCAAGGCCGACTGGGCGTCAACGTCATTCACCAAGCCGTCCGCCCCTGGCATATCGGTCTTGCACAAGGTGCCTCTGGCAGAGTTGACTCCGTTTGTCAACTGGCGTATGTTCTTCAACGCATGGAAGATAGGAGGGCAATACGCCGAGGCGGCCACGCTGACGTCTAAAGAAGAGCGCAAGAGGTGGCTTAGAGGCTTCTCCACAGAAGATGAGGCGAAAGCAGAAGAGGCCTTGCGCCTTGCCGCCGACGCTCGGGAGCATCTTAAGAGACTAATTGACGGGCACATGACAGAGGCGCACGCCATCGTTGGCCTGTTCCCCGCCAACAGCGTCGGAGACGACACCGTGGCCATCTATGCCGACGAAGAGCGTGGCCGAGAGTTGGCCCGCTTCCAATTTATGCGCCAACTGTCCGTCAATGCCGATGGCTGCACGCTCTCCTTGGCCGACTACATAGCCCCAGCCGGCTACACCGACCATCTTGGGCTCTTCGCCGCGACATCCGGAGTCGGCCTCAAGGAACGGACGGACAAGTTGAAAGCCGATGGCAATGACTACTCCGCCATCATGTATCAGCTCTTGGCGGACCGCCTGGTGGAAGCACTTTCAGAATGGTTGCACTACAAGGTGCGGACACGGATGTGGGGCTATGCGCCAAATGAGAAATGCGACCCTGCGGAAATTCTCAAAGGTCACTACCAAGGCATACGCCCCGCCATTGGCTACCCCATCTCGCCAGACCACGGCCATAAACGCATCCTTTTTGACGTGATGGACGTCGAGAACCGCATTCCCATGCGTTTGAACAAAGAGCTTATGATGGAGCCTGCGTCATCCGTCTGTGGCTTCTACTTCTCGCACCCGTTCACAAGCTATTTCTCGGCAGGGCGAGGCGCGCCTCAAGAGGTTTGATTGGGGCGAAGAGCAGGCGTGGCACCAATGACATAAGACCATTGGCGCCACGCTTTTGCGTCATTTAGGGGCTAGACCTTTTTTATCGCCTCCACCGCCTCTCGTCCCATCCCCGTGTAGGCCATGACCTTCTCCACAGTCTCGCCAGCCCCCAGCATCATTTTGGCTATGCTCGCCTTGGCGTTCGCCTCACCCTCTTCTTTGCCCTCTCTTATTCCCTCAGCCTTGCCCTCTCTTATTCCCTCCTCCTTGCCATCCATCTTGCCCTCCTCATAGCCACGGCGGCTGCCGATCTGGGTGGCCTCCGAGATGAGGGTGCGCTCCGACCGGACGGCATCCCAGAAGTCGTCATAGGCCAGGAGCTCGCCCTTGGTGAACGAGGCCATACGGACCACGCCGAGCGCCTTACTTATCAGAGGGTTACCCTCCAGCTCCTCCGGAGCCTCGGTCGTGTCCTCGTTTATCTCCGTCAGGAAACGGAGCCACAGCACGGCCATGCGCTTCTCCGTGGAGCTCGTGGGGTGGAACTTCGGCAGCTCGACGAACGTCATGTGGATGCCGTCTAGGCGCTTGTCTGAGTGGCGCTCGTGGGAGATGCTGTAGTTGTGGATGCACTCGCCAGGGAGGTCGGGGAGGAAGACTCCGTCCACCAGGCAGAGGGCGTAGACCGGCTGGAGGACGTTGTACTCGTAGCTTCTGTCCAACTGGCGGACGAAGGCCTTAGACGTGTTGAAAAGCACGCGCTTCATGAAGGCGGGGGTCCACACAGTCTGCATCTCTACCAGGAACTGGCGGCCTGACTTGTCCGCGCAACGGACGTCGACGATGCTGTTCCGAGCCAGGGGGATGTCGGGGACGAGCTCCGGTGTCAGGTACTCCACGCTGGCCACCTCGCAGCCCGCGGGCAGCGGCACCAGGGCGTTTATCAGGCTTATGACCAGGTCTTTGTGCTCGCCGAAGATGCGCTTGAATGTCAAGTCCGCTTTCGGGTCCAGGTATCTCTCTTTCATATGGATGGGGCGTTTGAGACAAATATAGCTATTTTCAAGTTGTTGGCGGCGTTCGCCCTGCGCTTGGAGCCTAGAGGGCACCCCTCGGCATAGGCACGAATTTAAATTAGGATTTCGCAATAATTGAATTATATTTGCAATCACAGCCCTGTACACGCCTGCCGCACGTCTCTTTGCGTCATGGCAATGGCCGCCAATGCCACACGTCATGCTGCGGTGGGCTGCGTCTGGAGTATTAATTTCTCATGGATCAATACATCAAGAAGCTGCTCTCGGCAGAGCCGAGGGTCATAATCCCGCAGTTTGGCAGCATTCAGGCCCTGCGGGAAGACACCGTGTCGCTCTCTTTCAACCAATACCTCAATTTCGACGATGGCAAGCTCGCGGCGGAGATTCAAAAAGACTCGGGCGTGAGCGAAGAGGAGGCTCAGCGAATGATCCGCGACGCGGTGGACTCGTACAACAACCAGCTGCAAGACGGCCAGACCGTCACCATGGCAGGAATAGGCACGTTCCACAGCGATGGGGAAGGTCACGTGATCTTTGAGCAAGACCCGAACTACACAGATGACGCACCCGCTGAGCAGCCAACCACTCCTCCAACAACTCCGCAGCCCGTTGCGGAAGAGCCCGCCGAAGCCCCGTTTCCGAAACCTGAACCCGAGGCGGACATCCCTCAAGGAGATAAAAAAAGCCACAAAGGCCTGTGGGTCACAGTGGCCATTGTGCTTCTGCTCATCATAATATGGCTGCTACTCTTCGTCTTGTTCAAAGACAATGCGGTATACAAGTTCTTCTGCGGCCCCAAGGCTCCCGCCACAGAACAGGTGCAACCAGCCCCTGCGCCAGCCAAGGCCGACACCACAGCCAAGAGCGAGCCTGAGACGAAGGCTGACGCCGCCGTCAAGGAGGCCAAGCCCGCCGCCAAGGCGCAACCCACGGCGGCTCAGCCTCTCAAGAAGAGATATAACATCATTGTGGGCAGCTACAAAGACGAGCAAGCCGCCCTGCGACGTGTGGAAGACCTGAAGAGCAAAGGTTTCTCCGAAGCCTTTGTAGGAATGCGCAAAGACCACTTCGTGGCGGTTCTTGCCGACTTCGGCAGCATATCTGAGGCCGAGAGAGTGCAAGAGCAAATAGTGGACGGTCCCTACCACATTGAGAGCTGGATAACCAACTCAGGCGAGTACGGCCGATAAGACCGCCACCGCACGCCCACGACACAGAGCCGCCCGCCAGCCCCAATGGCGAAGGCGGCTCTCTTTTTGGGCAAAAATAAGGACACCTAAGGCTCACGGCCATGATCTCGCCACTCATAAAAGAACAGATAATAGAGACGGCCAATGACAACATCGTGAGTGTCATTGGAGACTACGTCAAACTGACCAAGCGCGGCAGCAGTTACGTGGGTTGTTGCCCTTTCCACAGCGAGAAGACCCCCTCGTTCAGCGTGTCGCAGGCCAAGGGGTTCTACCACTGCTTCGGCTGCCACAAGAGCGGCAACGCGGTGGGCTTCGTAATGGAGCTTGAGAAGATGTCTTTCCCCGACGCGCTGCGCTACCTGGGCAAAAGGTTTGGCATAAGCGTGCCGGAAGAGGAGGCCACGCCAGAAGAGACGCGCGCCGCAAGGGAGAGAGACGCGCTTTTCGCCGTGATGGAATACGCCACGCGGCGGTTCGAGGCCAACCTGCGAGACACTGACGAAGGCCAGGCCCTGGGCATGACCTATTGGCGAAGCCGCGGCTTCCGCGATGACACCATAGCCGCCTTTCGGCTCGGCTACTCGCTCAACCTGCGCGACGGCCTGATGGCCAAAGCCTTGGCAGACGGATATAAGGAGGAGGCTCTGATAAAGACGGGCCTCATATCGGCAAAGGCGGAGACGGGCTACAAGCATGACTATTTCCGCGGCCGAGTCATGTTCCCCATTCAAAACACGTCGGGCAAGGTCATTGGGTTCGGAGGCCGGGTGCTGGATGCCGCGACGAAGGGCGTCAGCATGAAATACCTCAACACGCCCGAGACGGAACTCTACAATAAGCGCGACACGCTCTACGGCATATACCAAGCCAGGTCCGAGATCGGGAGGCAAGACAAATGTTACCTTGTTGAGGGATATACCGACGTCATAGCCATGCATCAGAGCGGCATAGCGAATGTGGTGGCATCGTCAGGCACTGCGCTGACGTCTAGTCAGATAAAGCTCATAAAGAGGTATACCGACAACGTCACCGTGCTCTATGACGGAGACTCGGCCGGAATCCACGCCTCGCTCCGCGGCATAGACATGATCCTCCACGAGGGCATGAACGTCAGGGTCTTGCTGCTGCCAGACGGAGACGACCCCGACTCTTTCTCCCGCAAACACTCCGCCGACGATTTCATAGCCTACGTCAAGGAGCACGAGGTGGACTTCATCACCTATGAGGCGCAAACACTCATGGCCGACGCGGGAGGCGACCCGCTGAAAAAGGCAGAGGCCACGCACACCATCATAGCCTCCATCGCCGAGGTGCAGGATCAGATAAAGCGCGAATTTTTCGTCAAGGAGTGCTCCCGCTCCATGGGTGTGAGCGAAGCCACGCTATACGGCGCGCTCCAAAAACGCATGGTGGACAACGCCACGCAACTGCGAGACAGAGACGTGGCCGAGCAACGCCGCCGGCAATATGCCGAGCAACTGGCAGCCGAGAGGGCAGCCCAACAGCCCGACGCCAACCTGCCGCCCGACTTGTCGCCATCAGAGGTGGCGATGCTCCAAAGCCAGGGCCTGGCCACAACGGCTCCAAAGCCCCAACCGCAGCCAAAATCCGAAGAAGCCGCGCAGCCGCAGGAGACGGAGATGAGGGAGGTGATGCGCTTCTTCGTCACCTACACTCAGTGCAAGATGGAAGAGACGGAAGGCAAGCCAACCGTGGCGCAATATATCATTGAAGCACTAGACGCCGACCAAATAACGAGCCAAGACCCTATATTGCGCAAGATAATTGACGAGTACCGCAACGCGGCCGACCCGTCGGCCATCAATGAGAGGCACTACATTGACATGGACGATGCCGGCGTGGCCAGCTTCGTGGCGAACGCTGTGGGCGGCAGACAGCACCTGAGCAAGATTCACAGCAAATATTCAGTCGTGAAAGACGAGGGCGAAATGCTTGACACTCTGGTACCCAGGGCCGTTGACGAATTGCGCATGCGCGTCTTGACGCAGATGATAGACGCGCTGATGGCGAAGCTCAACGCCTCGGTGGAGGCAGGTGCGCCAGAAGAGGAGATTGAGGACGTGATGAGACAACTGGCCGACCTCAATAAGGTTAAGCGATCTTTCTCCGTCAATCGGCTTGGCGAGCGCGCAATAATCAAATGAGCGCATCCGTCATTTTTTGTGCCGCGGCGTTGGCACTCATGCTTTTACCTTATGTCATCATCATAGGCTTGTGCGCTGTGGCCGTTAGCCGACGCAGTGAGCGCGGCGAAGAAGTCCGGTGCGGAGACCGCATGGCCACCGTCTCGGTCATCGTGTGCGTCAGCCATGAGGATGTGGCGGAGTTGAGCAAGTGCGTTGGCACTCTGAGCCTCGCCTTACGAGACGGCGACGAGGCGATCTTTGTGGCAGACCACGCCGAACCAGAGACCGTCCGATGGCTCAAGGAGGCGAGCTTGGCGCACGAAGGCATCCGTATGGTGGAGAATGACGGGCGCAAAGGCAAAAAAACGGCCCAAGCGCAAGGCGTGGCGTTGGCCAAGTCGCGCATAGTCATGTGCGCCGACGCCGATTGCGTCTTTGGCGGCGGGTGTGTAGACGCCGTGCGGCGGGCTGCCCCAGCGGGGGGAGACTTCCTGCTCCTGCTGCCCGTGATGATGGAGGGGGGACGCGGGCTGTGGGGCGCTATGGTGGAGATGGAGTTCGTGTGCCTCCAAGTTGTCACGGCCGGCACGGCCATTATGAAAATACCCACCATGGCCAATGGTGCCGGCATGGCGTTTGACCGCGACCTGTTCACCTCCCACGACTCTATGAGTTGTTACGCCTCGGGCGACGATATGTTCCTCCTTCTCCACGCCATTCACGCGGGGGCGGACATCCGCTTCCTATGCCGCCGCGACGCCTTGATACGCACCGCCGGGCCGCGCGGCATCGGGGCATACCTCCGCCAACGCACGCGATGGTTGGCCAAGGCGGGAGGATATTCCTCAGCGGGGGGCTCGGCTGTGGCGGCTCTTGCCGTCATTGTCTTCGCGGCTGTCATGGCGTGGCCCGTCATGGCCATATTTGCGGTCGCGGGCATGGCCCCGTGGTGGCTGATGGCCGTGGCCTTTGCCGTCAAACTTATTGTGGACTCCGCCACTTTTGCCGCAGGGCGGAGGCTGTGGCCATCGCGCGCGTCCGTGGCGGCGGCGTTGCCGTTGGAGGCCATTTACCCGCTCATGACCATTGTGGTGGCCATTCGCGCTGCCTTGGCCGATAAAAAAAGATGGTAGCGAGGCCGAACCACGCCACCATCATATTTTTTCCCGTCAGAAGTCACTCGTCTGTCAGTGCCTCAACCCTGTCGCCTTGGTCAACTCGCAGACAAAAGAACCCACCGTCATGTCAAACTGAATCTTTACAGGCAGCCGGTTAGCGTCGGCCGTAATCCAAAGGTGCATATCGTCTTTGTTCTTGAACGATCGTCCCACCTCCGTCACGGGCGTGAACTTGTAACACCGCTTCTCGCCCATCACTGTGTTGAGGGTCTCTATGCCGTCATACCTTATGTTGAGCGGGTATATCTCGTCAGAGAAAAACGTCTGGTAGAAGACTGTGTCTCCGGGTGTCAACCGGCTGTCGAAGGCGTTGTTGCGGGCGTGGTAGAAGGCCCCGACTATGTCAACGAGCCTGTCCGGCATGGCCACTCGGCTCGTCTCCTCGGGTTTGTCTCGCCTCTTCACCACTTTGAGCATCTGGCCATTGTGGCGGTCATAAACCACTTTGTCACAATATCTGTAGCGTCCCTCCCTTATGTTTCTCTTGCTCATGAGGGGCAGCTGCGTCTGCCGGTCCATATAGCTCTCGTAGCTGTCCCTGACTTTATAGAACACATCCGCCACGCCCGTCGTTCGGCCTCCGCACACCACGTGGTTCACGTGCCGGCCGTCCATCACAGTGTCGCGCACCGTGAAGTGCCCCTCGCCTCCTTTTATGAAGCCGTAGCGGACAGTGTAGGTCAAATCCTCTCCGGGCCCGAAAGACTCAGACACCACGCCCGAATATTGCGGCCGATGGGTAGTTTGGGCGCTCACAGGCGCAAAAGTCGCCACGATGGCGGCCATAAGGGTCACATATCTGCTCATGATGGTTGACTACTTTTCCGTCCTCAACCACCAAGGCCGGAAATGAAGCCTCCGGAAGTGTCAGTAATTGAGGACTTTGTTCTTTGGCGTTGTGGCCACGAACTCCTTGAGATAGAACGGCTCAAAATATGCCACGCTCTCCACCTGGCCTGCCACGAGCCTGTCATGCGCCAGGGCCGCCATGTCTTTGGCCAAAGGCTTTATCCCCGCCACAAAGTGGGCGTTAGGGCTCTTAATCACGGCCTGGCACTTGTCCGCGCCGTTGCCACCAAACGTTATCTCGTTATGGGCAAGTTCCGTGCCAAAGCTGGCCTCATCAACCACCACAGCCGCCGTGGGGCTGAAAATCTGGCCATCACGGCCAATTATGGCCGCATACACCTCCATTCGGCGCGCGTCTATCATGGGGCAGGCCATGCGGCAGTCGGGGTCGGCCTCAAATATGGCGTGAGCCATTACGCTGAGCGTGGGCACGGCAATGAGCTTTATGCCAGCGGCGTAGGCAATGCCCTTGGCCGTCGAGGCGCCTATGCGGAGCCCTGTGTAAGAGCCCGGGCCGGAGCTTACCGCCACGGCGTCGAGATCCCTGTAGTTGAGGCTGGCCCCGCTCATAAGGTCGGCTATCATCGGGGCCAGGCGCGAAGCGTGCTGCGGGGTCCCGGTATACTCCATGCTTTTGAGGGTACGACCCTCGTCACTCAGGGCCACCGAGCAGACGTCGGTGGATGTCTCGATGCTAAGAATCATTGCTCTTACGATATTTTACTCCGAAATCTTTGCTTCAGTCCGGGCCTTCGCCAAGGCGTCTCCCCCGCCCGAAGCGAGTGCGAATATAGCTAAGACAAGCCTAAGAAAAAACTATATTTTTTTGCCCCGGCCGATGCGCCCACCATACGGACGAGGCATTGCGAATCAGCATCAACTTATTAAATTCCAACATATTGCTCATCATCAAACCGTGCCACCCCTCTTTCATCCATTTCGCGTTAGCGACAACGGGCATAGGCCACGAAGCCTAGTGTTTTCGGCACAAGAAAAAATTTCGTCCCGCCCAAATGTTAAAGCCGAGGCGCACCTCTCGGCATGATGCCGGGAATAGAAAAAATGGTATATTCGCGCCCGTGCCACGTGATGGCACCTAGTTAGGTATCAACAACAAAACAAAAACACAAAATGGCAGTTAAAATCCGTCTGGCTCGTCATGGCCGCAAAGGCTACGCTTTCTACCACATCGTGGTAGCCGACGTAAGAGCGCCACGTGATGGCAAGTTCATCGAGCGCATCGGTTCTTACAACCCTAACACCAACCCCGCCACCATCGACGTGAACGCCGAGGCCGCCCTCCGTTGGCTCAGCAATGGCGCGCAGCCCACTGACACGGTGCGCAGCATCCTCTCCCGCGAGGGCGTCATGCTCCAGAAGCACCTCAGCGTAGGCGTCAAGAAGGGCGCCCTGACCCAGGAGCAGGCCGACGCCAAGCTCGCAGCTTGGAAAGAGGAGAAAGCCAAGAAGCTCGCAGCCATCGCAAACAAGGCGGCCGACACCAAGGCAGCCAGCGCAAAGGCACTGCAAGAGCAGGAGGCTAAAATCAACGCGGAGCGCGCTGAGGCCATTGCCAAGAAGAAGGCGGAGGCCGAGGCTGCCAAGGCTGCTGAAGCTGCCGCCAAGGCAGCCGAGGAGGCCGCTAAGGCCGAGGAGGCCGCAGCCCCCGAGGCTCCCGCAGCCGAGTAAAAAACGGCTAGCCTGACAAGCACAAGATGCGGCGCACAAGGGTCATGACTCTATGCGCCGCATCTTTTTTGTCTTATCTTCGCGCCAAAGACAACGAAATGAACATCGCGGTAGTGAAATATAACGCCGGCAACATCCGCTCCGTTCTCAACGCCTTGGAGCGGCTGGGCGTGACGACGAACCTCACGGACAACCCAGACGAGCTACGAAACGCAGACAAGGTGATTTTCCCGGGCCAAGGCGAGGCCTCGACCACTATGGCACACCTGCGGCAAACGGGGCTGGCGCAGGTGATCCGATCGCTACGCAACCCCGTCTTGGGCATCTGCGTGGGGATGCAGCTCCTCTGCGCGCACTCCGAGGAGGGCGACGTGGACTGCCTAGGGGTGTTTGACGTGCCTGTGAAGAGGTTCCCGATCCCACAGCCCAACCCGCTCAACCTGAAAGTGCCGCAAATGGGGTGGAACAGCATCCACGACATCAGGCAACCACTCTTCTCCGCAGACATGGAGGGCGCCTATGTCTACTGCATCCACAGCTTCTACGTCCCCGTGTGCCAACACACCATAGCCACATCGACGCACACTGTGCAATATAGCAACGCCCTGCGGCGCGACAACTTCTTCGCCACGCAGTTCCACCCCGAGAAGAGCGGGTCGGTGGGCGAGAAAATATTGCGCAATTTCATTGAATTATAAGACACCCGCCATATGGAGATTATTCCGGCCATAGACGTCATCGACGGCAAGTGCGTACGCCTGAGCAAAGGAGACTACGACACCAAGAAAGTGTATAACGAAGACCCGCTGGAGGTGGCGCGCCTTTTTGAGGATTGGGGCGTGAGCCGCCTCCACGTGGTGGACCTGGACGGCGCGAAGGCTGGCCACATTGTCAACCATCGGGTGCTGGACAAGATATGCGGCCACACGGGCCTCACCGTGGACTTTGGCGGCGGGCTGAAGACAAGTGACGACTTGCGGATTGCCTTCGAGTGCGGCGCGGCCATGGTGACTGGCGGCAGCATAGCCGTCAAGAACCCTGACGAGTTCCAAGGGTGGATTGAAAAATACGGGCCCGAGAAGATAATTCTGGGGGCCGACGCCAAAGACCGCAAGATTGCCGTGAGCGGATGGACGGAGACATCGGGCCAAGACCTCATCCCGTTTGTGAGCGAATATCGCAAAAAGGGCATAAGCAAGGTGATTTGCACCGACATCAGCCGCGACGGCATGCTTCAAGGCCCGGCCACGGAACTATATAAAGAGATGATGGCCACGGTGGACGGCCTCTATGTCATAGCCAGCGGGGGCGTGGGATCGGCAGCCGACATTGAGGTTCTCGCGGAGGCCGGCGTGCCGGCCGTGATTGTGGGCAAGGCCATATATGAGAAAAAAATATCGCGAGAAGATGTTGAGAGGCTGAACAGATAGCGGCTCCTGCACGTTTTTGCAAACGGGTTGCAAAACGGGCGAGATAACTTTGCGAGCGATATGAAAGAGGGCAAGGCAAAAACATTATTTATCATGATGGCCGTGGCGGTGCTGTCTCTGCTCATGGCCTCAGTGACCCCTCACCACCACCATCATGGCGCGGCCTGCGCCGTGGTGGTCCACTGCCTTGCCGACAATGAGGACAACGACGAGCACACTGGTCACAAAGGCGACCAGACAACTTGCATTGAGAAAGAGGCCTACGTGGCCTCGCGGGGTGCCGACGCGCCATGGGCGCACTTCTTCCAGACGTCGGCCACCAGCGCCAGAGAGGCCGCTCTGCCCACTCCAACAGTAAGCATAAGGGCAAAAGAGCCACAAGCGGAGCCTCTGTCCGCCACACCCCGCAAGGGGTGGGAAGCCCATGCGCGAAGGAGAGGGCCGCCATCCCGACCGCAAATCTGACGGGCGGCCCGCCGAGCAGCGAGGCGCCCGCGATCCCCACAAACCAACATTTCTTTCTGATTCAGCCCCCCAGACCCGCGCCACACAGGGAGCGGGAAACAAGACGCATAATGATGCGCCTAGGGCGCGCCGCACGCCTTTCCCTAATTCATCACGGAGGGGGAGGCGTGGAGTATGACGACAAGAAAACACTCCATCAAAAAAAGTATGACCAAGATATTTACTCTTGCCGCAGGCCTATTGGCCGCGGTCCTTTGCGCAAGCTGCACCCCGCAGGGCGGGCATGAGGGACACGACCACGCCAAACACCACGATGGCGAGGAACGGCCCGAAGCGCACAACCCAGACGAGATACACATGGACGAGCACCAAGCGCGGAACGCAGGTTTGCGCACGGAGCGAGTCTCGCCCGCACCTTTCGCCGCCACCTTGCGAGTGGGGGGGACGATAGAGTCCGCCCCCGGCGCGGCCATTGCCATTGTGGCCCCGCAGGCGGGCCTGGTGAGCATGGCGGGAGACGGGCTGGCCGAGGGCATGTTTGTGGAGGCCGGGCAGACGTTGGCCACCATATCGGGCAAGGCTCTGCAAGAGGGCGACGCGGCGCAGCGCGCAAAACTAGACTATGAGGCCGCGCAGAAAGAGTTGGCCAGGGCCAAGGAGCTGGTAAAAGACAACATCATCTCCGCCAAAGAGTTTGAGCAGGCCGAGCTGCGCCACGCCACGGCCAAGGCCGCCTATGACGCCACAGCCTCGCGGCAGACCGCTAGCGGCGTGGCCGTCAAAGCCGGCGCCAGTGGCCACATTGTACGCCGAGCCGTGGAGCAAGGGCAATATGTCGGGGTGGGGCAGACGCTCTTTGTCATTGAGCGCTGCGGGCGCAAGAGGCTGCGGGCCGACGTGCCGGAGCGGCACTACGGCGACTTGGACAAAGTGACGTCCGCCAACTTCCGCGTGGCATCGTCACAAACAGTGCAGAGGCTAAACCAGATGGGCGGCAAACTCGTCTCTTTTGGCAAAGCCATAGAAGCCGGCGTGCCCTACATCCCCGTCACGTTTGAGTTTTCCGACCCGCGCGAGGCCTTCATTGCCGGCCAATATGCCGACGTGACCCTCACGCTTAACTGTGGCGAGGAGGCCATAAGCGTGCCGACGGAGGCCGTCATAGAGAGCCAAGGGCTCAACTTCGTCTATGTCAAGAACCCAAGCGAGGCCGGGTCATACCTGCGCCGCGAAGTAAGGCTTGGGGCGTCTGACGGCCTCAGGGTGGAAGTGTCGAGCGGCCTTTCGGCCGGAGACGAGGTGGTGACCGCGGGAGCGCGCAGGCTTCATCTGGCCGGAGCGTCGGCCGCAATCCCGGCGCACACACATAACCACTAAGGCCATGCTAGACAGAATCATACGTTTCTCATTAGAGAACAGGTTGGCCATAGTCATATCGGCCATTCTCATTTTCCTGGCGGGCCTCTACACGTCCACCACCATGGACGTCGACGTATTCCCCGACCTCAACGCCCCCACCGTCGTCGTCATGACTGAGGCACGCGGCATGGCCGCCGAGGAGGTGGAGCAGCTCGTCACATTCCCTCTAGAGACGTCTGTCAACGGGGCCACAGGCGTGCGCCGCGTGCGCTCATCGTCCACCACGGGTTTCTCCGTCGTGTGGGTGGAGTTTGAGTGGGGCACCGACGTCTATCTGGCGCGGCAGATTGTGTCAGAAAAAATAGCCGCCGCGCGCGGCCAGCTGCCCAAGACTGTGGGCGACCCCACGCTGGGGCCACAGGCGTCAATCCTTGGCGAGATCATGTTCGTGGCCCTCACGGCAGACAGCACGTCGGCCCGCGACTTGCGCACCATGGCCGACTGGACCATACGCCCAAGGCTCTTGGCCACGGGCGGCGTGGCTCAGGTGTCGGTGCTTGGCGGCGACGTGATGGAATATCAGATTCGGGCGAACTTGGGGCGGATGCGCTCACTTGGCGTGACGCTCGCCGACTTGCGCGAGGCCGTGGACGGCATGAATCTCAACGCCGCCGGCGGCACGCTCTATGAGTATGGCAACGAATACATCATCCGCGGCATGACGGCCACGACAGACACCATTGAGATGGCCAAAGCCGCCGTGCGGACGGCAGACGGGAGGTCTCTGACTCTGGCCGATGTGGCCACCGTGGGCGCAGGGGCCAAGGAGCCTCGCACGGGAGTGGCCTCGCATGACGGACGCCCGGCCGTGTTCCTCACCGTGAGCAAGCAGCCCGCGGCCAGCACTCTGGACCTGACGACGGAGCTAGACAAGGCACTGGACGCCATAAGGGCCGAGCTTCCGCCCGACGTGAAGATGAGCACCGACATATATCGGCAAGAGAGGTTTATCAACAGCTCGATAGACAATGTGAAAGAGGCCCTCGTGGAGGGTGGCGTCTTTGTGGTCTTGGTGCTCTTCATCTTCCTGATGAACGCGCGGACCACCGTCATATCGCTCGTCACCATACCGCTGTCTCTGCTCATGAGCATCTTGACGCTCAAGGTCATGGGTCTCACCATCAACACCATGAGCCTGGGAGGCATGGCCATTGCAATAGGCTCGCTGGTAGATGACGCCATTGTTGACGTTGAGAACGTCTTCAAGCGGCTGCGCGAAAACGCCGCCTTGCCGGCCGCCGAGCGCAAGCCCAAGCTGACGGTGGTCTTTGAGGCGTCGCGAGAGGTGCGCCTGCCCATTCTCAACTCCACCCTCATCATCATTGTCAGCTTCGCGCCGCTCTTCTTCCTCTCGGGCATGGAGGGCCGCATGCTGGCGCCGCTCGGCGCGGCTTTCATCACCTCGCTCGTGGCGTCAACCATCGTGGCTCTCACGCTCACCCCCGTCTTGAGCAGCTGGCTCTTGGGTGGCAAGGGGCGCGACACCTGCGAGCCCATTGTGGAGCGGAAGCTTAAAGAGCTGTATTCCCGCGCCCTGACGTGGGCCATGCGCCGTTGGCGCGGTGTCTTGGCCGGCACGGCCGTGGCGTTGGTGGGGGCGCTGGTCGTCTTCTCGTTCCTTGGGGCCAGCTTCCTGCCGCCGTTCAACGAGGGCTCTTTCACCATCAACGTCAGCACCTTGCCTGGCGTGTCGCTCGCCGAGTCAGACGCCATAGGCCTCCAGGCCGAGCGCGCGCTGCTGTCAATCCCAGAGATCAAGACGGTGGGCCGCAAGACGGGGCGCGCGGAGCTAGACGAGCACGCACTGGGCGTCAACGTGTCGGAGATAGAGGCCCCTTATGAGCTGGGAGAGCGCGGCAAAGACGAGCTGCTGGCCGACATCCGGCGCAAGCTGGGCGAGATTGGCGGCGTGAGCGTAGAGGTGGGCTCGCCCATATCGCACAGGATAGACGCCATGCTCTCCGGCTCACGCGCCGGCTTGGCCATCAAACTCTTCGGCACAGACCTTAACAAGATGTTTCAGCTCGGCAACCAGATAAAGGCGGCCATTTCTGGCATCGAGGGCTTGGCAGACCTCAATGTGGAGCAGCAAGTGGAGCGACCTCAGTTGCAAATAGTGCCGCGCCGCGACATGCTTGCCCAATATGGCGTCACGCTGCCAGACTTCGCCAAGGCTGTGGACGTGCTGCTGGCGGGCGAGACAGTCTCCACAGTCTATGAGGGCGAGAGGGCTTTTGACCTCACCCTGAAAGTCGACGCCGACAGCCGCTCCACGGCCGACCGCATTGCCGACCTGATGGTTGACGGGGCGGCAGGCAAGGTGCCGATGGCCAGCCTGGCCGACATCCGCTCGGCCATGGGGCCCAACACCATCAACCGCGAGAATGTGGCCCGCAAGATTGTCATCTCGGCCAACGTGGCCGGACGCGACCTAGTCAGCGTGGTGGACGACGTGCGGCAGGCCGTGGCGAGTGGCGTGAAACTGCCCGAAGGCTACCACGTGGAGTATGGCGGACAGTTTGAGAGCGAGCAGTCGGCCGCGCGCACGCTGCTGGTGGCGTCGACCCTATCCATACTTATCATCTTCTTGCTGCTCTACAATCAGTTTAAAGACACCGTCCAGGCCGCCGTGGTGCTTGTCAACCTGCCCCTGGCGCTCATTGGCGGCGTTATGGTCATCTGGCTCACGGGCGGAGTGGTCAGCATCCCGGCCATCATAGGCTTCATCTCGCTCTTCGGCATAGCCACGCGAAACGGAATGCTGCTCATAGCCCGCTACAACGAGCTGCGGGCCGAAGGGAGCCCCCTCAACGACAGCGTGGCCACAGGCTCCGCCGACCGCCTCAACCCCATTCTCATGACGGCGCTGACCTCGGCCCTGGCCCTGGTGCCACTGGTGGCGGGCGGAGACCTGCCTGGCAATGAGATCCAGAGTCCTATGGCAAAAGTGATTTTGGGCGGGTTGGTCACGTCAACGTTGCTCAACGGCTTCATCGTGCCAATTGTTTACACCCTCATCCACCAAAAAGAGAAATAACCATGAAAACCAAGATAATAACAGTCTTTGCCACACTCCTTGGCGCCGCGGTCCAAGCCCAGACCATGGAGCGCGCCCTGGAACTTGTCGAGGCCAACAACCTTGAGCTCGCGGCCATGAGGCAAGAGACCGACGCCGCCAAGGCGGCCAACGCGGCGGAGCGCAAAATGCCGGACCTGGAGGCCGAAGTAGCCTACCTGTGGCCAGGCAGGAAAGACGTGAGCGTGAGCCAGACCCTCGACTGGGCCACCATTGGCGGGCAACGGCGGCGCACGGCCGCGGCCAAAGACTCACTGGCCGACATCCGCTACGCCGCGGCACGGCAAGAGGTGCTGCTAGAAGCCAAACTGGCCTGCATCAGGCTCACGCACCTCAACCTGCTGCTGCGCAACCGCCAAGAGCGGGCCGACATGGCCCGCCAAATGGCGCAGACGGCCCGAAAAAGGCTCGCGGCGGGAGACGCCCGACAAACCGACGTGAACAACGCCGAACTGGCCTACGCCACCGCGCGCAACCAACTGGCCAGGGCGCAGGCCGAGGCCGACGAGACACAAGCGCGCCTGACGGCGCTCAACGGGGGCAAGCCCCTTGAGATGACCGACACAGCCTATGCGCCCACGCCACTGCCCGCGCGGTTTGACGACTGGTTCCCCCTCGTGGAAGGGAGACTGCCGCAACTGCTCGCGGCGCAGGCCGAAGCCAGCGAGGCGCGCCACAGGCAGGCCGAGACTAGGCTCGAAGCCCTGCCCAAGCTGTCAGTGGGCTTCAGGGGTGAGTTTTCGGAGGAGGAGAAATACAAGGGCGTCGCCGTGGGCATAGGGCTGCCGCTGTGGTCCGGCCGAGCCACCCGACGCTCCGCCGCCAAGGCAGCCCGGGCCGCCCAAGCCAAGCAAGCGGCCAGCCGCGAGCTGACGCGGGCCTCATTGGAGGCGGCGTTCGTCAAGACCCAGACGCTGGGCCGCATAGCCAGCGAGCAGCGCATGACGTTGGAGATGACGAGCAACGCCCCCCTGCTGCGCAAAGCCGTCTTGGCCGGCGAGACGTCCGCCACCGAGGCTCTCATGGCCATGAGCCTCTACTTCGAGGCCGCCGAGGAGGCCCTTATGGCCGAGCGCGACTATCAAGAGGCCCTGGCGCGCCTCACCGCCGCCACCCTCTAGCCTCAGACGGGCGCAAAAACGGACTATCTTCGCGGCACGTATGAACACATTCTTCCGTTTCAAGCAGTTTGTGGTCCACCAAGACCGCACGGCCATGAAAGTGGGCACCGACGGCGTCCTTCTCGGCGCCATGGCGCGGCTCGCGCCCGACGCGCCCGCCACGCCGCGGGTTTTGGACATTGGCACCGGCACGGGCCTCATTGCCATCATGCTGGCCCAGCGTTTCGGGCAAGCCAGCGTGGTGGGCGTGGAGATAGACCCTGACGCGGCGGCCCAGGCGCGGCAAAACTGCGCCAACTCACCTTTCGCCAGCCGCCTGTCCATTGTCGAGGCCGACGCCAACGACCTTGCCGACGGCGCGTATGACCTCATCGTGAGCAACCCGCCATACTTCACCAGCTCGCTCCAATGCCCCGATGGGCGACGCAACATGGCGCGCCACGCCGTGGGGCTGACACGCGGCGGACTGATGGACATCGCCGCGAGGCTCCTCGCCCCACGAGGCCGACTGGCCGTGATTTTGCCCCACGAGGCCTCCACAGACCTCATTGCCGAGGGGCGACGGGCGGGACTGGAGCCGACCTCCGTCACCACCATCTTCAGCAACAGGCGGAAGCCGCCGCGCAGGGCCGTGTGCCAATTCGCATGGGCCTCATTGGGCATCGCCGCAGAGGATAATGAGCTGACGCTCCTCAACCCAGACGGCTCCATGACGGCTGACTATAAGGCCGTTGCGAGTGAGTTTTACTTAGACAAGTAATAAATATCGTGCGTGATATAACTCCGCGTGGTTTTCTGCGTATATTTGCCGTGTAACAACAAAGAACCACTGCGCTTCCGAGAGCGAGAGGCCCATGGCCACGCTTGGGGAAGGCTCAAAAAGAAAGAACTACAATGGCAAAATTCATCTGCACAGTATGTGGCTTCGTCTATGAGGGTGACGAGGCTCCCGCAAAATGCCCGCAGTGCGGCGTTCCAGGCTCCAAGTTCAAGGTGCTTGACGAGAGCGCGGCCCTCAACTTCGAGACCGAGCACGTGATTGGCGTGGCCAAGGGTTGCGACGAGGAGATGATCAAAGACCTCAACGCGCACTTCAACGGCGAGTGCTCCGAAGTTGGCATGTACTTGGCCATGAGCCGCCAAGCCGACCGCGAGGGCTATCCTGAGATTGCCGAGGCGTTCAAGCGATACGCTTTCGAGGAGGCCGAGCACGCCGCCAAATTCGCCGAGCTGCTTGGCGACGTGGTGTGGGACACCAAGACCAACTTGGAGAAGCGCATGAACGCCGAATCCGGAGCCTGCGCCGACAAATTCCGCATTGCCAAGAGGGCCAAGGAACTTGGGCTCGACGCCATCCACGACACCGTCCACGAGATGGCCAAAGACGAGGCTCGCCACGGGCAGGGCTTCTACGGCCTCTTCAACCGCTACTTCGGCAAGAAGTAGGCCACGACTAGCGCCGGGAGACAAGCCGCGCCGGGGGCACCGCAAGAGTGCCATCCGGCGCGGCTTTTTGTCATGCGCCGGCGCATGGCGAGGCCAAGGGGCGGGGAGCATGGCGATGTTTTGCTATATTTGTACCCGCATCCCTACCAATCAAAGAGTAGACATGGCCATCAACCAAAGCATGCAGCTCAAGCTGCAGCAAAAGCTCTCCCCTATGCAGATCCAGCTCATAAAACTGCTGGAGATTCCCACCGTGCAGATGGAGCAGCGCATAAAAGAGGAGATTGAGTCAAACCCAGTCTTGGAAGTGGACGAGGAAGCCACAAGGCGCGAAGAGGAGGCCGACCCCGAGCCACAGATCAACGCAGCGCAAGACCAGCAGCCCGACGATACCACCATAGAGGGCTACCTGCTCAACGAAGACATCCCCGCCTACAAGCTCCAGGCCAATAACCACAGCGACGACGACAAGCGCGACAGCGTGCCATATTCCGAGGCCTCGTCATTCTACGAGCACCTGGAGGGCCAAGTGGGCCTGCACGACTTTGACGAGAGGCAGCAGAAAATTGCCGGATACATAATAGGGAACATTGACGAAGACGGCTATCTGCGCCGCAGCGTGGAAAACATCGCGGACGACGCCTCATTCGCCCTCAACGAGGAAGTGACCGACGCCGAGGTGCAGGCCGTGCTCAATGAGGTGCAACAGATGGACCCGCCCGGCGTTGGGGCGAGAGACCTCCGCGAGTGCCTGCTGCTGCAACTCCGCAAGGCCCACGACCAGCAAGACCCCGCAGTGCAGACGGCCATAGAGGTGTTGGAACAGTGCTTTGACGAGTTCTCGCGCCACCATTATGACAAGATCACGCGCAAGCTCCGCATATCTGACGAGCAGCTCAAAGAGGCCACCGCGCAAATCTTGCGCCTCAACCCCAAGCCTGGCAGCGCCTATGGCGGCGGAGCGGCGCGCCAGTCTCCGCACGTGACGCCAGACTTCATCATAGACTATGACAATGGCGAGCTCGGCTTCCACCTCAACCGCCGCAACGAGCCGGAACTCAAGATAAGCCGGACATATGCCGACATGCTCCGCGAATATGCCACCAACAAGGCCAACCAGTCGCAAGAGCAGCGAGACGCCGCCACGTTCGTCAAAGAGAAGGTGAAATCAGCGCAATGGTTCATCGACGCCATAAAGCAGAGGCGCAACACCCTCACGCTCGTCATGCAGGCCATAATGGACTATCAGGGCGACTACTTCATAGACGGCGACGAGAAGAAGCTGAAACCCATGATTCTCAAAGACATTGCCGACCGCACGGGGCTTGACGTCTCAACGGTCTCGAGGGTGTCAAACAGCAAATATGTCCAGACGCCGTTCGGCATCTACCCGCTCAAATACTTCTTCTCCGAAGCCGTGCAGAACGCTGATGGCGACGACGTCTCCACCCGCGAGGTGAAGAGCATCCTCAAAGAGGCCATAGACAACGAAGACAAGCGGCAACCGCTCACAGACGAGAAACTGGTGGAGCTGCTGGCGCAGAAGTCATACAACATTGCCCGGCGGACGGTGGCCAAATACAGGGAGCAGATGGGCATTGCCGTGGCCAGGCTCCGCAAGCAGCTTTAGGCGTGGGAATGAGCATGGCATACCAAAGGCAAATGGCCGCAGCGGCCTCAAAAGTCGTCACGGTGCTGCTCCACCCGCTGCTGATGCCCGTCTACTGCACCCTGCTGACGCTCTTCGGCCCCACACCCTATGGCGGCCTGCCCCACGACATCAACGTCAGGGTGCTGCGCGCCGTGGGCATCTTCGCGTGCGCCAACCCTCTCATGGTCATTGGCGCGTTCATCATCATGGGCAAGGTGAGCGAGCTGGAGATGCCGTCTCGGGCCGAGAGGGTGTGGCCCTTGTTGGCTTCGGGATGCGCCATAGGGCTGTCTCTGCTGGCGCTCAACGTGCACAACACCCCGCGCCCGCTCCTGGGCATGATTCTGGGCGAGAGCCTGGCCCTGCTCCTTGCGGGCCTCTGCTCCTTGCGGTGGAAGGTGAGCCTCCACACCATAGGCTCCGGCGCCCTGCTGGCCTATGTGAGCGTGACGGGCATGGCCTACCGCCTCGACTTCGCCCCGTGGGCGGCGGCGGCTTTCGTCTGCGCCGGACTCACCGCGTGGGCGCGCCTCTACGCCAATGCGCACACGTGGCGCCAGCTCTTGGGCGGATATGCCGTGGGAGTCATCGTGATGGGCGTCACAATGAACATGGTCATGTCTCGCCCCGTGCTGTGACACCGGGTTCTCGCTAGCGGGCATAAAAAGAAATCTGATGGACAAGTTAGTCATAATAGTGGCGGGCGGCAGCGGCTCCCGCATGGGCGCGGCCGTGCCCAAGCAGTTCCTCGACCTGGGCGGGCGTCCCGTCTTGATGCGCACCATAGACGCCTTCGCTGCCATAGATGGCATGAGGGTGGTGGTGGTCTTGCCCCAAGACCAGATGGGGGCGTGGGCCGCGCTGTGCCGCGAGCACTCGTTCGCCGCGCCGCATGACATTGCCGAGGGAGGGGGCTCGCGCCACGAGAGCGTCAAAAACGGTCTAGCCCTCTGGCGCGGCGAGGCCCTGGTGGGCGTACACGATGGCGTGCGGCCGCTCGTGAGCCGCGAGACCATAGAGCGGTGCTACGCCGAGGCCGCCACGTTCGGCACTGCCATACCCGCACTGCCGTCGGTAGAGTCGGTCAGGATTGTCGCCCCCGACGGCGCGAGCCGCGCCGTAGACCGGCGCACGGTCATGATGGTGCAGACGCCGCAGGTGTTCAGAGCAGACATCTTGCGGCCCGCCTACGCGCTGCCAAACTCGCCACTGTTCACTGACGACGCCAGCGTGGTGGAGGCGGCGGGCGCAGCAATCCACATCACCGAGGGCCAGAGAGGCAACATCAAGCTCACCACGCCAGACGACATGAGGGCCGCCCTTGCCGCCATATAACGAAAGTGAACGCACCTTGCTTTTAAGGCGAAATGTAATATATTTGCAAAGGTGCGGCGATTACGTATTTCGCCACGCGCATACGCCACACAAGGCGAACCTGGGCGCAATTCTCAGGGCCACTGCCCCCCACTAGCGCGTCATGCAGAACGGAAGCAGCGGCGCGGCGCGCCACCCTCGCCGGGCGGAGGCTGCGGCGTTGGCGTGCGCCCACGTGGCGGCGGCAAGAAAGCAGAATAATGATAACCAATCATAACAAGACGGCCATATGGACCGCCGAACGGGAAATCTCGTACTCCGAGATGCTCTCGCGCATTAGCGACTTCTCTTCGCGATGCCCCATTGGCCAGCACGGCAAAGTCGTCATATTTTCTGAGAACAGGCCGGCTTTCGCCTACGCCCTCTACGCCATCTGGGAAAACGGGGGCGTGGCCGTGCCGGTAGACAGCACATCGTCGGCGGCCGACCTCGCCTACGTCTTGAAGGACTGCCAGCCCGAGGCCGTCTGGGCGTCAGAAAAGACCGAGGCCACGGCCCGCGAGGCCATAGAGCGGGCGGGAGGGAGCCAAAGGCTCCAGGTCATCTCACGGGCGTTGGAAGAAGATCCCGTCTCGGCCCCACCCGCCACCATCGGCTACCGAAATGAAGACACTGCCCTCATCATCTACACCAGCGGCACCACCGGCAGCCCCAAGGGCGTGATGCTCTCTTTTGAGAACATATTTTTCAACGTCAACGCGGTTAGCGTGGGCGTGCCCATCTTCACGCCAGACGTCCGCACCATGGTGCTGCTGCCGTGCCACCACGTGCTGCCGCTCGTGGGCAGCCTCGTGGCGCCGTTCGTCACAGGCGGCTCCGTGGCCTTCTGCCCCAGCCTCAGCGCGCCGGACCTTATGGAGACCCTCTCGCGCGGAGGGGTGGGCATTGTCATTGGCGTGCCGCGCCTCTACACCATGCTCACCAAGGCCATCAGGGGCAAGATAGAGGCCCACTGGGTCACCAGGGCTCTCTACAAACTCTGCGACAAGATCGGGAGCCGGGCCCTCTCTCGCCTCATTTTCAGCTCCGTCAGGAAGAAGATGGGCGGACGTGTGAAATATTTCGTGAGCGGCGGCGCGGCTCTGGACCCCGCGGTGGCGCAATGCATGAAGACACTGGGGCTAGACGTGCTGGAAGGCTACGGCATGACGGAGTGCGCGCCCATGATAGCATTCACCCGCCCCGACGACATCAAGCCCGGAGCCTCGGGACAGCCCGTGCCAGGATGCACCGTAGAGGTGTGCGATGGCGAGCTGAGGGCCAAGGGCAAGAACATTATGCAGGGCTACTACAACAGGCCCGAAGAGACGGCCCAAGTGGTGCGCGACGGGTGGATATACACCGGCGACCTCGGCTATATCGACGACAAAGGCCGAGTGGTGGTGACAGGCCGACGCAAAGAGATAATAGTCCTCTCAAACGGCAAAAACGTCAACCCTACGGAGATTGAGCAGCACCTGGAGAGCTACGCCGCCATTGTCAAAGAGGCCGCGGTGACGGAGAAAGACGACGCGCTGATGGCCATCATTGTGCCACAGCCAGCCCTCGCCTCAATGACCGACAGCGAGATTGAGCAGAAAGTGAAGTGGGAGGTCATTGACAAATATAACGCCGACGCGGCAGGATATAAGAAGATATTCAACATCAAGATTTTCCGAGGAGACCTGCCGCGCACCAAGCTGGATAAGCTCCAACGGTTCAAGCTCAAGACCCTCCTCATAGACTCCGCCACCGTGGAGCCTGAAGTGGTGGAGGAGGCCCAGAGTGACGAATATAAGATCTTGAAGAAATATATTGAGAGCGAGAAAGTCTGCAAAGTCCACCCGACTGACCACATTGAGCTAGACTTGGCTTTCGACTCGCTAGACAAGGTGGGCCTCCAGGTCTTCATCAACAACAGCTTCGGCCTCAACGTCAGCACCGACCAGCTGAGCCAGTTCCGCTCCGTGGCGGACATGGCGGACTATGTGGCTGAGAGCAAGACCAAGATGCAGGTGGAGAAAATAGACTGGAAAAAGATCTTGCGCGAGCACACCAGCCTCAAGCTGCCGCAAACATGGTTCACGGGGCGCATGTTCATAGCCCTGGCGCAACCTTTCTTCCGCCTCTACTTCAAGCTCACGGGCAAAGGCGCGGACCGAATACCAGACGGCCCCGTCATCATCACGCCCAACCATCAGAGTTTCCTAGACGGCCTCTTCGTCATGTCTTTCCTCAAATACCGCGACATAAAGAACACGTATTTCTACGCCAAGGAGCAGCACGTCCGTCAGCCGTTCATTAAGTTCATGGCGGCCACGCACAACGTCATTGTCATGGACATGAGCAACCTCAAAGACTCCATTCAAAAGATGGGCGAGGCCCTGAAGAAGAAGAAGAACATCATCATCTTCCCCGAAGGCACGCGCACGCCAGACGGCAAGCTCGGCGAGTTCAAGAAGACGTTCGCCATCTTGAGCAAAGAGCTCAACGTGCCAGTGGTGCCCGTCTCCATCAAGGGGGCCTACCAAGCCATGCCCAAAGGCCGCAAGATTCCCAAGCCTCACAAGGTTCAGGTGGAGTTCCTAGACCCCATCTACCCTAAGCAAGACACCTACGAGGGCCTGACGCGCGAGGTCTACAACAGCATCAAGCGCAACCAGGAGCAAGCCACCACGGCATAAGTCGGGGGTGGGGCGACCACAAAAGCGGCGGGGCGGCAAGAATATCTTTCTTGCCGCCCCGCCGCCCGCGTTGTGTCCTATATCAAGTCCGCCGCCGCGCCAATCACCTCCACCTGCTTCGCCTTGGGCACCTCGCAGAGCCGGCGGGCCGAGTCGGTGTAGAAAGTAAAGGAGTCCGCCTTGGCCTTGTGGGCCATGAGCCATGCCGAGCGGGCCTTGACGTGGCCTCCGTTGGCCTGCGCCTCGCCATACATGGCCAGAAGGAGCGGGATGACGTCTTTGCGGCCATACACCTCATTGAAGGCGTCTGAGATGACCTCCTCCACCCGTCCTTCGGGCGCCTTGCCCTGCTCCACGTGGACCACCACGCCCCTTATGCTCTCGCAGAGGTCGTCCGTCAGGTGCATACGGCCAAGCATGGAGTCAATCTCCCTGCCGCCAGTGGAGAGGCCAGCCTTGGGAAAATTGGCGTTGACGAAACAGAAAATCGCCGCCACGCCGCTCACAATCACCTCATCGTCAGAGAAAGCCTCCAACGACGCCAATGTGCGCACTCGGGCCAGAAAAGCGTCCATGCGCACCGAGGCGTTGGGGTGGGCGTCTTTAAGCACCGTCTGGCGCACGCCCTGCTCAAAGTCCTGGATCCTCAGCACTTGGAGCTTGCGCAGCAGCAGGGCGTTGGGCTTATGGGGCGCGCCGGGTTGGCAATAGGCGGCCTTGAGGCCGTTAACAAAATACATGTCCACCTCGCCCTTATACTTCACGGGCATCTTGCCCCTATACTCACAGTCGAAAAAGTCGCGGATGCGCTGATAGGTGCTCTCGCTCACGTTCACTCGGCCCGGCTCGCCGCCGCTCTCCATGCGCGACGCAGTGTTCACCGTGTCGCCCCAAATGTCAAAGACTTTCTTTATGTTGCCCAGATGGCCGGATATGACGGGCCCCGTGTTTATGCCCACCCTGATGTTCCAAAAACCCTCTTTGCTTGCCCTGCGCTCGCTCACGTAGGCAATCATCTCAAGACCCACCAGCACCACCTCAATTGGGTTGGCGCTGTCATTGTCCGGCACGCCGCCGGCGCACATATAGGCATCGCCTATCGTCTTGATTTTCTCAACGTTATATTTATCTACCAGTTCATCGAAATAGATAAAGTAACGGTCCAGCTCATCCACCAGCTTCTCGGGGTTCATATGTTCCGCGATCTTGGTGAAGCCCTGGATGTCAGTGAAGAGTACGGTGGCGAAGTCATATTTCCGAGTGCGCCTCTTGCCGGCCTCGGCCTCCATCTCGCGGCCTTTTCGTTCCAACGCCCTCCTCTGACGGCGCAAGGCGAGCCTCAGCGCCACGGCCCCGGCCGCCAAGACAGCGGCGGCGGCCGCCGCCACCATCCACCACGCCGACGGGGGCTCGGCATAGGCCACACTGACGGAGAAAGAGCGGCCCGCGGCGTCCGTCACCCTGAGCCGAGACCGCCCTCCGGCGGCGTCGGCCGCCACAGCGCACCAGGCCTCGCCCGTGCTGCCGCAAAAAAGGGTGTCGCCATCGCCCGAGGTCAAGACGACACCGTAGGGCGGCTCAAACCCGTGCGCGCCGTCCCACTCCACCCGCGCGTTCCGATTGTTAAAGACAACAGACGTGTCGCCCCCGCACAGCAATGACGAGGGGACGGAAAACAGGTCATGGCGCGCCAGGGCGTCAGACGGTAAGAGCCACAGCGCCAGGCACAAGAGAGCCGCCAGGCTCCCCCCTCGGGGCTGGGCTTGCGCTATCGGAAGCATCGTGTCGCTATTTTCTCGCAATTTACTTTTTTTTCAGATAGCGAAGTAGTAATTTTAAGCAGATTTTTACCCAAGGGTCAGAAATGTCGGGCTGCCGAGCTGGCGCAAAAGTCACCCTGTCGCACTCATTCGCCCTATGGCAGTGAGGCATAGCTGCTTCAGCACGGCGTGGCGGGCAAAGAGACAAAAGGCAAAAAAACTTAAACCTAAAAAATATATGGAGAGTTCTATGGAGAATATCATCGTCCCCTACGACTTCACAGAGAAGGCCGACTGCGCCGTCAAGCACGCCTCCCACATCGCCAGGAATATGAAGGCCGAGGTGGTCCTGCTCCACATCGTCAAGAAAGAGAGCCAGACGGCCGAGGCCGCCAACCGCCTAGACGGCCTCGTGGCCCAGATTGCGCAAGACGAGAACGTTGCTTGCCGCTACTTGGTGCGCGAGGGCAGCATCTTCACCACCATCAACGAGGTGGTGGCAGAGCAAAACAGCACGCTCGTGGTCATGGGCACACACGGAATGAAGGGAATGCAGAAAATCACAGGCAGCTGGGCCCTCAAGGTCATCGTGGGCTGCCACGTGCCATACCTCATCGTGCAGAAAGACCCCGACTACTCCGTCCCCACAAGGGTCCTCTTCCCCGTAGACTACAAGCTCGAGACCAAAGAGAAGCTCAAGTGGATGCCCATCCTCAGCTACGTCAACAAACTCCACGTCACCTTCTTCGGCCAGCAAGGCAACGGCCCGATGTTCGACAACCCCACACGCGCCAACATGAACTTCTGCAAGCACTACCTTGAGGAGCAGAACATTGACTGCGACGTGGTGTGGGCCGACGAGAAAGGCTCGTTCCTCGAGCTCTCCCTCAAATATTGCGAAGAGCACAACATGGACGTGATCATGATCACGACAACGCGAGACATAGCGTTCCACGACTATCTGCTCGGCGCCTACGAGCAGACCGTCATCTCCAACAGCGCGGGCATCCCCGTCTTCGTGGTCAACCCGAGACAAGACGTCAAGCTGGTCTACTCCAACTTCTAGGCCTGGCCGCCGCATGGCAACCAGACCATCGGCCCGCACGGGGGCGGCAGCGCAACGCGCCACGCCGCCCCCGAGCGGGCTTCTCTTTTGAGGGGTCGGAAGCCACCGTTAGCAAAAGAATTGCGATATTTGCGCAGCATAGAGACAACCCCATGAACCACACACCACAAGAGCTTCTCTTCGCCACCCACAACAAGGGCAAGGCCGCCGAGATCGCGAGGATGGCGGGCCCCGCCTACCGCCTCCTGACACTCGACGAGGCCGGGGTGACGGCAGACATCCCCGAGACGTCAGACACGCTAGAGGGCAACGCCCTGATCAAGGCGAGATTCTTGCACCAACTGACGGGCAAGGCCTGCTTCGCAGATGACACGGGGCTTGAGGTGGAGGCCCTGGACGGAGAGCCAGGGGTGCGCACGGCCCGCTATGCCGGGGAGGAGTGCGACTCGCAGAAAAACATGGACAAACTGCTCTTGGCGTTGCAAGGGGCGCAGACGCGCCGCGCGCGCTTCCGCACCGTCATAGCCCTCATTGGCCAAGACGGGGCGGAGACCACCTTCGAGGGCGTGTGCGAGGGCAGCATTGCCACGGAGAGGCATGGCGACGGGGGCTTCGGCTACGACCCCGTCTTCGCTCCCGACGGGTTCGGGGGCCGGACGTTCGCCCAAATGAGCCTCGACGACAAAAACCAGATAAGCCACCGCGGCAAAGCCGTCAGACAACTTGTAGACTTCATCACCAGACGATGAGAACAGCAGCCATACTCGCCGCCTCGCTCGCGGCACTGGCCCTGGGGCCTCGCGCCAAGGCGCAATGGACGCTCCACACGTCATTCAACGGGGCCACGATGACAGCCGTGGCGGCGGGCAAAGCGGTTGCCGGGAACAGCTACGGCCTGACCTATTACGACCCCGCCGAGGGACTGACATCGACACTAGACAAGGCCAACCATCTGTCCTCTTCCGGAATATCGGCCATAAAAGGCAACGGCGACATCCTCATCGTGGGATATGCCGACGGGAACATCGACCTGGTGGACATGGCCCAAATGACCACCTACAACATTCCGGAGCTGCGGCTCAGCACCAAGCACAACAACAAAGTAATCAACTCCATAACGCCCGCCAGCACACAATATTATATTGGCTTCGGCGGCGGCGTGCTGGAGGTTGACGGGCGCAAGGCTGAAATAAAGTCGGCGTGGGGCGTCACCGCCGATGGCGTAGACGTGCGCGGCGTGGCGCTGACGGCCGACCACATATACGCCGCCACGGCCACGGGCATATACCGCGCGCGGCGCGACAGCCGCCTGCTGGAAGATCCCGGCCAATGGAGCCTCCTGACAAGCCCGCGGGGCAACACCGTGAGCCTGGCGGCCATAGCCGACACCGTCTACGCCGCCGTTGGTCGCGCGGGCGGAGACGTGACGCTCTGGAAGATAACGACCGACGGGGCTGAAGCCAAAAACCGCATCGGCTCATTCCGCTCACTGAGCGGGCGCGGAGAGAAGCTGCTGGTGACGCGCAGCGGCGGCGTTGACCTCTTGGGAGCGGGCTTGGCCGTGGAGGCCTCCGTGACCTCCGTGGGGCGCGCCGACACAGCAGACACCGTGACGAAGCCGCAGTTCCGCATGGCAGAGATGATGGACGACAAGACGTTGGCCATCGCGGACAATGACGCGTGCCTGGTGATCTCAGACACGGCCGGCATAGGCAAGGCCTATAAGCCCAACGGCCCGCGGAGCAACATATCTTCTTGCATCACGGCGGCTGGAGACGACATATACGTGGGCGGCCCCGGACGCAATGGCGAGCTGAACAACCAAGGCAATCCGGCCTCGGTGAGCGTGTTGCGCAATGGGATGTGGTACAGCTCCGCCAAGACATGGGCGGACAGCCGCGAGCCATGCATGGTGGCCGCCAACCCTCGAGACCCGTCAGACGTGTTCCTCTCAACATGGGGGACGGGCATCTTCAAGATTGTTGACTGTCAGCTAGACACACAGTTCACCGCCGGCAACTCAACCATCAAAGACATATTCGGCGGCAACAGATACGTCCGCTCTGACGCCATCACGTTCGACAAGGCCGGCAACCTCTACGTATTGGCCTGCATGGTGGACAGCGGCATCAACGTCATGACCCCCGAAGGCGAGTGGCACAGCTACCCCTACGGCCCCATGGGCGACGGCTCTACGCACTCCTACGCCGCCATGGCGGCCGCGCCGAACGGCAACATCTGGGTGGCGTCGACATATATGAGCGGGACGCACACGTCGGTCTTCAACATTGGCGGCACGCCAGAGAGCTGCGATGACGACCTCTACATGAGCACCCGCGGCAACGAGGCCGACAAACAATACGTGGGCCGCATTGAACTGGTGGACTCCGAGACGGGCGAAGCCGTGGGCGAGAGAGCCAACACATTCGCCATCGACGCCGACGGCAACGTGTGGGTGGGCACGTCGGCCGGACTGCTCGTGACAAAAGACAACAAGACGATGCTCCAGACGGGTACCGTGTCATTCAACCGAATAAAAGTGCCGCGCAACGACGGCACAAACCTGGCCGACTACCTGCTAGACGGGGCCTACATCAACGCCATTGCCGTGGACGGGGCCAACCGCAAGTGGATTGGCACAGATGATGACGGCGCGTATCTGGTGAGCCCCGACGGCACCCAGACCATACGCCACTTCACAACGGCAAACAGCCCGCTGCCAAGCGACAAGGTGGAGGGAGTGGCCATACGCCAGTCCGATGGCGAGATTTACTTCGCCACGCCCGCCGGCATAGCCTCTTACAAAGGAGACGCCACAGAACCGTCGGAGACGCTCGCATCCGTCAGGATATACCCCAACCCCTTCAGCCTCAGGCACGGACCCGGGGCGGTGAGCATAGACAGGCTGATGGGCGCCACGACGCTCTTCATAACCGACGCCGCAGGAAACCGAGTGGCAAGGCTCACATCGGTGGGTGGCAAAGCCACATGGGACGGCAGACGACCCGACGGCCGACTGGCAGCCGCGGGCATATACATTGTCTGGATGACGGCGAGCAACGGAGACAGCAAAGCCGTTGGCAAACTGCTGGTGACAGACTGACATAGAAAAACAACAACAGAAAACATGACATACGAGTATCAGCCCAGCGGAGTGTGCAGCAAACTCTTCCGCATTGAAGTGGACGACAACGGCACAGTGCGCCACGCCGAGGTCATCGGCGGGTGCAGCGGCAACCTGCAAGGCCTCTGCCGCCTGATGGAGGGGCGCAAGGCCAGCGAGGTGGCCGAGACGCTAAAAGGAATCAGGTGCGGAGCCAAGCCCACCTCATGCCCCGACCAGATGAGCAAGGCACTGGGGGAAATTGCGGCAGAGACGGGGCGCGGCGCCCACACGGCATAGGGGCGAGAAGGAGGCAAAGACAACAATGGAGCGCGTATTCCTGATAGGCTACATGGGCTCGGGCAAGTCCACCATAGGCAAATATGTGGCCAAAGACATGGGGTGGAGGTTCATTGACATGGACGACTACGTGGAGCGGCGGCTCGGCTGCACCATAAGCGAGTTCTTCGCCAAGCACGGCGAAGAAGCCTTCCGCCAAGCCGAGGCCGAGGCCTTGAAAGAGCTGGCCAAAGAGCCCAAGGCCATCATCGCCACCGGCGGCGGGTCCCCGTGCCACTTTGACAATATGGATGTGATGAGGGCCGCCGGCCTGACCATATACATAAAGGTGGAGCCGGAGGAGCTGGCCGCAAGACTAAAAGGGGCCAAGGCCAAGAGGCCCATAATAGCCAACAAGACAGACGACGAGCTGCAAGACTTCATTGCCGCCCAACTGACGCAGCGCGAGCCATTCTACAACAAGGCCGAGATGGCCGTAGACGGCGCGCGACTGCCATTCTCGGCCTATAAGCCGTTCATTGAGACTTTCTCCCTGATGGGAGGGGACGACGGCGAATAGGCCTCGAAAACCACAAAACACATAAAAACAAGCCATGGCAAGAAAAGCCGCACTCTTTGACCTGGATGGCGTGGTCTTGGACACGGAACGCCAATATGACATAGTATGGGGTCGGATAGGTCATAAATACCACCCCGAAATTCCCGACTTCGCCCGCCAGATAAAGGGTCAGACACTGACGAGCATACTCAACGCCCACTTCCACAGCGAGGCCGACCGGCGCGACGTGGAGGAGATGCTCAACAAATTCGAGGCAGAGGAGATGAAATATGACTTTGTAGACGGCGCCCGCCCCTACATCCTCTCCATCCGCGAGGCAGGCGTGCAAACGGCCGTGGTGACAAGTTCCAACAACATGAAGATGGCGGACGTGAGGAGGAGCGTGGCCAACTTCGACAGCCTTTTTGACATCGTTGTGACGGCCGAGCAGACCGCGCGCTCCAAGCCCGCACCTGACTGCTTCCTCAAGGGGGCTGAGCTGCTGGGGCGCAAGCCAGAGGAGTGCGTGGTGTTTGAAGACTCGCGCAACGGCATGAGGGCGGGCCGCGCGGCAGGGATGCTCACCGTTGGCGTGGCCACTACTTTTGGGCGCGACGTGGCCGCGGAGCTGGCCGACGTGGTGATAGACAACTTCGTGGGCATAGCCCCATCACGTTTTTTCAACATCGGGCAAGAATAAGAGAGCGAGGACAAAGACATGAAGACAAAGACAATAGCCGCCGCCATAACGGCCCTGTGGCTTACGCTGACACCCGCCACGGCGGCCAACGAGACGGCGCCTGAGGCCGCGCCACTGCCCGCTGCGGGCAAGAGGTATGACACATTCAACGTGGGGCAGATATACGTGGGCGGGCACGTGGGTTTCGCCGTCCCGACGTCAATAGGCCGCAGCAGCGGCGACCTGTCGTTTCGCGACGTGGCCAAGACGGGCTTCGTGATATTCGCCGACGTCATGCGGCAGATGAACCAGAGCGTGGGGCTTGGAGCCGAGGTGGGCTTCCGCAACTACCCGTATAACGACAAGAAGACATGGTCTAACCTGACGCGCTACGGCACTTTCGAGGCCACATACCGGGCCCTGGACTTCAACCTGACGGGCCGGCTCTTCTTCTCGCGCAACACCGTGAGGCCGTTTCTCGGCATCACGGCCGGGGGCGAGGTCATAATGAACTCGGTGGACTTTACTCCCAACACCAAGTATGCCGGCGCCATGACCGCCACGACCTACTCCACAACCAACCTCTCCGCCTCACTCGGACTAATGACCGGAGCCTATTTCAAGGCGGGCAAGCGCACCCTGATGAGCTGCCAAATTAGGCTCAACATAGTCCCGCAGCTCAAAGATGACGTTATAGAGGTGGCGGACTCGGACTATGGCGACATACAGACCGTGGCGCAAAACCCGCACGGCAACCAGACCAACATATCCGTCACCCTGGGTCTGCACATAGGCACCCAACGGAACAACAAGCACTGACAAGACAAAGGGGGACAAGGAGACGCAGCGAGCCCCGCCACACGCCTCTCCAGGCTGTGTGGCGGGGCTTGCCAGTTTGCGTTATGCCGCCGCCTACTGCTTCACAATGGTGATGGAGGTGTCGCTCTCGGCCACGAGGCTAGAGCCGCCCGCGAAATAGACGCGGACCTCGGCATAGTCGGCGCCAAGCTGCGAGGTGTAGAACGGGAAGCTGTATGTGGCCACGCTGTCGGTGCCCACATAGGCGTTCTGAGACACCTTGTAATAGGAGTTGGAGCGGAGCGGGCGCCCGTCTTTGTTATATGGCGTGAGCCTTATGCCGTATGACTTGACGGACTTTTGGGCAGGCACTTTCACCTTGATGTTGGAGCCGTCATAGGAGAGCTCGGTGGGGCGGACTTCATTCAGAGTGTCTTTGCGAGCCACATTTATGGCAATCTCGGTCGTGGCCCTCTCGCCGTCTTGCGAGGTGGCGGTGATGGTGTAGTCGCCATTGAGGCGCGCCGTGTCAGTGAATACGCAGGCGGGGCTGGAGAGCAGGGTCTCGAATCTGTAAGAGTCCTCGGTGGAGTCCACGGGCAGCTTGACACCGTTGGAACTGTAGATGTTTACGGACTGGAGCTTATACTTATAGTTGTTGGAGGAGACCACAATGTAGGGTGAGAAGGTCCTCTGACCCTCTTGGCCACCTTGCAAGATGTAGCCGTTGACGGTGACGCCAAAAGAGACTTTTTCCGTATCGTCGTCTATGCAAGACGAAGCCAAAGGCAACAAGGCCAGAAAAGCGGCCGAGAGCGAGAGATAGGTTTTGAGTGACATTTGAATGGTTTTGTGAATAATGCGCGCAAATATATGCAAAGAATGCGCCAAATGGAGGCTAAGGCAGCTTTATGGTGACCCCTGAGGCATAAAAAAGGCCGCGCCGGGCGCAAGATTCCCTTCCTGCTCCACGGCGCGGCCTTGGGGCATGGCCTATGCGGCCATGAGGCGCAACCTCTTCCAAATCTCGTCCGAGACGAGCTGGCCGATGGGCGCGGTGGCGGCGCAAGGCCCGTCGGCCTTCTCGGCCGAGGCCGCGAAATCGTCCACAATCTCAATCTGAGCCTCATCGGGCTGGTCTAAGAGCATCCGCACAATGTCCAGCTCTCGCGGTGTGCTGCACACCAGCCTGCCGCCGCCCACGTATTTGCCGGGCAAGATGCAGCCTTTGGTGTCGGCGGCGGTGTTTCCGCGATGAATCCTTATGCCCGTCATGCCCGGGACGTCGATGAGGATGGGGAGCATCCGCCCGAACTTGGGGCTGCGCGTGAGAGCCACGTCATAGACCCCGGCCGGCACGGCCGTCTTGCCCTTGACCCTCACGCCCCAAGGGCGCACGGGCGGCTCCAGGGTGTCGCAGAGCAGATAGTCCTCGCGCTGGTCGGGCTCCGCCACGTCATCGGCCATGGACACATAGAGGCGGCCCATGCAGTAGGTGTCTGTATTCTCTTTGCGGAAAAGTTTAAAACGAATCATAGGGTAAATGAGAATTTAGATGTGCGTGTGATTGAATTGGCGCAAGAGCGCGGAGAAAAGGGCGGGGGCGATGGCTTCGGCCGCAACCATCGCCCGCGTCCATTAGTGGTTAGGAGAGCTTCTGGTGCGTTGTCTGGGTGGAGACGGAGCCAGTGGCCGCGAAGAAGAGTACGTGGAGCTCATCACCGCCCTGCGCGCCGAGGATGTCGGCGGCATTGAACTGCGCGTCGGTGGCCGAGAGGCTGGCGGAGAAGTTGGCCGCCTTGTCATTCTTGGCGTTATAGACGGCCAGATAGAGCTTGCCGCCGTAGAGCTCATCGGCCGCGGCAGGAGCCTCCCACGAGGCGGATATGACGCCCGCGGCGTTGGAGACGGCCACGTCGAACGGCTTGGCGCCATCGGACAGTTTGACGTCTTCTATCGGGAACACGTAGGACCCCGTTTTCTCATCGAAAGAGACGGACTGTCTGTTAAACTTCACCGCCGCGGACCATCCTGAGGCCGCCCCGGAGCTGACGAACCCTCTTCTGATGGAGCTGAGGAAGAGTCGGAGTCGCTTGGAAGTGGCAGAGAGTTTGTTTCTGACTTCGAGCTGCGCCGCAGTTCGCGGGTTTGCCACCTTCGTAGCAAGAGAGCGAATATACGCAATGCCGCGCCAAGAGCTGCCGACAACAGTTCCGACTTTGCCGGAGAATGGTCCGAGAATACCTTGCTTGTAAGTTGCCATTTCATTTGATGTGTTTGAGCGCGTCTTTTTGCGACTAGGCGAATCATGGGGGACAGGACGCGAGGCTCGGCCGCGCCTCGGTTTGTTCATATTTCGCACGCCGTCACGCAGACGCTTTGGTTGTAAAATAATTTTCTTTTATCAACAAAAGCAGAAACCTCCACCTGAAAACACCCGACAAAGCGCAACCCCGAAAGAACATGACTAAAAATCAGTGTTTCAACAGCTTTGTCAAATTGTCGTCAACCTGTCAGTTTTGTTTCGTTGACAATGCAAAGGTAAGGTGATTTTTCTTTTTCACAAGCAAACCGAAAGAATATTTGAAAAATATTTTTGGCGATATTACAAATTTGATTGATACTCTGCGTTTTAACGGAGCTACTTTAGGGGAGGATTCTCCAACTATGGGCAGAAACAAAAAAAGCCGATGGCGCAAAAAGCTGCGCCATCGGCCTAAAATAAATGACTTATTGGGATGCGACTACTCCATCTGGTCTCGCTTTTCCTGAACAACAGCGTCGATGACAGCCACTGCGGTCATGTTGACAATGTCGCGTACGGAGCTCTCAATGTCCAAGAAGTGGATGGGCTTACGGAGACCCATCTGGATGGGGCCCAGAATGTCTCCCACACCCATCTCCAGCAGGAGCTTAGACGCCGTGTTGGCGGAGCTCAGATTTGGGAAGACGAGGGCGTTGACGTCTTTGCCATAGAGCTTTGAGAATGGGAACTTGCGGTCGCGGAGCTCTCGGTTGAGCGCAAAGTTGACCTGCATCTCGCCGTCTACGACCATGTCGGGATAGCGCTCGTGGAGGGTCTCAACCACCTTGTGGACGCTGGCCGGGCTTCCCTCTTTGGTGGAGCCGAAGTTGGAGTAGGAGAGCATGGCCATGACAGGCGTGTGGTTGAAGAACTTCACGGTGTCGTAGGTGAGTTTGGCCACATCTATGAGGACATCGGACGTCGGGTGACGGTTGATGAGTGTGTCGGCCATGAAGAATGTGCCTTTCTTGGTGTTGAGGATGTGCATGGCTCCAATGTGGCTAAGCCCCTTGCGGATTCCAATGGTGGCCTTGGCGGCCTCGACAAGATCCTCGTTCTTGGTGTAGACGCCGGCAATCATGGCATCGGCCGCGCCCGTCTTGACCATCATGAGGCCGAAGTAGTTGCGGTCATACATCTTCTCGTAGTAGTCATCGTAGGTGACGCCCTCGCGGCCTTTCTCCTCCACCATGATTTGCGCGAACTTGACGCGGCGGGCCTCCTCGCGGTCATGACGGAGGTTAACAATCTCGATTCCTGTGAGGTCGATGTCATTCTCGGCCGCGATCTTGGCGAGTTTCTCCTCGTTGCCGAGGAGGATGGGCTTGCAGAGGCCTTCGCTGAAAGCTTGCGCTGCCGCGCGGAGCATGTTGACGTGGTTGGCCTCACTGAAGACGACCTTGCGTGGGTTTTGGCGAGCCATGTCATAGAAATTGCGGAGCATCTTGTTGTCAAGGCCCATGAAGCTCTTCAACTTGTCGTCATAGGCCGCCCAGTTGTCTATGGGCTTGCGGGCCACGCCGCTCTCCATGGCCGCGCGGGCCACGGCGGGCGCGACGGTGGTGAGGAGGCGCGGGTCTAGTGCCTTGGGGACGATGTAGTCTCGCCCAAAGGAGATTCTCTTCATGCCATAGGCGGCGTTGACCACGTCTGGCACGGCCTTGCGGGTGAGCTCCGCGATGGCCTTGACGGCGGCCACCTTCATCTCCTCATTTATGCACTTGGCGCGGACGTCCAGCGCGCCGCGGAATATGTATGGGAAGCCCAAGACGTTGTTAATCTGGTTGGGCTGGTCGGAGCGTCCCGTGGCGTAGATGATGTCTGGGCGGCTGGCGCGGGCATCTTCGGGGCTAATCTCCGGCTGCGGGTTCGCAAGGGCGAAGACTATCGGGTCTTTGGCCATGGAGCGCACCATGTCTTGCGTCAGCACTCCCGCCACGGAGAGGCCGAGGAAGACGTCTGCTCCGACTAGGGCCTCGGCGAGTGAGGTGACGTCTCGGGTGGTGGCGAACTCTCGTTTCTGCTCCGTGAGGTTTGGCCGGTCTATCCTGATGGGGCCTTTGGAATCGACCATGACGACATTCTCACGGCGCACTCCGAGCCTCATGTAGAGGCGCGTGCAAGAGATGGCAGCCGCCCCCGCGCCGTTGACAACCACCTTGACATCCTCAATCTTCTTGCCCACAATCTGGAGGGCGTTGATGAGGCCTGCGGCCGAGATGATGGCCGTGCCGTGCTGGTCGTCATGCATGACGGGGATGTCCAGCTCGGCCTTGAGGCGCGTCTCAATCTCAAAACACTCAGGAGCCTTGATGTCTTCAAGGTTGATGCCGCCAAACGTCGGGGCGATGGCCTTGACGGCCTGTATGAATTTTTCCGGGTCTTTCTCGTCAACCTCAATATCGAAGACATCGATGCCGGCGAAAATCTTGAAGAGCAAGCCTTTGCCCTCCATCACCGGCTTGCCGCTCATGGCCCCAATGTTGCCGAGCCCCAGCACGGCAGTGCCATTGGAAATGACGGCCACTAGGTTGCCCTTGTTGGTGTATTCATAGGCCGTCTCGGGGTTCTTCTGAATCTCGAGGCAAGGCTCGGCCACACCTGGGGAGTAGGCCAGTGAAAGGTCTCG
Organism: uncultured Bacteroidales bacterium; assembly: GCA_934717675.1. Taxonomy (GTDB): domain Bacteria; phylum Bacteroidota; class Bacteroidia; order Bacteroidales; family Marinilabiliaceae; genus W3P20-009. The sequence continues at coordinate 60,678 of CAKUYZ010000006.1, forward strand.
CTGAGAGCTGTATGGCTTTGTGGGGACGACCTCGATTTTGCCCGGGCGTCCTTCGGAGTGATAGCGCAACGCGTCCTCCCTCGTTATTTTCGTCATCGAACTGGTGTTTGTTTAGTTTGTCTGCGGTAAAGATAGAATAATTTTAATTGGGTTGATTAGCCAAATCGATACCGCCTTCGACAATTCCGATGGAGAAGAGCGCGAAATCGTATCGGACGGGGTCGGATGGCGAGAAGAGCTTGAGGGTGTCGGTGAGTTGGCAGGCTGCCCGCCAGTCATTAGACTTGCGCTCCAGAAGGCCAAGGGAGCGGGCCGTGCGGGCCGTGTGGACATCTAGCGGAATGACTAGCTGGGCCGGGCTTATGGTCTTCCACAGGCCGAAATCGACCCCACGCGCTGAAGATCTCACCATCCATCGGAGGAACATGCAGAGCCGCTTGGCCGCGGCCCCTCGCTCCACGTTGGCCAAATGCTTGCGCGAGCGCGGAGCCATAGCTGGAACCATGAGGGAACGGAAGCGGGCTATGCCGTCGCGCAACGTCTCCCCGTCGCTAGGGCGAAAAAGATCTTCCAAGCTACCCGACGGCGAGGCCGAAAAGGCGGCGCGGAGCCCCATGACCATTGACGGGAGATCCGACTGCTGAAAGGTGCGATATACGAACCGTGAAAGCGACTGCACCTGAGCGTCGGAGGCGGACATGACGAAGTCGTAGGGGTCCGCCCCCAGAAGCGACATCATTTTTTGAGCAGAGGCCACGATGGCCTTACGATTGCCCCAAGCTATGGTGGAGGCCAAGAGGCCGCTCACCTCAATATCTTCACGGCGCGAGAAGGAGTGGGGGATGGATATGGGGTCTGGGCCTATGAAATCGGGCCGCTCATACAGGTCAACCTTCTGGTCCAGCAGCTCGCGCAAATGATCCGTCACTGGCATATGAGGCCGTCTTTCATGGTGACCATGCGGTCGCAAGTCTCGGCCAGCCTGGCATCGTGCGTGACGATGACGAAGGTCTGGCCATAGCGTTGGCGAAGCGAGAAGAAGAGGCTCTGCAGCTCGTCGGCATTGTGAGAGTCCAGGTTGCCGGAGGGCTCATCGGCAAAGACCACCGCAGGATTATTGACCAGGGCGCGGGCAATGGCGGCTCTCTGTTTCTCACCACCGCTCATTTGCGACGGCTTGTGGCCGGCCCTGTGCGCCAAGGCCAAAAAGTCTAGCAACTCCGTGGCCCTTGCCTCGGCCTCGGCGCGGCTCCTTCCCGCGATGAGCGCGGGCAGCATGACGTTTTCGAGGGCAGTGAACTCCGGCAAGAGTTGGTGAAACTGGAACACGAAACCTATCTTGGTGTTGCGGAAGCGGGCCAAATCAGCCTGCCCGAGGCGCAAGACATCGGTCCCGTCTATCAAGACGGAGCCGGACGTCGGGCGATCCAACGTGCCGAGAATCTGCAGGAGCGTGGTCTTTCCCGCCCCGCTGGCCCCCATGATGGAGACCACCTCGGCGCGGCCAATGTCGAGGTCTATGCCTCTAAGCACCTGGAGGGAGCCGAAAGATTTGGTCAGGGCGCGCGCCGAGACCATAGGAGAGTCCTGAGAGATGGGTGTCATCGGGCTTCGTTTGCTATGTCATATATGGTGCGCGGCACTTCCGGCCGGCCGCGCTTGGTGGCAATGATGTATTGCCGTATGGCGGAGGCGATGGCCGGGCCAACGTTCTCGGCCGGACCCGGGGCTTGCGCCATGGCTATGCACCCGTCTGGGGCGATGAGGAAATAGGTGGGCAGGGCCTTGACTTCATACTCCTCAAGAATTTTCTGGTCGGCCACAAAAGAGACGGCTCTCCAGAAGTAGCCCTTGGGCGCGAGGTAGGAATAGGCGTCGTCGGCCTCGTCGTCTGTAAAGACGCAGAGGACGTCGAGGTCGGCCCTATGGAGCTGGGCCAAATTGTCTAGCACGGGCATGGCCTTGACGCACTCATAGTTTTCGGTATGCATGAAGCACAAGTAGAGGAATCGGCCTTTGAACGTGCTGAGCGACACTTCGTTGTCGGCATTATCAACCAGATGGAAGTCTGGGGCCGGGAGGCCGGGCTTTAGCTTGTTCTTCTTGGCGTAGACATTGGCGGCCATGAGGCGCACCCGCTTTGAGGCGCAGTGACGCGCCGCGCTGATGAGCATGGAGTCGGCCCGCCCGTCAGTCATGTCTCCAGAGTAGAAATCTTCTGCCAAGTTTTTGACAATGAGAGCCTCGCGAAAGTCCGCCCCGCTCGCGAAGAGAGTGTCGGCGGCCAGTGCGGCCGAGAGGGCCGCCACGTTTGGCTCACGAGCCGTCATGGCATCTATGAGTTTCTTGCGGACGGCAGGGATGGAAGACTGGTGAATGACATCTGGCGCAAGCATGTCAATGGTCTGCCAATAGGCCGGCACGTTGAGCAGGAGCGGCCTCCCCGCGAAGAAGCGCGAGATGACGGCCCGCGGCGAGGCAAGGCGCGGCGTGGCGTAGACTTGGGCCTTGCGATAGAAGACTTGCTGACGGAAGAAGGGCTTATCGCACCCCGCCGCGCGGGCGGCAGAGTCCAACCGCAGAATGAGCCTGTCGGCCAGAGCTTTGTCATGCCGGCGCGCGAGCCGCGCGGCCACAGGATAATAGATCCGCGCGAAAGCCTGGTCGAAATCATGCAAGGCCTTGTTGAGGTTGCTTGTGGAGGAAAGAATGGTGAGAGGCACCTGCCTGGGCTCGTAGAACGGGTTGAAACGCTCGGCATCCGGCCTCAGGCGGAAGGGCGGGAGCGAGACCTCGTAGCGCGCCCCGGGCTCAAGGAATATGTGGGCCGCGTAGAAACTCAGGTCTACCGTGGCGCGGGTGACCTCGGTCAGCTCGGCCGAGAAAGAGAAAGAGCCGTCGGGCGCGACCTCGACGGCTTCGATGTCATGCGGCAGTCGGCTCACGGGGTCGGCCTCGCAGCGGAAGACGAGAGTGCGGCCCGCATAGTCCGGAGCCACGCCACTCACACGGACAGGCGAGGCCGAGGCGGCCGCAATAGAGGCCAACGCCGCAAGGGCAAACAGCGCAATAGATTTCATTTTACCATGTCTCTGATTCGGGCGGGGAGGAAGAGCGAGGCGTCTCCGCCGTGGCGGAGGATGTCCCTCACAATGGTGCTGTTGACGGGCGTATGCTCTGGCGTGGTGAGCAGGAACACCGTGTCGATGCCCGCCATCTGCCTATTTACCTGAGCAATGGCCCTCTCAAACTCAAAATCGGCCGAGGTACGCAAACCCCTGATGATGTGGCCGCAACCAATCTGCCTGGCAAAATCGACCGTCAGCCCGTCATAGGTCTGCACCGAGACCTCGGGGCGATGCTCAAAGACGGCGCGGATGAATTCGACCCTGCGCTCTATGGGGAAGAGGCAGTGCTTGTCTGAATTGACGCCCACGGCCACGACAATCTCGTCAAAGACCTCGAGGCCGCGCAAGACGATGCTCTCGTGCCCCACCGTGAACGGGTCAAAAGACCCGGGGAATATGGCTTTCCTCTTATCCGCCATTTTTTCTTAATGATTTTGAAGCCGGCCCGCCTAGCGGAACCTAATTTTCAGAGCCGCGAAAACGCTCATCTGAAGCAGCAGCAGACCGTGGCGGAAACGAGATATGTTCGTGGTGCCATATTTGCGCTCGCGATACCTGATTGGCAGATCCACCATGCGCAGGTTGAGCTTATGAGCGCCAAAGAGAAGGTCGAAGTCGCCAAAGGGGTCGAAGTCGCCGAAGAAAGAGCGCCCGGCCGCCAGCCGCAGGTAGTCTTGACGGAACATCACCTTGGTGCCGCATAGCGTGTCCTTGACCGGAGTCTCGAGAATCCAGGAGAAGAGGGAGCTGAAAAAATGGTTGCCCAGGGTGTTGAGAGTGCGCATGGAGCCTTTCTCCATAGGGTAGACGAGGCGCACGCCGTTGATAAACTCACCCTTTGACGTGGCTATGGCCTTATAGAATTTGGGCAAGTCTTCGGGCGGGACGGTCAGGTCAGCGTCCAGAATCATGAGGATGTCTCCCGTGGCGGAGGCGTAGCCTTTTCGTACGGCGTCTCCTTTGCCGCGGCCGTCTTGCCTGAGGGCCTTGATGTCTTTACGGCCCTCAAATTCGGCCTTTACCCTCAAGATCTCCTCCCATGTGTCGTCAGTGGAGTTCCCCTCGACAAATATTATCTCCGTGTGGCACCCCATGTCCGGCACCCTCTCCACGGCGGCGCGGATGTTTCCGCTCTCGTTTCGGGCAGGGATGACCACGGAGACGGAGTGGCGCGTGCGCCAGTCATCGGACACCGTCTCGTCTTCGGGCATGGGGCGGGCGAAGACGTAGCCGTTGAGCGAGAGCGCGCCCATGAGCGGGAGGTGAGACACGAAGCGGTTCAGGAACGGGGCCAAGAGCGGCACGCCGAAAGGCATGAGCATGCAACTGTTAGTCCGGTAAACCTCGAAACCTGTGAGGTACAAGAGGTTGCGGAGGTCGGACTTTGACAGCCAGTTTTGCTCTGGGCTTTTGCGCTTTATGCCCACGGCCTCGGCGAAACCGATGAACGGCTCCCAGAAGCGATTGTATGAGGTTATGATGACCCTGGTCCGCCTATGGCACAGTTTACGCACCTGATTGAGGACCAGCTCGATGTCGTCAAGATAGCCAATGAGGTTGGACATTATGACCACATCGAACTTCTCATCGAGCGTGATGTCTTCGGCGGCCATGGCGTGGAACTCCACCTCGGGGTGGTCCTCGCGGGCCTGGACAATCAGCTCGTCACAGAAGTCGATGCCCACGCGGCGGCGCGCCGGCACCTGCGCAATGGTCTCGCCAGTGGCGCAGCCAATCTCAATGACTGACTGGCTGTCGTTCATATAGAACGAGATGAAGCGCGTTATCTGGTTCCAATAATAGGCGTGGCGGCGGCGATATTGCCTCCATTGGGGCGCCACGCTGGCGAAATATTGGTGAATGTCCATTTACTGCTTATCTGTTTGCGTGGCTTGCGCCGCGACCTCGTAGTTGATCTTGAAGAGGGCCGCTGGCTCGTTTTGCTCGTTGCCGACAATGGCCACCTGCTCCAAGAAACCGGGATAGCGTTGGAGGATGGCTGCGGCGTAGCGATGGATGGTGTTGATGACGCCCAGGCCGGCCTGCGCCGGGTCGCGCCTCAGACTGGCCACGATGACGTGCGTCACGCCCTTGTCCTTGAGATTTTTGACAAGCACGTCGGGGTCGTCAGACGGGATGTTATATATGCCATAGAACTTTTTGCCGCCCGCATATATGCGCGCCATGTTTGGCTTGCGGCAGGCCACGTAGACGTCGTCACCGGGCATCTGACGGCCCACCTCGCGGCAGAGGGTGAGGTAGTTGTACCAGTCTGGCGTGTAGCCGGCGAGCAGGTCAGTGGTGAGGTTTTTGCGCAACGTGATGAGGTCCATCACGCCGCCCGCCCTGGAGAGGAGCACGGCGGAGCACAGCCCCACGGCGCAAGCCATGATCTTGAGCGTGTGGCGGCGCGAGAGGCGGCGGGCAACATCCGCCACGGCATATAGCACCACAATGTGCATCAGGGCCACGTAGGGGAGGATGAGCCTGTACTGATCCCAAATGACCTGAAGGGAGCAGAACGTGAGGCCCAGCATCACGGCCGCCAACACGGCCGCCAACAGCACGCCGCGGTTTTTCCGAGACGCCACCCACGCGCCCCACAGGAAGAGGGCGTAGACAATGACTGTGGCGGCGCGAGACGTCTGTCGGCTGTCCACGTCGCGGAGGCCGAGCATCTTGACGTAGTGCTTGGATATGTAGAGGTCGGAATTGCCAATGAACCTTTTGACGAAACCCTGTGGCGTCTCCATGCCATCGGCAGGGTCGTAGGGATCTACCTGAAGGAGCGTCTGGAGCTGCCTGCCGTCTGTCTTAACCTCTCCCCACACGGCGGAGCGCACGCCCAGCCACAAAGCGAAGCAGAGGACAGACGAGGCCACCGCCACCGCCACGGCGCGCCACTTGCGGCGCAACGCCAGATAGACCACGGCGGATATGACAAGCCCCACGCCCGCCGTGCGGACAAGGATGGCCGCCACGGCGAAAAGACCCACAAGCCCGCCCCAGAGGGCCACATGGCGCCACGAGGCCAGACGACTGAGGCCATCGAGGCGCAGCAGCGCCCAGATGAAGAGCCACATGACGACGATGAAGAGAGGCTCGCTATATGTGAGGCTTCCGAACTGGACAAACCACAGGTTGGAGGCCATAAGGAGCATGACGGAGAGCAGAAGGCGGCGAGAGACCACGTGGCGCAACGAGAGGTACATGGCCAGCTGCCCGAAGATGATGAGCGCGTAGGAGGTGAACTTGAGGCCGACCACGCTGACGCCGCCGCCCATGAGGATGAACGGCGCGAGGAAGACGGGATAGAGAGGCCCTTGGAAGTCGGGGTAGCGCCCCTCGGCGACAAGGTCGAGCGCGCGGCAGATGTATGTGCTGTCGTCTCCGCCCTCGCTCAGGCGGACGTTGAAGAGCAGCAGGGCCATGAGCGCGGTGAGGGCCACAAGGGCGTAGGCCAACGCGTCGGCGTGAGAGTCAATGATGCGCCCCACCCACGTCTCGCCCTCGGGCATAGGGGCGGTGACGAAGGTCTGTTTCCCTCGTTTTTTCATTTCATCATCTCGTTTTTTCATTTCATCATCTCGTTTTTTCATTTCATCATCTCG